>JBBRBE010000129.1:0-17915 GCA_038206175.1 Chloroflexia bacterium
TGCAACCAATCGCACACGGCCTGTACTCTGGCCCAACCGTGCGGAGTATTGCCAAACCGCTCCCAAGCTTCCCCGATCAACAAATCCGAGGGGCAATGGCGGCTGGGCAAAAGGAATTGCAAAAACTCGCCCGGCACATCCAGGCCCAGCACCCCGCCGAGTTCGGCGCGGATCGGGTCGGGGGTGGGCGGCACTTCGGCCAGCGCGTCGTAGCTGATCGTCATCTGGCCGGGCGGAGCCACAAATCGCCACAAATGGTTGCCAAAGTGGTCAACAAATTCGTGAACGGGAATTTCAGGCGTAACCTGCCGCGTTTCGCTAAGCAGCGTGTGATTATATTTATCGCGGGGTCTGACGAGCATAATAACCGGAGTCTGGCTCTCCGACTCGTAGACCATCTCGCACCCTATCTTAACCTGCATCTGGCCTCTTGAGCATCAATAGTTCTTCGATTCCAAAGTCGGCCTCTGGCCTGGCCCAGGGCCGCTCCCGTGCTGAATTCTAACATCCTCGTTGAATCAATTGCCGATGGAGCAAACAACATTCCAATTTACAACATATTACAACATAAATGGAGAGTAGCACAAAGCGTGCCTACTTGCAACCATTATTTCGCCAAATTACCACTTATGTTAATTGTGCTATCTGCCTTATTTCTTTCTACCCTTGTTCTACTTCTAGCCAAGGGCATTTATAACAGTCCGTCCAGGGCCGCAGTTGTCTCTTTAATCTTATCTAAGGTTGCCCAGGATCTTAAGCTTTAAGTATGGAGTTACACACAATTCCCTTCGTACCTGCGGTGGGTTAAAACAATTTTTAGGCGGCCCTTTCTTACACACTGTGAGATAATACATTTGCAGTTGGCGATCTAAAACCTACTTCTGAAGAGCCGTCTATCGGCATACAGCCCGTTGAACCAGAGCAAATCAGCAGCAACGATTCCGCTCTTGTAATCCACATTCGCTACAGTATTTAGATTAAGGAGAGCTGATCATGAGAAAAGTTATTTCACTGATCCATCTAACGCTGGATGGCCTGGCCTCAGGGCCAAACGACGAGCTTGACTGGATTTCCTATGATGACGAGCTTGAGAAGGATTCTCATTCCTTGCACGACCTGACCGATACCGTGATCTGGGGACGCCGCACCTATGAACTGATGGCAAGCTACTGGCTGACCGTGCCCGGAAATCCAGATAGCACCCCGGCGGAACTTGAACATGCCCGCTGGCTGGACAAGGCGACCAAAATCGTGTTTTCGCGCACCCTGGAGCGCATTGAATGGAACGATACGACTAATACGGTGCTGATTAAGGATAACGTTGCCGAGGAAATCAACAAACTCAAACAACAACCCGGCAAGGACATCTGGTTTCTCGGCAGCCCCGTGCTGGCCCAGACGTTTATGCAGCTTGACCTCATTGACGAATACCGCCTAAACATTAATCCAATCGTGCTAGGGAACGGCAAAGCTCTGTTTGCTGGTGTCAGCCGTCAGTTCCCCCTGAAACTGTTAGAGTCAAAGACGTTCAAGAGCGGTGTCGTCAGCTTGCGTTACGAACCCGACCGCAAATAGACCAGAAACCGATTGCCAAACCTCGAAACAGGTTTTAAAATAAAAGGCTCACGCCGGGCGTGAGCCTTTTATCAAATCTAAAGTTTAACCGTTACAGGAAGCCAGCGTCCGGCAACCTGGCAGCGGCCACGCTTTTATTGCGAAAGGCGTTGCTCGACCGCGTTCCAATCAATGTTAGTAAAGAACGCTTCGATGTACTTGGGGCGTTCGGCGGGCTTGTAATCGAGCAAGAAAGCGTGTTCCCAGGCGTCCATCACCAGGATCGGGGCGAACCCTGCCGGGTTGCCGTCCTCGTGAAGGGTAACCCAGTGGTTCGACAGCCGACCGGTGAAAGGGTCCTGGAACATAATGGCCCAACCCACCCCGCGCATCGCACCGACTTTGGTAAAATCGGTCTTCCAGGTCTCGAAATCGCCAAAACTAGAGTTAATCGTGTCAATCAGCTTCCCGGCACTCGGCTGACTGCTGCCGCTACTGGTCATATTGCTAAAATAGTATTCGTGCAGACGCATCCCGTTGTACTCGAAACCGAGGCGGCGGGTTAATTCCGAAAATTCCGGTGCGCCAGCCTTGCCATCCTTGATTAGTTGCGAGATATGCTCGTTCAGGGTATTCGTGTTGGTGACGTAACCTTTATAGAGCGCGAAGTGAATTTCCAACGTGCGATCCGAAATACCGTTCAGGCCACTGAGGTTAAAATCCTTCGCTACATATGTTTGCTGAGCAAGAGTTGTCACTTGCGATTCCTCCTTGACTAGCCCGGCACACTACTATGGCACCGGGCATTTATCATTTGGACTAGAGTTTCCTTATTTTCAGCCTAACACTGCCTGGTTGCCGTTCGCATTAAACATTCTAGGCCCTAAATAGACCGAAAAACGCCGATTTTCTCCGTTTATTCAGTTAGTTATAACGGCTTACCTCTTACACAGTTTAGCCTTGAATTGGATCGAACAGCCCGTCACCCGCCCGTCTTGCCCAATCTGCAAGCGGCTGAAGCTGATCAGAAGGGGAAGGGTTCCAGAGCGGCAGTTTACCAGGTTCGTTACAAGTTTTAGTATAACGGCTTCCTTTAGGTTTATCAAACTTGATCCTTTGTGAGCTAGAGCGAAGGTATATAACTTGCCCAATTGGACTGTATTTTGGGATAATAAGGGTTGTATAAAGCAATCCTGAGTTAGAAAGGAATTATTTAGACATGTCAATTGCCCATATCGAAGATATAAAAGATAACTACCACGGTACAATCGTGGCCGACCCTTACCGCTGGCTAGAAAACCCCGATGCACCCGCGACCCTCGAATGGGTGGATGAGCAAAACGAGTTGACCGAAGCCTTCCTCCAACAAGCTCCGGCCCGACCCTGGCTCAAGGAACGCCTGACCGCCCTGTGGAACTATCCTAAATATTCCGCGCCTCACCGCGAAGGCTCCGATTACTTTTTCTCCAAAAACGATGGCTTGCAAAACCAATCTGTCCTCTACCGCCAGGACAGCCTGGACGCAGAGGCGCAGGTTGTCCTAGACCCCAACGGCCTGAGCGAAGATGGTACTATCGCCCTGACCAGCACTTCTTTTACCAAAGACGGCACCCTGATGGTCTACGCGCTCTCCCGCAGTGGGAGCGACTGGCAGGAGTTGCACATCCGCCGGATCGAAAGCGGCGAGGATTACCCCGAAATCCTCCAGTGGAGCAAATTTACCAACATTGCCTGGCTGCCCGATAACACTGGCTTCTACTATATGCGCTTTCCCACCCCCGGCACGGTGCCGCCGGAAGACCAGAATAACTTTAGCCGGGTCTACTGGCACCGCCTGGGAACCGACCAGGCCGAAGATCAATTGGTTTACGAACGACCGGACGACAAAGAACTGGCCTTCGACCCCAATGTTACCGAAGACGGCCAATACCTCTATCTCATTGTCTGGCGCGGGACGAGTCCGCGTAACCGCTTCTACTACCGCGAGACCGGCAGCAACGGGCCGTTTGTGCCATTGCTCGACGCCGAGGACGCCCGCTATTCTTTTATAGATAACGATGGGCCGATCTTCTATTTCAATACCGACCTGGACGCGCCACGGGGCCGGGTAATTGCAATTGACCTGGCCCGGCCTGAACCGGCTTCCTGGCGCGAGATCATAAGCCAGGATAAAGACGTACTCTCCTACGTCACCACGGTCAATAACCAGTTCGTGACAGCTTACCTCCACGACGCCCACGACCGCTTGCGGATGTTCGACCTGGACGGCTCTCCCAAAGGCGAAATCACTTTGCCGACGCTCGGCTCGGTCGTGGAACTGGCCGGGAAACGCGAACACCATGAAATGTTTATCGGCTTTACTTCGTTTTTGTTTCCAACCACGATCTACCACTACGACTTTAAAAAGAGTGAGCTGAAAGTCTTTCGGCAGTCGGAGTTAAACTTTGATCCCGCGCCTTACGAAACGCGCCAGGTCTTTTATAATTCTAAAGACGGCACTCGTATTCCAATGTTCCTGGTGCATCGGCGCGGCTTGAAGCTGGACGGCCAGAACCCGACGCTACTCTATGGCTACGGAGGCTTCAACATCAGCCTGACGCCTTCCTTTAGCCTGAGCCGACTCGTCTGGCTGGAAAACGGCGGAGTGTTTGCCCTGGCGAACCTGCGGGGGGGCGGCGAGTACGGCGAGGAATGGCATCAGGCCGGAACGCTGGCTTCCAAGCAAAATGTCTTCGACGATTTCCAGGCGGCGGCCCACTGGTTAACGGCTCAGAATTACACCAACCCGCGCAAACTGGCGATTATGGGTGGCTCGAACGGCGGTTTACTGGTAGCCGCTTGCATGATTCAACGCCCGGAGCTTTTTGGGGCGGTGGTCTGCCAGGTGCCGGTGACGGATATGCTGCGCTTTCACAAGTTTACGGTTGGCCGCTACTGGGTCTCGGATTACGGTAACGCCGAAGCCGACCCGGAGCAGTTCCGCTTTCTCTACGCCTACTCGCCTCTGCACAACGTCCGCCCGGACGTAAGCTACCCGCCAACTCTGATAGCGACGGCAGATACCGACGACCGGGTTGTGCCGCTCCACGCCAAGAAATTCGCCGCGACCCTGCAAGCTAACCACCGAGGCCCGAACCCGATCTTGCTTCGCATCGAGACTAAAGCCGGACACGGCGCGGGCAAACCGACCGCGAAGGTGATTGACGAGCTGGCCGATACTTATGCTTTTCTGTTCAAAATATTTGGCATGAGGAACGAAGGTTAGGTAATGTTAAGTGCTGCATAAGTAAAATCGAAACGTCCGTTTTCGATTTTACTTATGCAGCATTATCAGGCTAAAAACGGCCTGCTGATTGCACCCGGTGAGGCTTTGGTGTAAAATCGGCAGGTTACTTTAGAATAGTTGTTTCATAGTCTTGAAACGTTTCTTCAAATGTTTCGAGCATCCCTCACGGACAAGGAGACAGATAGTGCGAATTAGAGTTGAAAATAAACCGACCGGCGACCTGGACGCTCTGGTAGTAGTGCGCTTCAGCGATGGCGAGGCTTTACCTGCCGGTCTGGACGAAAAAACCGCCGCATTAGTCGGCAAGGTGCGCGAACTGGGCGCAACCGATAAATTTCTGGAAATGGAAACGACCCTGGGAGCCGAGGGTGGCCCGGCTAAACGGCTCGTCGTGGTGGGCGCGGGCAAACAGGCCGATTTCAGCGTAATGATGGCCCGCCAGCTAACGGCAGCCACCGCCCGCCACCTTCGCAAGAAGGGCGCGAAGAAACTGGCGTTTGCTTTCCCCACTGGTTCCGCCAATACCGCCGACCTTTATCAAGCTTATGCCGAGGGTGTAGTATCGAGTATCTTCGAGCCGGGTTTTTACCATACCGGGCCAAACAAAGATGAAAAAGTGCTGGACGATGTGCTTTTCCTGGCCGAGGGCGATGCCACCCTTAAAGACCGGGTAGCCCGTGGCGTAGTGATCGGCGAAGGGATTAACCTGGCTCGCACTCTGGCAAACGAGCCGCCCAACACTATGTATCCGGCACGTCTGGCCGAGGAAGCCCAGAAACTGGCCCAGGAAGTCGGCCTCGAATTTCACGCCCTCGACCGGCAACAGCTAGAAGAAGGCGGCTTCAAGGCGATCCTGGCGGTCGGGCAGGGCAGCATCAACGAACCGCGCATGATTGTCCTCAAGTACAACGGGGCGGGCGATGCGCCTTATATCGGGGTGGTCGGCAAGGGCATTACTTTCGATAGCGGCGGTATCAGTATCAAACCTGCCGAGCATATGGATCATATGAAATTCGATATGAGCGGTGGAGCCTGGACAATCGGCACGATGCGTATTCTGGCCCAACTCAAGCCTAAACTTAACGTGATCGGTGTCGTAGCCGCTGCCGAGAACATGCCTAGCGGCACGGCTTATCGCCCCGGCGACGTGATCGGTTCGCTGGAAGGAAAATCTATCGAAGTGCTCAATACCGACGCCGAAGGCCGGATCGTGCTGGCCGATGGCCTGGCTTACGCCCGCAAGTTAGGGGCGACCCGCCTGATTGACCTGGCAACCCTGACCGGCGCGGTAGTCGTCGCCATCGGCAGCGTCGCTACGGGGGTCTTTGCGTCGGATCAGGGCTGGGCCGATAAGTTCCTGGCGACTGCCGAGGCTGCCGGTGAGCGAGCCTGGCAATTGCCGCTCTTCCCGGAATACAGCGAACAAATCCGTGGTACGACTGGCGATCTGCTCAATACCGGCGGGCGGGCGGGGGGAGCCAGCACTGCGGCGGCTTTCCTCAAAGAGTTCACCGGCGGCGTTCCCTGGCTGCATCTCGACATCGCTGGCACAGCCTACACCGAAGCCGAAAAGCCTTACCTGGCGAAAGGTTCGAGCGGTCAGATCATTCGCACCCTGGTTGACTTCTTGATTTCGCACGAGCAGTAAACGCTCAGGGCGTTTCTAATGCTAAGTCTTTAACAACTCAAACAAACAAAAAAAGGAGAGCAAACCGATTTGCTCTCTTTTTTTATGCGAAATTTAGCTCCAATTAGCTCTAAAAAACAGGCACTTTTATATTCTTTGCCGGATATATACGTTGACAGGCATATAGTGCTGGGGGTATATTGAAAGCATGATCACAACTTTGAACGCTCTGGCCGAGCCGAACCGCTTACACATTGTGGAATACTTGCAAGGCGGGCCTCACTCGGTAGGAGAAATTGTCGCGCAACTCCAACTCAGCCAGCCGCAGGTCTCCAAACATCTGCGCGTCCTGGTGGAGGCCGGATTTGTCGAGGTTCGACGCGACGCCCAGAAGCGCATTTACAAATTGAAAGCGCAACCCTTCCGGGAGCTAGACGGCTGGCTGGCCTCTTTCCGGCAAGTCTGGGACGAAAGGTTTGATCGGCTGGACGCCTACTTGCAAGAACTACAGGCTCAAGAGAAAGACAAGAAACAGCCGTAGTTTTGCCTCGCAATGAATGAGTGGATTGGATCAAACAGGCCGGATGTGGTCTTGATCCTTTTGGGATAATATTTATTAAGCAAGGAGAAACCGATATGGCCGAAAACGCAGCAAGCAGCAACACGCCGGAGACCCTGGCCGAACGTGAATTCGTCATGGAGCGCATTTTCGACGCCCCGCGGGAACTGGTCTTCAAAGCCTGGACCGAGCCGGAGCGTCTGGCGCAGTGGTGGGGGCCAAGAGGCTGGACGACCACGAATTACGGGATGGAGGTGAGGCCGGGCGGTAGCTGGCTTTATTGCATGCGCGGACCGGGCGGTGAAGAAGCCTGGGGCAAAGGCATCTATCAGGAAATCGTCGTGCCTTCGCTAATCGTCTACAACGACGTCTTTGCGGATGCGGAGGGCAATCCGGTCGAAGGTATGCCTCAGATACTGATAAGGGTGGAATTCGCCGAATACGAAGGCAAGACGAAGCTTACTAACCGCGCTCAATTTGCCTCGGTCGCCGACCTCAAAGCAGTTCTGGAAATGGGTATGGCTCAGGGTGCTAACGAGACCTGGGATCGCCTGGAGGAATACCTGGCGCAGGCTTAGTCATTATCTGATGACAATCACAAGGAGATTAGCTATGACAACAGATAGCACTACCAACACCCCGGCGCAACCGATGTCGCCCCTACCCAATCCCGACCTCAAAAAGCTAGATCGGTTGGTCGGCAGGTGGAAAGTGTCGGGCGGCGCACACGGAGAAGTTAGTTATGAGTGGATGGAGGGCGGCTTCTTCCTGCTCCAAAAGGTTGAGCTTGACCACGATGGGCATAAGATCAAGGGTCTTGAAATTATTGGGCATGAGCAACTATTTGGAGCCGAGCCGGGCGCGGAGATAAAATCGCGCTACTACGATAATCTGGGCAGCACCTTCGACTATGTGTATGAACTGGACGACGACACCCTGACGATCTGGGGTGGGGAGAAGGGTTCGCCCGCCTATTACCGGGGTAAGTTTAGCGACGATGGCGATACCATTAGCGGCGGGTGGGTCTATCCGGGTGGCGGCTACGAGGCCAACTCGAACCGGATCAAGTAAATCTACCCCAAAACAAGCAAAGGAAGCCAAAATGATAAGAACAGTCAGGTCGAAAGACGGCACTACTATCGCGTTTGAGCAGTCCGGGGAAGGCTTGCCGGTCATCCTGGTCTGCGGCGGGTCGGTTGATCGTTCGTCGAACGCGCCTCTGGCGGAGCAGTTGACCGCCCAATTCAGGGTCTACAACTACGACCGGCGGGGCCGGGGCGACAGTGGCGACACCGCCCCCTATGCGGTTGAACGCGAGGTGGAAGACCTGGATGCCCTGATCCAAGAAGCCGGGGGCTCGGCCTTCCTATACGGCACTTCCTCCGGGGCGGCCCTGGCCCTGGAAGCGGTCGCCAGTGGCCTCGCCGTCACCAGGCTGGCCCTATGGGAACCGCCCTTCATCGTTGGCGACAGCCGACCCCGGCCTCCGGCAGATACCGCCTCGATCTACACTAAACTGGTGGCCGAAGGTCGCCGGGGTGAGGCAGTAGAATATTTCATGTTAAAAGTAGTGGGCCTACCGCCGGAGTTCGCTGGTTTCGCCCGCAGCCAACCCTGGTGGCCGAGCCAGGAAGCCCTGGCCCACACCCTGGCCTACGATGCTACGATCATGGGCGACTATAACTTGCCAACCGAGCGGGCGGCTTCGGTGAAGATACCCACGCTGGTGATGGCCGGGGGGGCAAGCTGGGATTGGATGCAGAACTCGACCCAAACTCTGGCCGACATTCTACCCGCCGGGCAGTACCGCGTTTTGGCTGGTCAGGAACACAATGTCGCCCCGGAAGTCATCGCGCCCGCGCTAGAGGAGTTCTTTGCATGAGCATGAGTGTAAACCAGGCCGTTACCGAGTACATGGAGAAAATAACCCAGGAATGGCAAGCCGAGATCGGCCTTCGGTTGCGTCAACTCGTGCAGCAAGCCGTGCCAGAGGTGGAAGAACGCATTCAGTATGGCAAGCCGCATTTTTTGAAGAACGGCCAGTACGCCGCTGTTCTGGGAACCGCTAAGGATTGGGTCAGCTTTACGATTTTTAATGCCACTGCGCTCGAAGCACCGGCAGGCTTTTTTGAAGCTGGCCCTGCCGAGCGCAAGACGATCAAAATCCGTAAAGGTCAGGAAGTTGACTACGAGCTTTTAGCCCGGCTTTTGCAGCAGGCCGCCGCTTCGATTTAAGGAGTTTTTATGCAATTCCGTGCCATAATTCAGCTCGGCGGCAAGACTGCTACCGGCATCCAGGTTCCGCCAGAGGTAGTGGCGGCTCTGGGGCCGGGTAAGCGGCCCGCCGTGCAGGTCAAGCTTAACGGGTACACTTACCGCAGCACCGTAGCCATGATGGGCGGAGTATTTATGCTGCCGGTCAGTGCCGAACACCGCCAGGGGGCCGGGGTCGCTGCCGGGGACGAGGTGGAGGTTGACCTCGAACTCGATACCGCACCTCGTGAGGTCAGCGTACCGCCCGACCTGGCCGAGGCTCTCGACCGGGATGGTGAGGCCCGGCGGTTCTTCGATAGCCTGTCATACAGCCATAAGTTGCAGCATGTACTGGCGGTCGAGCAAGCCAAGACTGCCGAAACCCGGCAACGGCGGGTCGAAAAAGCGATCAGCATGTTAAGAAAGGATCTAACATGAGAAAAATAATCGTAACTGAATACCTGTCTATAGACAGCGTAATGGAGGAGCCAGAATGGACTGTCCCGTTCAGGAGTGAAGAAGCGGCCAAATTTAAGCACGCGGAATTGTTCGCCTCGGACGCGCTTTTGCTAGGGCGGGTGACTTATGAAGGGTTTGCCCAGGGATGGCCTTCCCAGAAAGACGAACAAGGCTTTGCCGACCGAATGAACAGCCTGCCCAAGTTCGTAGTCTCGACCACTCTCTCGGAGCTTGAGTGGAACAATTCAAGCTTGATCAAGGAGAATGTCGTGGAAGAGGTCGCCCGGCTCAAGCAGCAACCCGGCCAGAATATCCTCATTTACGGCAGTGGCGAACTTGTTCACACCCTCATGCAGCACGACCTGATTGACGAATACCGACTGATGGTGTGTCCGATTGTGCTGGGTAAAGGCAAGCGTCTTTTCAAAGAGGGCAGCGACGCGAAGACGCTCAAACTGGCCGAGACAAAGACCTTCGCTTCCGGCATCGTTGTTCTGACCTATCAGCCCACCCCGGCCCAGAGCGAGAGCAAGTAGGAAGGCAGGCCGGAACTAAAGAGCCTATTGCGGGCCAGCCTGAAGCTTCTTCAAGCTACTCAGTCTTGCGAAGCTTTTTGCAGAGCCGTCGCGCTGGCGACCAGGTAAGCTTTAGCCAGGAGAGTAAACATTTCCTGACCAGTGCTGCCAAGTTTCAGGGGCGGTTCACCCAGGCGTTTTAGCAGAGCATTCTCGATGCGGGGCGGGGCCGGACGAGCGACAAACCCGCTTAATTGCGGGCCAGCCTGCCAGAAGTTTTCCAGACTCTCTTCCAGGGTCGCCACCGGCTCAAGCGGTTCTGCCGCACGAACCTGAGCAGCAGAAGCAGTCGCTAAAGCAGCCCCGGCCCGCCCCGCGTCTGTAGGTTCGGGCGGTTGAGCCTGGGTGCGCGTTTGCCGCAGAGCTTCGATGATCGCTTCTTTGGAGCGACCGCGCAGCTTGAAAATCAGGAAAGGGTCTGCGTCGAACTGGTCGGCCAGGATATAGTAAACCGCCGCGATGTGTTTGCAGGGATTCGAGGCATCCGGGCAGGAACAGTTCGTTTCAAGCTCGGTAGCCGAGGCTGGGAATAGAGTTACCCCCGCCTGAGTGAAAGCTTCTTCAATATTTTGAGGCATTTCACCGGCCAGCAGTTTAGCCGCGAATAGAGCTTGTCCGGCCATCGCTTCGATTACTTTATCCCACTGCATGGCCGAGAACGCCTTGAGCTTAATTGCGACGTTATAGGGCCGGGCCTGGGAACCCTGCACTTTAGCTTTGACTATCCCTGGCTCGACCAGGATAGAAAGCACTTGGCCTTGCCGGGCGTAGGAGCGGCCTCTGGTAAGGCGTGTACCGAGATCGAACGACTCAAGCACGCTTAACCATCGGCGCGACCACCAGGTTTCGCCGATTGCGCCGCGTTCGTTCCTGGTTTTAAGCCCGCCCTCGACCCGGCGGGGAGTGCTGGGTGGGAAGTAATAATCATCGTAATAATCCTTTCCGCCGCCTCGCTTTGGCATCCTTACCTGCTTTCTGCGGTAACTTTCATCAGGTCTACCGCTTATCTCATCAGCACTTGTAACAACTATTCGCCCACCGCGTCCCGGCCCAGGGCGAACAGGTCGCGCAGTTGGGCAGTAGATAACTCGGTCAGCCAACCTTCACCGCTCCCGACGACCGCCTGAGCCAGTTCTTTCTTTTGCTCGATCATCGCATCAATGCGCTCTTCCAGCGTCCCGACGCAAACGAATTTATGCACCTGAACGTTCTTTTGCTGACCGATCCGAAAGGCCCGGTCGGTGGCCTGGTTCTCGACTGCCGGGTTCCACCATCGGTCGAAATGAAAAACGTGATTAGCCGCCGTCAGGTTAAGCCCAACCCCGCCCGCCTTTAGCGACAGGATAAAGAGCGGCGGCACGTTCCGCCCGGTTCCTCCAAAGCGTTGTACCATCAGGTCACGCTGACTTTTAGGCGTGCCGCCATGCAAAAACAGCACCTCCCGGCCCAACCGCTCCTGGAGATAAGACCGCAGCATCCCGCCCATTTCGGCAAACTGGCTGAATATCAGGGCGCGGTCGCCCTCGGCCAGCACTTCTTCCAACATCTCTTCCAGGCGGGCCAGTTTGCCGCTTCGACCGGGCAGACTGCTGGAGTCTTTGGCGAACTGGGCCGGATGATTGCAAATCTGCTTGAGCTTCATCAAAGCCGATAAAATCAGCCCGCGCCTCTGGATGCTTTCGGCTTGCTCGATTTGTTCCAGCATGTCTTTGACGACCGCTTCGTAAAGGGTGGCCTGTTCGCGGGTCAGGTTGCAAAAAACTTTCATTTCCAGCTTGTCGGGCAGGTCGGCAATAATGCTCTTGTCGGTCTTGAGACGGCGCAACACGAAAGGCTGGATCAAGTTCTTGAGACGGAGGGCCGGGGCAGGTTCGTGATACTTCTCGATAGGGGTAGCAAAGCGGGCGCGAAACTCCTGGGCCGACCCCAGATAACCCGGATTGAGAAAATGCATAATAGACCACAATTCCGACAGCCGGTTTTCGACCGGCGTGCCGGTGAGAGCGATACGGCTATGGGCCGGAATACGCCGGATGGCTGCCGTTTGTTTCGCCAGGGCGTTCTTGATATTCTGGGCTTCGTCCAGCACCAGATTTTGCCACTCGATCCGGGCCAACTCCGCTTCGTCGCGTTGGGCCAGGGCATAGGTCGTCAGCACGACTTCGTGAGAGCGGGCGGCAGTCTCGAACTCGTCGCCAGTAAGTCGGTCGGCACCGTGATGCACCATCACCTTGAGGGAAGGCGCAAAACGGGCCAGTTCGCGTTGCCAGTTTCCCACGACGGACATAGGGCAAACGAGAAGGGTCGGGCCGGGCCGCATCAAGAGGGAATAATTCTCCGGCGTTTCATCCTTTTCCGGTGCTGTGAGGCCTTGCTCTCCGCGTTCGCGTTCGTGGAGCAAGAGCGCGATAAGCTGAATCGTTTTTCCTAAACCCATATCGTCGGCGAGGCACGCCCCGAAGCCGAACCGCCGCAAGAAAGCCAGCCAGCTAACCCCCTGCAACTGATAAGGCCGCAGTTGGCCCTGCAACCCGGCAGGCGGGGCAATTGGGGCCATCTTTTCAAGGTGGGTAAGCCGGTCGAGCAGTTCTTTGACCCAACCTTCGGTTTCGACCTCGGTTACAGGTAGCCCGACCGCTCCCGCCGTCTGTTCGCCGGGGTCGAGGCCGAGTTGCAAAGCCTCGCCTAGCGACATCTGGCCTTGCAAATGCTGCTTTTTGAAAAAGGCCAGAGCCGCCTCTAATTGTTCCGGCTTTAGTTCGACCCATTGCCCCCTGACGCGCACCAGGCCAACCTTGAGGTTTGCCAGTTTCTCGAACTCTTTGGGCGATAAAACCTGATCGCCGAGGGCAACCTGCCAGTCGTACTGCACCAGGCTTTCCAGCCCCAACAGTCCGGCAGAAGCTACTTTACTCTTGTCGGTCGGTTGAGGTGGTCGCAGCCGCATTTTTGCGCCGAGACGCAGGGCTGGTTTCGACCACCAGCCCGGTAGCAGCACCCCAAACCCGCTTTGTTCGAGCAAAGGCGCGACAAAGCGCAAGAACTGGTAAGCTCCGTCCGTATCGAGGTTTAGTTCGTTGGGCCGGGCCGTTTTCAGGCTTTCTTCCAGGGGTGGATAAAGGCGGGAAGCCCGGCCCAGGTCAGCCAGTAGCCGCTCCTGGGGTTGGTCGAAACGGCGTTGGAGTAGTTTAAGAGTGCCGGAGCGTTCCTGCCAGACCTGGGCGGCCTCGACCAGCAGGGTCGGGTCGTCGGTGGCCTGGAGGAAAAAGCCAAGCCGCCAGCGGTCGGCGTTGGCTTCGGGCGAAGCGGTCAAATTATCATCTAGCCAATCAGCCCCGTCGTCGGCCTCGTCAGAATTACGGGGATCGTTGGGGTCGGTACGAGGCGGGTCGAGCCGAAAGCAGGTGCGGAAAGGGGCGTGGGTGTCCAGACCCTGTAATTGTTCGAGCCACTGCCCAATATCGGCGGCAAAGGTTTTAAGCTCTCCTTCCGAAGCCGCAAGGGTCGGGTCGTCGGGGGATGATAGAGCGTGCAACCACTGTTCGGCCAGGCTCAGATTGCTCTTGCGCAGTCGCCGAGGCAGGAGTGGAGTACGCAACAAACTTTGCCGCACGAAACCGTCTACGGCGTCATCTACAAAGCTGTTGACCAGTTGGAAGGGATGGGCCGGGGTCGTTGCCCCTTCTCGTTCAGAGGGGGCAATAACCGCCCGGCATAGCGGCGGCATTGCCCGCGCCAACCCTTTAAGGCGTTCTTTGTCGGCCTGTTCGAGATGGCTTTGCCAACCGGCCCGGTAGCTGGCGGCTAAATCCGCCCTGGCCTTATTTTTTGGGCTGCTACTACTATTTTGGGCAGAAGCGATTGGCGAAGGTTCGTAAACTACTGGCACGAAACTTTGCCGGGCGGTCAGTTCTAGCCCGAAGTGGGCAACTTCCAGCCAGTAATCCAGGCTTTCGCCAAAAACAAGCGAGGGCGGCTGAGCGGTTAAACCCAACAGGGCATCCAGGGCCAGAGGTGGCTCGAAGGCCAGCGTTGGCACCTGCCAGGGAGCCAGGCCGTCCGCTTTCTCAACCGAAAGCGCATCGAGGAAAAGTTGAGGCGAGGGAAGGGGAGTTTGGGCTGTCGAAGGCAGGTGTAAATCCAACGCCTCGAAGCGGCCACCTTCGGCCAGCAGGCTCCCGGCTACTGAGCTTACCGCTTCTAAAAGGCCCGACCCGGCTAAAGCGAAAGGATGGGCGCGGGTCTTTGCGGTAGCCTGGCCGGATGGCCCTTTGGGACGACCTCTAACGGAGCGGGGCAGGGACGGTGAAGCGGCTAAGTGAGAAGTTTCGGCCCAGAAATGCAATTTTCCCGGTATCGAATTAATCCAGATTCCATGCAAAACCAGCAATTTATTCTCGCTTCCCCTTTCGGCTTCTTTTCTGAACTTTGCCCCCAAGTATACAACAGGCACGCTCGATCTAAAAGTGCGCAGCTAAAGGCGAAGCGGCTAGGACTGGACAGGACAAACCGGGACAGGCTGAACCGAGACGAATTTTATGCTATTGTTAGGGCCGAAAAGGGAGGAATAGCGGCAGGGGAAGCGAGAGCAAGAGCGAAAGCGAAAGCAAGAGCAAGAGCAAAGAAAGAAGGGGTAACAACAGCACGATGAGCAATAATTTAGAGCATCTTCTTAGCGTAAACTGCAAGCTGGGCGAAGGGCCGGTCTGGAGCCAGGCCGAACAAAAACTGTACTGGGTGGATATAGAACAAGCTTGTTTTCATACCTTTGAACCGGCGACCAAGCAGCATCAGGTCTTTCAAGTCGGCCTGGCGGTCGGCTCCCTGGCCCTGCGCAGAGCGGGCGGGTTGGTTCTGGCGACTAAAGGAGGCTTTGCCTTTAGCAGTGGAAGGGATACAGACCTCGAATTTGTGGCCGACCCGGAAGAAGGTAATCCGCTCATGCGCTTCAACGATGGCAAAGTTGACCGGCAAGGCCGCTTTTGGGCCGGGTCAGTCCATCAACAACCGGCCATCGGCCTGGCCGAAGGCTCGCTCTACCGGCTTAATCCCGACCTATCGGTAGCGCGGATGGAAATCTCGGTGGGCATAACCAATGGAATTGATTGGAGCCTGGACAACACCCTCATGTATTACACTGACTCTCTACGCAAGGTAATCTATGCTTACGATTTCGAGCCTGCTTCCGGCACTATTGCTAACCGGCGCATTTTCATAGACAGCACGGCTGAGGAGGGCGTACCGGATGGCCTGACCGTAGATAGTGAGGGCTATATCTGGAGTGTGCGCTGGGGAGGCTGGAAAATTACCCGCTATGACCCGGCTGGAAAGGTCGAGCGGGAGATTGAAATGCCGGTAGAGTACCCCACCAGTTGCATGTTTGGCGGTGAGAATCTCGACGAACTGTTTATTACGAGTGCCTGGACTGCCTTCGGGCCAACTTACCCCACCGGGCAACCCCTGGCAGGTGATCTTTTCCGCTTCAAGACTGAAATTAAAGGGCTGGAACAAGCCAGCTTTGCCGGTTAAAATCAGGGCCGGTAGCTGGCTAGTAATCTCGAAAAGGAGGTAGGAGCGCAAGGTTCATGTTCAAACCATGCCCTCCTACCCCCTTTTCCCCTTTTCAATTTAGGCTTCGATACAGCCCGGCCCAGGACTTGAATTTAGGGCTAAGGTGTGTTACTAATACAGCGAGCAAATCACCTTTTCTATTTCCATCTTTCTTTCTTTGTAACTATTACACCTGATTGTGATCCTTCGGGCCGAAAATTAAATCACTACTCTACCAGGGAGGCAAGGTTGCATTCCTGACACCGGACATTGGATTAACTCAATCAAAGGAGGATTGAACGACTATGACAGTCAAAGGAGACCGGGCGATCTGGGAAGCGGAAACCGGCGGGCTAAGCCTGCTAAACGGCACTCTCGGCGATCTACTCGACCACCAGGCCGAACAGATTGGCGACAAAGAAGCTTTGATCTACAGCTACCCCGAAATAGGGTTGAACCTGCGCTTGAACTTCCGGCAATACCGGGACGAGGTAGATCGTCTGGCGAAAGGCTTGATCGCTTTGGGCGTGGAGAAGGGCGAACACGTCGCAGTGTGGGCCACCAACTTGCCGGAATGGATCCTGCTTCAAATGGCAACGGCCCGGATCGGGGCAGTGCTGGTGACGATCAACACGGCTTACCGGGCCAGTGAAGTCGAGTACGTGCTGCAACAGGGCGATGTAGCTTACCTTTTTATGCAGGAAACGGTGCGAGGCAACTCTTACCTTGATTCGGTCTACAGCATCGCGCCGGAACTAAAAGAAGTGCGCGACCCGGCCCGCGAAACCCTCCACAGTACCAATTTGCCGCGCCTAAAACGCGTGGTGCTGCTGGGCAAAGCCGGGCAACCTACGCCGGGCCTCCTGCCCTATGCCGAGGTGATCGCCGGGGCCGAAAGCGTCGCGGACGAGGAGTTGGCCGCCCGCAAAACCGCTACTACCAGCCGCGACACCGTAATGATAATGTACACCAGTGGCACGACCGGCTTTCCCAAAGGAGCCATGCTGTCGCACTACAACCTCCTGAACACCATGAGCCTGGGTCGCCGGGGAGTGGATTATTCCCACGACCGCTATGTCAACCCGATGCCATTCTTTCACATCGCCGGGGCGGGCTTTATCGTGCAAGCTCTGCAAAGCGGCATGCCAACGATTGGTTTGATTGGCTTCGACCCGGTTAAAGTAATGGAACTGATCCAGCAAGAAAAAGGCACGATGACGTTTTGCGTCCCGACAATGCTGATCGCAATCATAAATCATCCGCGCTTCGTGGCGGGCGATTTCGACCTGTCCAGCTTGCGACTGGCGATCAGTGGGGGAGCCAGCGTGCCGGTAGTGCTACTGGAAGGAGTCAAAGCCAAAATCGGGGCCGACGTGCAAATTTTGTTTGGCATGACCGAATCTACTGGCTGCGGCACTTCCACCCTCGCAGATGACTCCTTTGAACTCAAGTCCGCCACCGTCGGCAAGCCTTACCCTTACCTTGAAATGAAAATTGTCGAACCGGCCACGGGCGAGGCGGTCGGGCTGGGCGAATCGGGCGAACTGATGATGCGGGGCTATTCGGTGATGGAGGGGTATTACAATATGCCCGAAAAAACCCGCGACGCCATTGACGAAGACGGCTGGCTGCACACGGGCGACCTGGCGAAGATGAACGCGCAGGGCTACCTGAACATCGTCGGGCGGGTGAAAGATATGATCATCCGGGGCGGCGAAAACATTTATCCGGCGGAAATCGAAGCTTTCCTGATGCGCCATCCCAAGATTGCCGAGGTGCAAATCGTAGGTGTACCGGATAGCTATATGGGCGAGGAAGCCGTGGCCCTGCTCAAGCTCAAACCAGGCGAGGAAGTCGCCGAGGACGAAATGCGCGAGTATGCGCGGGCCAATATCAGCCGCTACAAAGTACCCAAGTATTTCAAGTTCGTCAGCCAGTACCCCATGACCGCAAGCGGCAAAGTCAAGAAATTCGAGCTTCGCAGGGAGCTTATCGTCGAGCTTGGCCTGGAAGAAATAGCGAAGGTCAAGACGGCTTAGGCCACAGGCTAAG
>JBBRBE010000130.1:0-17840 GCA_038206175.1 Chloroflexia bacterium
ACTTTTAAAATCCTGGATGTTAAAAATGGCCTGGCCCCGGACGTAGCATTTATTGCTCATCCAAACGTACCGCCTGAAACGTCTAAGGCCGTGCCGCGTCAACCTGATTTAGCGGTAGAAATTCGCTCCCCGGATGATAGCATTCAGGAAATGAACGAAAAAGTCAGGAAATATCAGAAGGGGGGCGTACAATTGATCTGGCTGGTAGACCCCGAACGCAAGATAGCGGCGGTTTATCATCAAGCCGATCAAGAACCGACCACGATTCAGCCGGATGGCGAGTTAGAGGGAGAGAGCCTCTTGCCTGGATTTAAACTAAAATTAGCCGATCTTTTTGGGAACTTGTAAGGATAAGAAGACTTGGTTTCACACGATAAAGATACCGCCGGGTTCTACCGATTGGCCCGGCAAGCCGATGTGCCGGAAGGCGAGATGGTTCAGATCGAAATGGAAGACTCCGGTACGGCGGTCGAGGTGGCTCTGGCCCGCGTCAACGGCCAGCTTTACGCTTTTCGGGATATTTGCCCTCATCAGGCTTTTCCCCTCAGCGTCGGCCACCTCAACGGCACGAAACTTGAATGTGTCGGACATGGCTGGCAATTCGATCTGGAGAGTGGCAAGGCGATTTATCCGCCGATCCGCAAAACGATGGTACTTTACCAGACCCGCCTGGACGGGGACGATATTTGGGTCAAGGTTGACCCGCTTTTTTAGACAAGCTTAGAATATTCTGCCGCAGATAAACAAGAAGGAAAATAGCCATTTTCCTTCTTGTTTGTTCATAATTACTTCCACTTAGCTCAACTCATTTGCCTCGATACTGGCTTGTTTAGAATAATCTAACACTGATTAACAGGAGTAGACATTACCAGATGGCTCAGGCAACGGAAGCGAGTGAGGGCGGGCGAGAACGCTGGAAAACGGTACTGTACGCTTCTTTCATCGCTCAGATGCTCAGTATCATTGGCTTTAGTGCGTCTATTCCGTTTATTCCACTTTTTTTAAGCCAGGAATTAGGCATAACCAATGGAGCCGAGGCCGGATTATGGTCGGGGACAATGGGAGCGGTCAGTTCGCTGACGATGGCCGTACTTGCTCCGGTCTGGGGCAGCCTGGCCGACCGCTACGGGCGCAAAAGCATGGTGCTGCGGGCGATGCTGGGCGGGTCTGTGCTGGTGGCTTTCATGGCCGTCAGTAATAGCGTGTGGGTCTTGTTCTTGTTGCGAGTGATGCAAGGGGCTTTAACTGGCACTGTTCCGGCTAACATCGCGCTGGTTGCCTCGATGACACCCCGGCATCGCCTGGGCTATGCTCTCGGCCTGATGTCCACGGCGGTTTTTGCCGGAACCAGCATCGGCCCGCTCCTCGGCGGCACGCTGGCCGATCTGTTCGGACACCGAATCAGCTTTGTGATAACTTCGGTTGCCCTCGGTCTGGCCGCTCTGATCGTAATTTTCTTTGTCCACGAAGATTTCCAGCCGGTGCGCCCCGACCCAAATACGCCCCGCCACAGCCTTACCCGGCGCATGAAAGACGCGCTGGGCCAGAAGGAATTTCTGGCAATGCTGGCAATCCTGACCCTGGTGCAGTTCGCCAATACCGTCATTACGCCGGTACTGGCTTTGTTCATCAAAGCTCTTAACGGCACGATTGACGGAGCAGCAAGTCTGGCCGGGCTGGAACTGGGTATTACCGGCATTGCCAGTGCGCTTTCGGCCACCGTCGCCGGACGCCTGAGCGACCGCTTCGGGAATCGGCGGGTACTGGTCGTAAGCGCGGTAGCCGCCTCCCTGCTTTATTTACCCCAGGCGGCGGTAACGAATGTCTGGCAATTGCTGGCCTTGCGCGGAGCAATGGGGCTTTTCTTTGGCGGTATTTTGCCCTCGGCTAACGCCCTGATTGCCGGGGTCATCCCGGAAGGGCGCAAAGGCGCGGCTTACGGTCTGGTCAGCAGTGCTTCCTCGCTTGGTTTTGCTCTCGGCCCGATAACGGGAGCGGTCATCGCGGCGGTGTTAGATACGCGGGCGGTTTTTCTGGTGACAGCCCTGGTGCTACTGGCGGCGGCCTTCTGGATCAGAGCAGTTCTGGCCGAATATACTCCTGCCGATGCGGTTCTACCTCTGATTGATGCTCCGGCTTCCCTGCCAGACCACAACAAATCCGACCTGCTTAAATAAATCCAGGTTTTTCGCTGCAAATTCGGTACCAGAAGCTAAAAGCCGACCAGCTTTAAGCCTTCCTGGGCTGTTTGCAGAGCCAGTCGAGCCGCCGTGGAGAGTTCGGTCAGTTGGGGCAGGCTCAGGCGGTCTAGCTGTGGTTCGGAGGGCAGAAGGCGGTCGCGTTCGGCGCGGGCTTTTTCGTAAAGCTGATTAGCTTTGACCGGCACGGTGCGCTGGGAATTGAGCGAAATACGCAGATTTTGGACGGCTTCTTTGAGCAGACTGAGGTTCTGGCGGGCGTCCAGGCGGCTCTGGTTTAGCTTGCCAATTTCGCCCTGAGCCTGGCTCTGGGCCTGGGCCAGCAGCATCAGACCTTCGCGGGCCAACCGTAAGGCCGTCACATACTGCGGCGGATTAGCTTTGTAAGCCAGGCGTGCGTCGCCAATGCGCCGCGCCGCCGGGTTGAGGTAGTGACTTGGTTCCTGGATCAGGGTATCGGCCTGGGCTAAAAGGGTTTGGCGCACGCTGTTAAGCTGGCGCAGGGCCGCCGCCAGGGCATCGTCGGCTTCTTGAGCGGCCCGGCTATAATCCACCTGCGAAGAGCGGATCATCTGAAATTTAGCGGCGGCAGACTCGAAGATCGTCCCGGCTCGTCGCCCCAGATCGTGCGCCTCGCGCCAGGATTTGCGGCCCAGAGCTTGCCGCGCCGATTTAACCATCTGGGTAGCCGCCTGTACTTCGCTTTGAGCCGTCAGAAGGGCCGCTTCGACGGTCGGATAATTTTCGGCGTAAGCGGCTTTGAGTTGCGCGGCAATCGAGCGGGCCGCCGCCAGTTCGATCTCGGCCTGCAAACGCTGGTTTTCAGCTTCGGCAATTTCTTTGCCAGCATTTTCACGCGGGCCGTTCAACTGATTACGGGCTTCGCGGGCCTGTTCCAAAATTTTGCGTATTTCTGCCGCCCGCGCCTCGATCCGCAGGGCCGGTTGCATAAACTCGAAGCCTTGCAGTTCGGTGATGCGCTCCGGGACAGGTTTATCGGCGATCAGATTTATATCGTTGTAAATCTGCTGCATGATTCCCTGCGCCCGCTCAACCAGCCCCTTGAATTTACTCAGATCGGCAGGCTGAAAATCTTTCCCGTCGAGTTGGAGACTAACTTCCAGGTCTTCTAGCTCCAAACCCAGGTCGGTAGTAAGGGCCGATGCCGCCGTGCGTCGGCGTATCACAGTTTCAGCCCGCATACGGGCTTCTTTAGCTCCGGGCAGCCAATCCATAGCTTTTGTAGAATTAGGGCCTAAGAGTTAAAAAAGGGTTGAAAGCCAGCGAAAGCCATAACTTCCAGGCCGTTATAGCTCAATGAATTCCAACTCCAACCCCTGCTTCTAACTCCTGATTCCTAACCGACACCCTTTCCTAACTAATGCGTACCTGAATGTTGTAGCGTGTACCGATTTTAAGCACATCTCCGTGGTGCAGTTCGGTCGGCTCACCTGGTTTGAGGTCGCGGCCATTTAGCTGAGTACCGTTGGCACTTTCCAGGTCTTGCACGTAATACAAGCTGTCCCCATCTTCGCGCCAAACAGCCAGATGCCGCCGGGAAGCCGCGCTGTCGTCCAGGTTGACCTGGGGAAAGACGCGAGTTTTAGCGTCATTGCGGCCCAGCAAAATCTCCTGGCCAGTCCATTCTACCACCTCATCGCCGTAAGGCCCGGCGATATGAAGTTTGAAAGTGCCGCCCGCCCCATTCGTCGCAGTTTGAGGAGACGTGGGGGCCTGGGCCGGTGCGCCAAAGGCGTTACCGGCGATCCCACCGTTTGGGCCGGGAGTAGCAGGCAGCGAACCGCCGCCCGTCGCGCCGACGGCAGGATCAGGTGCTTGCTCCGGCGGCATTACGGCGGGCTGTGCTTCCGGCCCGACCGCACTAACGGGTGCGCCGTTCGGGGCGGGCGCAGGTGGAGGTGCAACAACTGTCTGGGTTGAAGTTTGGGTTTGCACTGGCTGGCCTGGATTGGAAGACCCCAGGTTTTGCCCAGCCGCGACCTGGCCGTTAGAAGGCGGCGACCCGTTACCGATCTGGCTCAAGGCTCGTTCCAACGCTGCATCACTCATGGCCTTTTCCTGGGCGATCTCTTCGGCAACCCCGGCCAGCGTCGAGCCGGTAGGAGCTACTACCGGGTCACGCTCCGGGTTCAGACCTGTGATCGAGCGGACATCGGTGCCACAGTTAAAGCAAAATTCGTCGCCGGGAGCAAGTGGTACTCCACAATCCTTGTTGGGACAAACTAACTTGTTCATCCCCCGCGCTTCCATAGCCCCTTCCATCAGGGCGGAAGCTTGCGCTCCACTGGTATCGCTCATCGTGCCGGTCGCATCCTCGGCGGCGGGCAGCAAAGCACCGCATTGCTCACAAAATTCACTATCACTCTGGTTCTTCGCGGTACAATTTGGACATACTATGGTCATTTGTCCCCCCCTGGCGGCGGCCCGCCCGACCTCCGTTCAGGCTGGCTCGGTCGCCGCGTCTCCTTATGGTTAAGTTTTTAGCAACTTAGCGACTGGCATTTAGCCCTCAGCTAGAGTCTATCGGCTAAAATACAAGACCCTTAATGTTATATTACCCGTCTAAAACTAACTATCATATTATTACCCGGTTACTAACCCCTGGTTTACCCCAAACTAAGACTACTTCAATCGGCTGGTCTTGCCACTGTTGATCGCAATCGTCTTTCGCTCCACTTCGCTGGCATTCTTGTTCAGCCGGACTGTACCGTTGGCTTCCTTGACTACGAGCTTGTTGAGCATCTTGGTCATATTTTCGTTGCCGGTCTGCTGGCTTAACTGCAAGGCCCGACCGAGCATATGGGTAGCTCGCTCGTTGTCGCCGGATGCCAGGGCTGCCTGGCCTTCGCGGATGCTCTGGCTCAATTCCTCCTGGTTGGTGTAGTGGGCCACGTGGTGGTCAATCTGAGCCGCCAGTTGCAGGTCGGTCGTCCACTGGGCAAAGACCCAGCCTTTGCGTTCGGTCTTTTCTTCCTCTTCGCCGCGCCCTGCCGCATTATAGACCAGGCTAGGCCGGGCCATCAAGAATTGCTGGCCGGGAGTGTAAGCTGGAATTTGCAGGTCAACCAGGTAATCGCGCTGGTCGCCCTGCGCCCACGAACCGAGTGTAACCTGGTTAATCCGGGGATTGGTAGCATCCGGGACCGGTTTGAGAGCCGTAATATTCGGGAAAACTTGCTGAATTGCGTTAATCGTAACGCCCTGGGGTGTCCACACGTTTAGTCGCACGTTTGTAACCGCCGTGGTCTGGAAGTGCGAGAAAGCCGCTGCAAAAGCACCGGCCACCTGGTCGGGGGAAGGAATAATGTCCGCATCGCCCTGCGTACCTTCAGCGATATGGCGGAGTTCGTCTTCGTCCCAATCCGTTCCAATGCCCCAGGCACTCACTTCGATCTGGGCCTGTTTGCATTGCTGCACGGAGCGATCAAGCATCGTGCGTTTTTCACCCTCGTTTTTGCCATCGGTCAGAAACAAAATTTTACGGGCGCGACCCTGAGCCGAGGACATTTCCCGTGCCACTGCCGCCAGGCCGGTAGACATACAAGTGCCGCCGTTAGAATAAATTGACCGAATGGCCTGCACCGCCCGCTGCTTGTTATCGGCTGTAGCAGCGCAGGGCGGCACGATGACGTTTGAGATTTCATTAAATGTTACCACCATAAAGGCGGTACTTTCGTCAGCCGCCTGCACGACCCGAATGGCTGCGTCTTTTGCCGCTTCGATCTTCTGACCTTCCATCGAACCGCTTCGGTCAACCACAATACCCAGGGCCAGCGGTACGGCCTGGGTCTGCCCATTCGAGTTTAGATTAACCGAGAGGACGGTTTGTAGCCGGGTTTCCCCCTCGCGCAAGTAGGGATTTTGATAAGCCGAAACGTCAAACATTCTTAAGCTCCTTTTTAGTCCTGAGTATCGAGTACCGCATGCCGGTCGCCGCGGGCCAGGTGCCGAGTTCAAAGCTTTGAAGGGTGAAGTTAAGGGTAACTTTTCTTCGAGAATACTTCACACTGGCTTCCCTTCCCGGTACGTAGTCTCCGACCTTTAGAATAATCTCCACGGCGCAACCTTGAATTTCTGGCGGACGACCGCCTCGCGCTCCGGGTCGTTGGCCGGGAGTCGCTTGAGATATTGATCGTAGCTTTCCTCGGCCAACCGTCCAAGCTGCCGACGACCGGGTGTACCTGCCGGGCTGCCGCCATCTGCATCGAAGTGCGGTAACGGGAATTGCCTGGGTAACTTGTTCTGCGCAGCCAGGTCATAAGCTTTTCGGTAAAAATCAGCCCGTGCCAGCAGGAAGTGCGGATTATCCACTCCGCGTCCTTCCAGGTTCCGCAACGACTGCGAGACCTGCACCAGGTCGTCGGCTTCGAGCTGAGGTTTCTGGTACAGGTAAAGGTCGGCGATAGCCTGTTGCGCGTCCACAAAGCGCAGGCTACCCTCTCCTACCCGGCTCAAAGCCTGGGCTGCCGGTTTGAACTGATTCTGACTCCGCAAGCTCTGAGCCGTTCCAAAGAGCGCATCGGTATTGTCCGGGCTGGCCCGTGAAATGAGAGTGTAAATTTCTACGGCGTCGCGGTGGTTGCCTAGCTTGGCTTGCACGCGGGCCATTGCCATCAGGGGCGGCAACTCACCCGGCAAGTCTTGCACCAGATCACGGTACTGGTCGAGAGCGGCGGGCAGGTTGCCCTGGGCTTCGAGTAAACGTCCGGTATACCAGGCGATTTTCCAGTTAGCGGCATCCAGCTTCTGCACGCGGGTAATTTCGGCCAA
This sequence comes from Chloroflexia bacterium, assembly GCA_038206175.1. Taxonomy (GTDB): domain Bacteria; phylum Chloroflexota; class Chloroflexia; order Chloroheliales; family Chloroheliaceae; genus 54-19. The sequence goes on from JBBRBE010000130.1 coordinate 6,990, forward strand.
CGCCTGGGTGTACTGGTCGCGTTCCATGTAAAGTTCGGCCAGCCGCAGATGCGCGTCTACCGAGTTCGGACTAAGGCCGACCGCCTGGTTGTAAAGCCCCAGAGCCTGGTTGTACTGGCCGGTTTTGAGAGCTATATCGCCCTGTTTGAGGAGGTCGAAGGCTTTATCGCTGGGGTCGAGGGTCGCCATTTCCTTCGTATTAAGCTTGCCGCTTGCCATTGCGCCGCTATCGAAAAGCCTGGAGGTGACGGGTATACCTGGCTGACCGCCTCCGACGACGCGCAAAACCCCTTCTAATTGGTCGGCCATCGCTTCGACGGTGCTAAAGCGTTTGCCCGGCACCGGGTTAGTCGCTTTGAACAGGAGGCGGTACAGAGCCGGATTCTCGCGGAAGACCCGGTAATGCTCGGCACTGGGCATGCCGAATTGAGGCCGGTCGAGGTCCATCAGACTGATCATGTAGGCCAGGGTGCGGGCAATAGTATACAGGTCGGTTTCGGGCGAAGGATGCTTAACCGCTTCGGGCGCATAGAAGCCCTGAGTACCGTAGACCGCCGCCGGGTTTTTCTCGTACTTGATTACCGTTCCCAGGTCAATCAGTTTGACCGATTTCGAGCCGTCCTTGTGGTCTTCCAACATGATGTTCTGCGGTTTGAAGTCGCAGTAGACCAGGCCCAAGCGGTGCATGTAGGCGAAAGCAGGCAGAATACCCAGAATGTAGCGGATGGCTTCGTCCGGCGCGAACGGCTGGCCCTGGTCTTCCATAATCGAGTAAAGGGTCTTGCCGTTGACGAACTCCATTACGATGTAGCCGTCGGTATCAATCTGCAAGAAGTCGTAAATCTGCACGACATTAGGGTGTTTGACCGCCGCCAGGAACTCGCGCTCCTTGATCGAAGCTTCGACCATATCGGGGTCGTCCGATTGCAGCAAAGCTTTGATTACAACTTTGCGTTTGAGGACGGTATCTTCAGCCAGGAAAACCGCGCCCATCCCGCCCGCGCCAATTTCGCGGGTAATGCTGTAGCGGCCTTTATCTCCTAGTTTACTGCCCACCCCGATTTTAAGGGCGCGGTCGAGTTCCTGCGCGGTTACACCGACTCCAGAAGTCGTCCGACTGGACGCGCTGGCACTCAAATTTATACTGGAAAACCCGCATTTGCGGCAAAACTTATCCCCGGCGGCAATAATGTTGTTGCAACGCGGGCAGTTGACCGCGACGGGCAGGGTTCCAGGCGGCACCGCAATTGCGCCGGTGCCAACCGGCCCACTCTGGCCGTTAGTCGAACCCGCGGGGGTCAGTTTGGGCGCAGGAGTATTCAGGTCGGCTCCACAATTCAAACAATAATCTTCGCTGGCCGGATTAGAAGTATCACAAACCGGGCAGGTTTTAGGGCTGCCAGACCCCGCCGGACGAGCTACCGTCGCCGCACCGCCGCCGATGCTGGCCGCGACTGCCCCGGTGCGTTGCATTGCGGCGGCAGCCGTTGCTCCGGCCAGGACCGCTCCACAATTATTACAAAATTCGTCGTTGGGTTTAACCCCTTTGCCGCATACCGGGCAATTCATCTCGATGCCTCACTTTGCAAGGATAAAGACTGTTTACAGGCGACTTCGTTTAAAAACAAGCTGGAAGCAGGCGGAAGTTTTTAGCCTTGCTCCCTTTCCTTGTTCTTAGCCTTTAACTGTTTTTACCAAAATTACTGTAATGTTATCCGCACCACCATTGTCGTTCGCCTGGTCAATCAGACTCTGGACGCAACTTGCCAGGTCGGGGCTACTCAAAAGTTCTTCGGCGATGTCCTGGTCTCGCACCATTTCCCACAGCCCGTCCGAACACAGCATGATCGTGTCGCCCTCCCGCAAATCCCGCTGATAAGTGTCCACCGGCACTTTGTCGTCGGGCGCACCCAGCGCGTGCAGAATTACGTTGCGGCGCGGATCGTTGTAAACTTCATCGAGCGTAAGCTCGCCGCGCTCGACCAGATACTGCACGAGGGATTGGTCTCGCGTGACGCGTTCGATCAAAAGCCTGGGAGCTACGGTAGCCTGGGCCGGTTGGATCGTGTTGATCTTGATCGTGGCCCGTTCAGATTTCAGGTCGTCGGTTTGTCCCCCGCTCAGGTCGCGGCCAGGAAGAACTACCGGGGCCGGTTCGGTGGGCGGTGCTTCGGCTTCGGCTCCTTCGTTGCGTTTTACCAGAGGTAGCACCGGGTCGGTCGTTTCTTCGTGCAAGGTAGGAGCAGGAAGCCGGAATAGATAGGTGCGGCTATCGCCCACATTAGCAAAAACCGCCCAGCCGTGAGCTACACAACAGGCCGTCATAGTCGTACCGGCGTCAATGTTCTCTTTCAAATTAAATTCGCGCAAGCGGGTATGCGCCAGGCTGATCGCATCGCGCAATACCTGGGCTACTGGCCCTTTTTCCAGCTTTTCGCCGGTGGCCCAGCGTGCCGCCAGTTCGCTGGTGACAATCGGGGAGACGGTCTGGATCGCCATTCGGCTGGCAACTTCCCCGGCAGTCTGCCCGCCCATCCCATCAGCGACGATGTAAAAACCGAAGGTTTCGGGTTGTCCCTCGAAGAAACGGTGTAATTCGAGGGTAAACAGGCTGTCCTCGTTGATACCACCGGCCCGCGTCAGACCTTCATTGGTGCCACTACTGCTTTGAATGTACCAAAGCCCTTCCCGTTTAGGCTGTTCGGGTACGACCAGAGCTTTGATGACGTCAATCGGCAGGCGGGCTTCGGTCACGTCCTGGGCGTTAAAGTCGCGGGCCGGAATTGCCGGGCCGGGTTCGGCCTGCCGTTCGGTAGGCTGGGCCGACGGTTTCAAGGCACCGCAATTTTCGCAATAGTCTACATTAGTGGGATTAAGCGTGACGCACTGAGCGCATTTCCAGAAGGTAGGCAAATCAGGCTTGATTTTGTCGCTGTCCACCAGGTCGCTGGCGGCATCCTCGGTAGCGGGGGTCGTCGTCGGGAGTGCTTTTGCCAGAATTGTCTCGGTATCGTCAGGGGCTGGAACGGTCTCCGGCCCGATTTTTGGTTCGATAGGGGTCAGAAAAGCATTGGGCGGTATCTCGCCGGGAGTTTCTGGCGTTAGAGGCGGCTCTGACCGAAGTGGGTTAGCCCCGCCGCTAGTTCCCGCCAGAGCGTTCTGGCTGAGTACGAGAGTTTTTTTGTTTTGTAAGGCTGCCGGACGTTCCGCACCGCAATTGGCGCAGTGTTTATCCTCCGGGGCAAACTCATTATTACAGTTTGGGCAATAGCGCATCATTTTCGTAGGCTGCTTTCCTAATTTGCTAGACCGCTTCCACTCATACCCTCGTAGAGACAAATTATACCGCAATTTCGGCCTAACTCAACAGCCTTTTGCCGTTCATGATCCTCACCAACAAATTTAATACGCAAGTAAGCTGAATTGGTTTCATTCCTGGCAAAACATCGAGCAGGCCCGTCAAAACAACCGGACGCTTAGCTTTCTTTGAGCCGGATTGCTCCCGAAAGCTCAGGCTTCCAACCAGAGGCCGCAAAAGTAGCGCGGGCGCGGGCCAAACATTCGGTAGCATCGGGCCGAAATACCGCCGAACGGCGAGTGGTCATGTCCATATACATGGCTACTCGCTCGTCTGAAGACGCCAATTGCTGCCGGTTGAGACTGACAATGTAATGAACGAAATGCAACCGCTTGGCGTCATGCCCAACCAGGCCCGTATGCACCGCCACTTCTTCGCCTTGTCGCAACTCGGCCAGATAGCTAATAACTTGCCGCAGGGCGAACATGCCGCGCCGCCCCTCCTCGAAGGTGTCCGAAGGTAGGCCCAGGCTCTTTATAAACGGCCCGATGCCTTCGTTGCCCAGGGCAGTATAAAACATCACGTTCATGTGACCGTTCTGATCAATAAAGTCCGGCCCGATGGTGTGCTGGTGGGTGCGCGGCAAACTTAGCACCTGCTCAAGCAACGGTGCGCTGGCGCGAAGGTCGTTCATGGTACTCTTTTCCTTTGCATCCTATCTTGTGTATAGTACATTTACCCAGGACATCAAGCCTATGGCTAATTTTTCGTCCTTTTTATGACCTTTCTAGTTCAAGAAGTCAATCAAAAAATGGTGCAATAGAATTGTACAAAAGAAGCCTATCCCTGGCAACCGCCTCGCCAGGGATAGGTTTGTTACAGATTTAAGTACAAGAGAGGGGTAAGCCAACGGCTTACCCCTCTCTTGTACTTCTAACTAAGACCTACGCTTCAAGGCTGTCAATGCTGTGATCCTCAACCCCTTAGCGGCCCAGGAGTTGATTGAGTCGGGCCAGATCGTCGTTGGCCTTTTGGATTTCAGCATTGCCGGTAGCGGTATCATTGCGGGCGAAAGCCGCCTGAGCCAAATCCTGATGCGCCCGGATCGAGCGTACCAGTTCGGCGACCGAGGCCGACGACCCGGTTCCGACTGTCGGGCCGGAGTTAGCCGGAGGCGGAGTAGTGCCAGTGCCGCCGCCCGGTGTAGGATTGGCTGCCGGTGTCCCGGCGGGCGTGTTAAGCGGCACGGGAGTTGACCCGGCAGCAGGAGTACCACCCGGTACAGGCTGGCCCGTGCCAGTGCCAGGCGTGACGGCCACTTGCTGACCTTGCGTAAAGACGTCATTCAGGGCCGATGGCAAAAGCTTGGTGCGGTCGCCGTCATTTCCCGGTTGGCTGACGTAGACGCGCTCGTTCGCCCCGCTTGCCACGAACTGTAACTGCGGACGAGGCGAGTTGTTGGCCTGCAAGTAGTAAGGCATCACATACAGGATCGAATTATCAATCGGGATAATAATGATCGGCCCTGGCGGAAGCTTGGACGAGCCAGAACTCAGCAGCGATTGCTGCCGTGAGAAGTCCGGCAGAGCCTGTATTTTAGAGTAGAACTGGGCCGGGCCATCAATATTTACCGAGCGGTCGAAATTGTAAGCCACCAGTTGCCCGTAGTTGTCGCCGTCCATCCGGGCGGCAATCCACGAAACAAGGTTAGCCCTATTCTGAGGCTGGTAGACATTGATCAGCACAAACTCGTTCTGGCTCTCTCCCGGCAAGCGGGTCACGAGATAGTATGGCTCGAAGCGGCCACTCGTGTTGGGGCGGGCGTCCGCCGGGCGCGGGTCGGTCGGGACCTGCCACAGGTTTTCGTTGTTGTAGAACTGCACCGGGTCGGTTACGTGGTAAGTTTTGTAAATTTCGGTCTGGACGTTGAACAAATCTTCCGGGTAGCGCAAATGCTCGCGTAGCCCGGCGGGTAGCTGATTGATCGGCTTAAACAGTTCAGGATAAATTTTGGCCCAGGTCTGCGCCATGGGGTCAACGCTGGGTTTGTCCACCAGATAGAACGTGGTAGTGCCGTCGTAAGCATCAATCACGACCTTGACCGAGTTGCGGATATAGTTGAATGCGGCAGTGGTGCGCCGGTTCTGGGTATCGCTGTGCGGGAAGCGGTCGGTCGAAGTATAAGCATCCAGCAACCAGTAAAGCTTGCCGTTTGTAGCCACCAGATAGGGATCACTATCATAGGTGAGGAAAGGCGCAATTTGTTGTACCCGCTCGCTAATCGTTCGGCGGAAGATCAGGCGGCTCTGGTCGGTCACGCCCTCGCTGATCAACAGGTTGAAATCGCCCAGCTTGAAAGCCATCGCCGCCTTGACGAACCAGTTAGTAAGCGGTATGCCGCCCTTGCCGGTGTAGCGGTACTGCGGAATGTCGCTGCCCTGGCTCTGGCCTTGCGCGGTAAAATCAATTTCGGCCAGAGCCGTGCCGACTACGCTGTAAGTGTTGGATGCCGCCTGAGCGGTCTTTTCACCAAAGTAAATCCGGGGTTGCTCGACCGGCAGGACGGTACTTTTGAGCGGGAAGCTCTGGGTCACGAGGTTAAGCGGGAAACCTTGCGCGTCCACCTGATTGACCGGGCTGGCCTGTAGGCCGTAACCGTGGGTATACTGCAAGTGCAAGCTTTGCCAGGTTTTGTTGGGCAGGTCGTCTACGTTCAGTTCGCGGGCACCCAGCATTACCTGAGTTTTAGCGGTTTTGCCGTCGCTCTGCGTGATATTGTAACGGTCAATGTCAATATCCTTAAATTCGTAGAACTGGCCGAGGGTTTGGGTCAGGTCGTAGTTCGAGCGCAACTTATCGAGGTCCCACAACCGGGCGTTATCCTGGATATAAGTGTTTTTCTGCACGTCTTGCTGGGTAAGCTGGGCCGTTCCCTGGAAAGGCACTTCTTTGATGCCGGTATTGAGTTCCAGGCCAAAAGCTTTGCGGGTCATCTTGATCGTGTTCGAGATGTACTGGCTCTCTTTGGTGATTTCGTTGGGTTTGACGCTAAAGTTCTGGTAGACCGAAGGGTAAACATTACCCACCAGAACTGTCGAGACCAGCCACAGCGCACCCGCCGCAATCAAGAGCGTCACGCCGCGCCGGATATCCCGAATGAAGATATTGGCAATCAGAAGCAGGGCGGCAAAGGCCACCACGAAAATCAAGATCGTGTTAGCCGGAACCTGCGCTTCCACATCGGTTGCGCTGGCTCCAAAGACCCGGCCTCTGGTGGAATAAACCAGGTTCCAGTTGCTGATTTGATAGCCAAAAGCAAACAGGCCCAGGATGATCGCCCCTAGCACTGAAGCATGGGTTTTGATGGCCGGGGTAAACTCGAAGGAACGGCCCGATAGCACAAAGCGCAAGAAATAAACCGCCATCGAGGCTACGAGCGAAACTATAAATAAGCCGACTACCCAGCCTTGCAAGAAGCTGTAGAAAGGCAATTCAAAGACGTAGAAGCCGATGGAATTGTTGAAGATAGTCTCTTTTTCAGTCCAGGGGGCGGCATTAAAGTAGAAAAGTATCGTTTCCCATTTGCCACTGGCGGTCCCGGCCAGGATCAAGCTGATCAACAGCGCACCGAGGACGAAGGCCAGATTGAGAAAGCGCACGCCACCGCCAAGCAAAGCCGCCAGGGGATTGTCCGCCGTATTGATTACCGGCCCGGTCGGGCCAAAGCGTCGGGCCACCGCGACGTTTGCCATTACCACGGCAAAGGTCAGGACGAAAGCAATCGCAAAAATCAAAAGCGGTTGCACGATACGGGTGAAGAACACGCCGGTTTGCCCGACTTCCTGGAACCACATTACGTCCACCCAGAAGTTAAGGACAATCGGCACCAGGATAAAGAGGGCCGCTATCACCAGGCCCAGAATGATCAGTAAAATCAAGCCTCGACCGGGGCGGCGCAGAGTAATCTGAGGCAGTTGTCCACCTCCGCCCCCGCCGAACTGACCACGGCCACCTCCGCCGGTGCCGCCAAAGTTAAAACCGCCAAATCCGCCTCTGCCGTTGCCAAAACTGCCGCCGAAGGGATTGCCGCCACCGCTACCGGGATTGCGTCGGGGCGGGTCGTCATCCGCCGGGAGGTCGGGGTCAGCCTCTTTGCGGCCTTCGCCGCCAGAGGAAGAAGCGGAGGAAGATGGCGAGCCAGGGTCGTCGCTGCCGGTAGTGTTTTGCGGTCGGGGCCGCGAAGACTTAAAGCGATTGAAGTCGAAGTTGATAAAAGGGTCGGCGGAGCCGTCTTTATCTTTGTTGTTTTCGGCTTCTTTTTCCTTATCTTTATCCGAAGGATCGCTCTCGCCACTGCCGCCGCGCCCACCACCCCACAAGGGTTGGACTCTGCTCCAGCGTTCGAGGAGGTGTTGAAGCTCGCTTAACATAAGTTTCTCTCTCTCTACTATGCCTTCGTTGTTCTCATGAAACAGCTACTAAAGAATATGTTTAGGGTTCGTTGTTTGTTTCAAAGGTCTATTAAATTGTCTAAAACTGCGCTCGGTTGAACAGCACCAGGCCCGCCAGGGCCGCCAGCAGAGCCAGAATGCCCAGCAAAGGAGCCAGGCCGCTCAGCAAGAACGACAGCAGAGCCAGGCCCAGCGCAAGGCCAAACAATCCTAGCGGCCAGCGCAACGGTACTGCGCGTGCGTCATTACTCCGCCTGGCTTTCTCTCCGCTCACTCGTGGCGAAACTGTAAAGGAAACGGGCGGACTGGCGGCCTGAAAAAGAGGACTGGCCGGTTTTTCGCTCGATTTCCGGGGCTGCTTCCGCGCAGCCTCACGAGATGAAGTGGATTTCGTCCAGGGTAAAGCTTCCGGCGGTAGTTCTACGTCCGGCAGGAGTGACGAATTTTGTGGCAGACGATGTTTCTTATACGGAGCCTGGCCGTCTTTTGTTTCAGCCCTAAGCCTTTTCTCATCTTTAGCCTCGGCGCGAACGGCAAATTCCGCTTTATCAGGCGTTCTGGTGGCTATTTCTGGCCCGTTTCCTGGCCGCATTCCAGGCTGAAAAGTGGGCGTAGCTGTTGCGGCAGGCACGTCAGGACGGTATAGAGGTCGCTTCTGGGCGGGGGTTTTTTCCTGCTCTGCCGCACCACCCCCGGCACTCTTTTGACGCTTATAAGCCCATTCCAGCCCGACTCGCGCCCGCTGGTTGTCCGGGTTTAGCCGCAGGGCGTGTTCGAGGCAGCGAATAGCTTCGGCAGGCTCGAACACTACCGCCGCTTTCCAGATCAAAGCTTCTTCGTGGTCAGGCCGTTGGGCTAATACTTTCTCGAATTGCTCGGCTGCCCCGGCCCGATTGCCTTCGCGGGCCAGCCCGATTCCCCGTCGCATTCCTTCCAGCACCGTCAGGTCTTTCTCCATCGGCCAACATCTCCCAGCTCAGCTTCGCTCTTGCAAGTACCCTAATAAAAGGTTGCAACCCCGTAAAGGTATTATACCCGAATCGAAGCCAAAAATATTGTTCTATACGAGATTCGGCTAAAATCTTTCCTTTTCGTAACTCATCAACCTGTTACGCCCTGCGGGTGTGAGCTTAGCGAAGAATCTTCTTGAAAGGGACTTGAATAGAAACGGTTGGCATTTGCTGTTTTTCTGTCATTCTGAGCGTAGCGAAGAATCTTCTTGGCAATGCACAATTTTGCTCATTCAAGAAGATTCTTCGCTACGCTCAGAATGACATTGTACTGTTCGACGGTTGCATCACCTGGGCTGTTCGATCTTATCCGTAGCCTGTGGTTTGTAAAGTGGGTTGTGGTTGAACGGATTCACAAAGGGCTACACTTAACCTCGAACAGGGTGGGGTGATGCAACCGTCGAACAATAAAATGACATAGCGACTTTGCAATTGCCTTGCGCAAGTTGATGCTGTAATTGCTAATCAGGTTTGAGTGAGGTAAAATTATGCGGTAGGTTCAATCGGTGAGTCTGCTAAAGAGCGAGCAAGGATGACGCAATTGGTGAGCAGTTCCGCCGCCACCGATACTTCTATTAATATAGAACTGGTCGAGAAGCTTTACGCCAATTTGAACCAGCTTCACTTTAAGGGCAGCCTGCCACCGTGCCGCCTGGAATTAAGCCGCCGCCTGGTGCGGACTGCCGGTAAAATCTGGCCTCGCACTCGTTTGATGCGTCTTTCGCTGTCTTATCACCAGCGTTACGGCGTCGCTGAGCTTTCCAACACTATCCTCCACGAAATGATCCACCTGTGGCTTTTCGAGCAGGGCTTGCCGAGCGGTCACACCGACTGCTTTCGCCACAAACTGGCCGAAGTGGGTTTGGCCGACCGAATCCGGGCCTTGCCAGTTCCTCCGCGCCCCTATCGCTATCTTTACCACTGCCCGCAGTGCGGCCAGGAAATTCGCACTCGCCGTAAAGTTAACTCCTCTTGCGGGCTGTGCGACAAAGCTTACAACCCGCGCTTTAAGTTTGTGTTGCGAGCCGATGATCTCCCGTAAGCCAGGTTGTAACCTCTGACCTTTTTTTGCGTATATACTCACGGTTGAAACAAAAGCCTTTCTCTTCGGGTCAAAATAGTGGCTGGCAAGAACAGCCAGAATAGAGCCGGAATTTTTGAAGATAGCAAAAAGAAACGGCTTGTTGGATAAAACCAGAAGATATAACCAGGAATTTGGAATTCGGGCATCAGGACATCAGGAAATAGTAGATAGTGGTAGAGATCGGCCCAAAGCGGTCGCTAACTCACGATGGAGGTAAGTAAAATAATGGCTTCAGCACTCGTATTGATTGCCCTGTTAATCGGGGCGTTGGTTATCGGTTCGATTATTTTAGGCTTTATCGCCCACGTCATAGGCTGGCTGGTCGTAGGTCTGATCGCCGGGTTTTTAGCCAATTACTTTTTGAAAACACGCAGCACCAGGGGTTTGATTGGAAACCTGGTGATGGGTTTGCTCGGTTCCCTGATAAGCGGCTTCTTGCTGAACGTGTTTCGGCTGGGTGGGCTGGACAATAACATTGTCGGCAGCCTGATCTTCTCGACATTAGGCGCAATGATTCTGATCGGGTTAAGCCGGGCTTTCCTGCCAGGTCGTTTTACCTCTAACGCTGCTCCTACCCGGCGCAACGACATTTACAACCGCTACTAGACCCAGGCGGGCGGCAGACGGCAGGGTGTTCCTGACCGTGAACTAAGCTAAAAGGGTGGTTTTGTAGAAAACGGTTTTCTACAAAACCACCCTTTTAATTTAAGCTTTTCAGTCCATCTTTCGCTCTGGCTTTTGTTTTCCTGGGCCGAATTGCCGCCTGGCCCGGCTCATGATATATTAGAACTTAATACCGCTCTTCTCTTCGTTGTAAAGACCCTGGTTGTCGCAAACTGGCCCGGCTTCGGGTCTGAGTTAGCTCAGCTAAACATAAGTATATTTTATTTTTTACCCAGGTAGAACAGGCAAGCAAAGTGAGGGGAAAGTAAAGCGCGATGGCAAAACGAGTGGTCATAACTGGAATGGGGATGTTTACGCCCCTGGGCAACGATGTTGAGACGACCT
>JBBRBE010000131.1:0-17805 GCA_038206175.1 Chloroflexia bacterium
TTGCCGCACGAGTGGGTTCGCGGGCGTAGCCGCCAGTGCCGCATTGAGGGTGCTAAAGGCTCGTTCCGTCCGCCCGGTGCGCCAGTAGACGAGTCCCAGGTAGGCCCGCGCTTCGGCGTAGGTGGGGGCGGCTCTCAGAACCTGCAAAAGCTGTTCTTCGGCGGCACCGTATTCCTCGGCCACGAGGTAAGCGTAGGCAAGCCTGGCCCGCTTTGCCGGAACGAGACGTTCGTTTCCCACGGCGGATAGGTTGGTCAGGACGAGCCTGGCTTCTTCAACCGTGTGCTGCCAGTTGGCGCGGAGCGGCACGTTATCCCACTGGCTGCCGGGTATATCCAGGTTGATCGCTCGTTGCAACGGCCCCTGAGCATCTTCTATCCGCAAGTCGCGGGCCAGCAGCAGCCCGTAAAGATAAAAAGCGCGTTGCTGTTCGGCGGCCTCCAGGTCGGCGACTCGCTGTAAAGCCTGGTAGAGCAGATCGGCAGCCTGGGCATACTGGCCCTGCCGATAGCGCAATTCGCCCAGCGCGACCTGGATATGCGGCCAGATTGCACGGGTCGCGGGGTCGGGTCGGGACAGCAAGACCGTCCAGGTCGTCAGGGCGGCCTCGGCCTGGCCTGCTCCGGCCTGTACCCGCCCGACCCAGTAAAGGGTCAGAGGGTCGTTCGGGTTAGCGTCCAAAAGTTCGGTCAGGTAGGCGGTCGCGGCAGGCCACTGGCGCAGGGCCACCAGGTTTTGGGTTAGCAGAAGTTTGGCTGCGCTGTTGGTTGGATGGTCTTGCAATTCCTGGCGCAAGTCCGCTAGGGCGGCGGTGTAGTGACCACTGGCATAATTCTGGCGTCCGCGTTCCCACGGGCCGGACGCGCCGGGCCAACCCCACCACAAATGCCAGATTTCCAGCCCGATCAGAGCTACCACCAGAGCCACGACCAGGGCTGGCTTCAAGCGATTCCGCCGGGTTTGCAACCAGGTCTGGGTCGCGCTCCAATTAAAGTTCAGCCCGGCCCGCAGAGGCATCAGGCTCGCGGTTGCCAGCCGTTTACGCAGGGTGGGCAGACGGAAGCGGTCGCGCCAATCGGGTTTTTGGTTGTGAGAGGGTGGCGTTTCTGGCATGTGTGAATTTGCACCGGATGGCTAGAACTTATTAATAAAACCATTTTTGCCTAAAATCTAGCTTCATTTTAGCATATTATGTCAATCTTTTGTCAGCTAAAGATACGGAAATTTATCACAAAGTTTACCGGCCCTGTGGTAGCGAGTGTTATAATTTAGAGGCTTATAGTTCGGCCCCAAAGCCCAACTAAATATTCTCAGGGCCAGGCGGAGTTCGGCCCCCAGTATCATTAGAGGCGAAGCGGTTGGTTGGGAAGCAGCTTTAGAAAGTCACAAAAAATGTTATTTTACAACTTGGGCAAATGGATTTACCGGCATAAATGGCTTGTCATTGGCGTCTGGTTAGCCGTGGTAGCGGTATCGTTACCGTTTGTACCCCGCGTGCTGGAACCGCTCAAGACGGGCGGCTTTGCCGATCCAAGCCTTGAGTCTTCCCAGGCTGCCGCGACTTTGCAACAAAAACTTGGTTACAGTACCAGCACTCTGGTAGTATTTTACCAGAGTCCTGACCCGAATGTGACTGCTTACGATCCTGGCTTTATTAAAGAAGTGCAGGACTCGCTGGCTGAACTGAAAAATGCGCCGGTCAAAAATACGGTCGTTACCCCTGATCAAAATCCGCGCCAGATTTCTAAAGATGCCCGCACCGCTTACGCCGTGATCACGCTCCTGACCGACTCTGAAACCGCCGTCAAGCAACTACCCGAAGTGCGGGCGTTGGTCAAGAAAACGCCGACCCTCAAAGTAACTCAGGGCGGTGGGTTGGCCTTTTACGAAGATGTCGAGAATGTCAGTCAGCGCGACCTTTCGCGGGCCGAACTGATCGCTTTCCCGGCGGCAATCGTGGCTCTGGTGCTGGCCTTTGGCTCGGTGGTGGCCGGGTCGCTGCCGGTGGCGGTAGGCGGCGTGGCTGTCGTAGTCATTCTAGCTCTGCTTTTTGCTATCGGGCATCTGCTGGATATTTCGATCTTTGCGGTCAATCTGGCAACCCTGCTGGGTCTCGGTCTGGGCCTCGATTATTCGCTCTTTCTGGCAAGCCGTTTCCGCGAGGAGTTAGCGCGAGGCCGGAAGGTCGAAGATGCCGTGGGCGTGACGCTGGCGACGGCGGGCAAGGCGGTCACTTTTAGCGGCTTCACGGTCTTGATCGGCCTGAGTGGAACGCTGCTTTTTCGGATCAATATCATCGTCTCGGTCGGCATTGCCGGATTTATCGTGGTAATCGTGTCGGTTCTGGCCGCTATTACGCTTCTCCCGGCGATTCTTTCGGTGATCGGGCTGAGGGTGAACGCTCTGGCGGTGAGCGGTCTTTTCCGGCGCAAGCGCACGGTAGCGGCGGTCGTTCGCGGCGAACAGCATGGTTTCTGGTACTGGCTATCGCACCTGGTGATGCGCCGCCCGGTGGCGATTCTCGTGCCGGTGCTGGCTCTGCTGATCTTTCTGGGTTTGCCCTTCCTCAATGTGCGCTTTAGTTCGCCGGACGCTTCGATTCTTCCGGCGGATGTGCCGAGCCGCCAGGCCTATGAAATCCTCAAGAAGGAGTTCAACGAAAGCGACATTACGCCGGTGCTGGTAACGGTGCAGGCTCCTAAAGGCGGCAATATCCTGGCTGCTGATAATATCAGCTACCTTTATGATTTTGTGCAGGTAATCTCCAAAGACCCTCGGATCGAGCGGGTGGACAGCATTGTGTCGGTCGAGCCGCGTCTGAACAAAGCCCAATATCAGGTTTTCTACGCCGATCCTGCCAAACTGCAAGACATTTTCTTGCAGCAATACCTCCGGGCGTATTCGGCGGGCGATACGACCGTGCTTTCGATTGTCACCAAAACTGCCCCGTCGTCGGCTGAGACCAGCAATCTAGTCCATAAACTGCGTAACAGCCAGGTCGGGAACGGTCTACAACTGCAAGTAACCGGGGCCAGTGCCGGTATTACCGACATCGTGGATAGTATCTACTCTACTTTTCCCTACGCGGCCCTGGTAATTGTCATCACCACCTACGTCGTGTTGCTGATCCTTTTACGCTCGGTAGTGTTGCCACTCAAAGCTATTTTGATGAACGCTCTAAGCATCCTGGCTTCGTATGGGGCGTTGGTCTGGGTTTTCCAGGAAGGCCACCTGCACGAATTTTTGAATTTCCAGCCGCTCGGCCTGATCGAGCCGAGCCTACCTATTATCATGTTCTGCACTCTCTTCGGGCTTTCGATGGACTACGAGGTGTTCCTGTTGAGCCGAATTAAGGAGAGTTTTGACCATACCGGGGACAATACGGCCAGCGTCGCGCTGGGTCTCCAGAAGAGCGGTAAGATTATCACCAGCGCGGCTCTGATCGTTGTAGTGGTTTGTCTTTCGTTCGTTTCGGCAGATATTGTACTGGTCAAAGCTCTGGGCTTGGGAGTAGCCGTGGCGGTCGGGTTGGATGCTACGATTGTGCGGGCTTTGCTGGTGCCTTCGACTATGAGGCTTTTGGGTCATTGGAACTGGTACGCTCCGCGCTGGCTCTTGCGTATCCTGCCGGACGCCCGGCTCGAAACCGAAACTTTCACTCCGCCCGAAGAAGCTCAGGCCAAAGCCGAAATCGAACCCGTGCGGCGTGGCGCGGCCTAAAGGAGCCAGTCTTAGCGGTACCAGGAAGCGGATTTTCGAGAAAACAAAAAGAGCTACAACATTGTAGCTCTTTTTGTTTCTTTATTTCATTGTCCGCAAGTCCTGCTAATTAAATCAGGCTTGCTCTTCTTCGGTGGGGTTTTGGGCGGAAGATACTATCCAGATGAAGGATTGCACATCCACCATATCTTTCGCGCCAAGCGGAGCCAGTTTGGGCAGGAGAGCCTGGCCCAGTTGGAGTAGCTGCGCATAATATTCGGGCGTTGGCTGAGTGTGCCAGGGCAAGTCGCTACCGACCGAATTGAGGAACTCGCTAAACGGTTCCGGTTTGACAAAAATATAGCGAGCCGGGTCTTGCAGCATCAGGAAGTATGTCGCGGTAGGCCAACAATTAGGCTTTTGCTGACCCATTAGCTCGATCCAGGCGGCCAGGCGCAAGGCAAACGAGCCTTCGGCGTAGAGCAAGCGATACAAGCGGGTGACAAGCTCATCCTGCGGCACAACCGTAATATGCATCATGTCCCACTGGTTGAGAAGATTGTTGTCGGGGTTTTCTTTGCTTTTGTGGGCGGCTTTCCTGATGCGGGCCGCTCCTTCCTCGAATTTCTTTTCTTCGATCAGTTGGCCTAGAATATCTTTTGCCAACAAGTCGCGCATAAGCTGACCGGCTACCAGTTTGTAATTTCGCTCGTCGCGGATATAATCCGCTTCGTTGAAAGAAGCGTATTTCTTCTGAAAAACTGGGATCAGCCTTTCCAGAGCAGTCGGGGTGAACCAGCGTCGAATCGTGCTAGAAGCCGAGGCTACCGGGGCTTTTTTGACCGCTTTAGCCCGAACAGTTTTAGTTTTGACCGCCGTTACTACTGGCTGCGGGTCGCGTTTGACCAGTGGCACAACTTTAAGCCCTTTGCTGGCGATATACTGGTGCAGTAAAGAATTTTCAAGCTTGTTGAGGTCGGCCCCAGTCGCCAGGAAGACGACTTGCCGGGGAGGGTAAAGTAAGCCGTCCTGCTCGATGCCGAATTCGTAGGCAGCTTTCTGCTCCCAATCATTCCATAGGTCGCTTCCTCGCATGGAGCTATCGAAGTGCTTCATAGCATTGAGGAGTCTTTGGGGCGGTACATCTGGAATCATGTATTAGTCCTATCTTTAGCTATTGTTAAGTAACTTAATTATACTATATTTATATCTTTTTGCCAAGCTCTTAAAAGTAGACAAATAATAACGGTAGAGTCGTTTCACATCTCAAACGACCCTACCGCTATTATCCGTCGCGTGGTTTGGCGCGAAAGTCTTTTTATTGTTTATTTTTGCTGTTTGTACTCGGCGAAAGCCTCGAAGAAAAGAGCGTGTATCTGCGGACTGGCCGCGATAATACTTGGCTTTCGGAAGTGGGCCGGGTCGCCGTTGCGGTCGGTAATAGTTGCTCCGGCTTCCTCCAAAATCATCAGGGCGGCGGCTAAATCCCAGGGACTGAGGGACTGATGATAGAACAGGTCGAACCGTCCGACCGCGACGTTGACTAACCCCAATACCGCCGAGCCTAAGATACGCATACTGCGCACCCGTGGCCGGAAGAAAGTGGCTTCTTTCAACTGCGCGACGGCTTTTTCCTCGTTGTAGCCCAGGTCAAAGCAGACCAGGGCTTTATCGAGGGTGGCGGTTGGGGCAACCCGGATGGGCTGACCGTTGAGGGTCGCTCCGCCGCCGCGTTCGGCTACAAACATTTCGTCTCGGAACGGGTTGTAAACTACCCCCAGGATCATCTCTTCGTCACGGGCCAGGCCAATCGAGACACAACTTGTCGCCAGGTCTGCCGCATAGTTAGCCGTACCGTCGAGCGGATCAATGATCCAGGTGAAAGGCGAAGCGGCTTCACCGGCCACCACGCCGCCTTCTTCAGCCAGAATGTGATGGCCGGGAAAGACCGCCTTGATCTGGCCGATAATCAAAGCCTCGGCCCGCCCGTCTACTTCGGTCACGACATCTTTTGGGCCTTTGTAGTGCAAAGCTGCCGGGCCGGGCGGCAATTTCTGCCGCCACTCCAGCATCAACTGTCCGGCCTCGCGTGCGGCGGTGATAGCTACTTCCCGTTCTTTCAAAATCCGGCCTGTTCTACTTCCCGGCTTCGTCGCCTTTTTTCGATCCGTCCAGGAGGGCAAGTGTAAGTGCGCCCCCGATCAGGCTGATGTTCTTCATGAAGCTAGCCATTTCCATCTGCTTTTGCTGCGGGTCTTCAACTTTCCAGAAGGGGTGCATAAAGTAGTTGGTGGCGGATAGGAAAGTGATTAGCATTCCCGCGCCCAGCCGCGTGAACAGGCCGGTGACAATGCCGAACATGGCGGTCAGCATCATACCGCCAGTAAACTGCACGGCCATTTCTGCGTTCGGCACGCCTTTCGAGGCGGCGTAACCGCTCATGGGCTTGGCGTAGGCAAAATGGCCGTAACCGGAAGAGAAGAAAATCGCGCCGTAGAGTAGGCGTGCGATCAGTATAAGAAAACCTCTCATCTAAAAATCTCCTTGTCGTTTTATTATGTGCTGTCTAATCTAAATCCAATTAAGGGTGAAACTTGCACATCAGGCCGAATGGCTATCCAGCCAGGCGGTCAGGTCGTCCGTGTCGTTAAAGTCCCGCACGGCCAGGGTCAGTTCGTCCAGCGAGCTTTCGGGCAATTTTGCCAGCCGCTCCTCTAACTCCGGCCCCAGCGGAGAACCTAGCCGTTGGGACAGTAAAAGCCGTAGCAGGTTAACTTTACCTTGCTGAATACCTTGCTGAATACCTTCCCGCTTCCAACTGGTCATAATTTCCATTACTTCCTCCTTTTCGGGCGGGTCAATCTTTTCTAGCTCTTCCTGAAACCGGGCGGCTTCGGCCTGATCCAGTACGAGGTAGCTATCCACAAAGCCCGACACCATCTGCCGCCGGGCTGGGGTCAGGCCGGGCAAATGGCCCAGCATCCGCAGACATTCGAGTTTAACTCTGGGCCGATCTTGCGGTGCAATCTTCATCTTTGCCATCAAGGCACTGGCAACCGGGTTAGGCCGAAGGAGAAAATCTTGCCAGGCCAACCTGTTCAACTGGATCGTCTCAAAGCTAAAGCGCAGAATAGTTTTGTTAGGAAAAGCCACCTCGTAAAAGTCTGGCTCCAGGCGTTGCGGCTCTTCGTAGGAGAACAACGCAATCGGGTAAACCGGCTTCTTGTGTTTCTCGTGCAAGCGGGCAAAGTACAAAAACATCCGCTCGGCAAAATCACTTTCGCTGTAAGACTGATTCTCGACGTGAATTAGAAAGTACGTTTCCTCGTCCTTGAACTGAGCCTGCATCAAAATATCGGTGACATAGCGCGGCCCGCTCGTGATGTCGCTGTAAACTTCCTGGCGTAGCTCGGTAAGAGAGGCCGGGTTCAGATAAAGGGCGACATCGGGTAGGAAAAGCTCGATGAACTCGGCGAAAAAGGTCGTGATTAGCTCCTTGAAGAGCCGGTCGTGGTCAATCACGGCCAGGCTTCCCGCTCGAATAACGCAGTCGCAAGGCCCGCCGGGCTTCTTCGCGTTCATCCCAGGGTCTTTTTTCACGGCCAATTATAACACAGCTTTCATGGCCTTTTCCAGCCAGCAGTACGGTGTCGCCCCTTTCGGCCCGGTTGATGGCGGCTTCCAGGGCCGTGCGGCGGTCGGCCAGCTTCAAGAAGTCGCGGCCCTCCTGCCAGCCCTGGGCGATGGCTCCGGCGGCAATTTCCTCAATAATCGCGTTCTCATCTTCGAGGCGGGGGTCTTCGTTAGTGAAAATGCCAAAATCGGCCAGCCGCGCCGCAATCGCGCCCTGCACCGGTCGCTTGGCGACATCTCGTTCGCCCGCGCTGCCAAAGACAATAAGCAGCCGACCGGGAGTAAGAGGCCGCAACGTGCGTAGCACTTGCTCGATAGAGTCAGGGTTATGGGCGTAATCCACAATTACCGCAAAAGGCTGGCCCTCGTCAATTTTCTCCATGCGGCCTGGAACGCCTTTGACCCGTTCCAATCCTTGCCGGATTTGTTCCAGACCCACGCCCTGCGACAGACCGACCGTAAGAGCGGCCAGGCTATTGTAGACGTTGAAACCGCCCGGCAAATTCAGTTTCAACTGTACTTCACCCAGGGGCGTTACAGCCTTATACTGGAGGCTTTGAGCGTCGCCCTTGATCTCGGTTGCCTGCACATCGGCCTGGGCTTGCACCCCGAAGGTCAACACGCGCAAGGGCAGACCGACCTGCTCGGCGGCCTCGGTCGCTTTCTGGCGAAAGTACGCGGCGTTGGGGTCGTCGGCATTGAGGATAGCCGTTTTGGGAAATTTGAAGAAAGGTTTGGGCGGTTCTGCGCTCAGGCTCTCAAACAGAATCGCTTTATCGTCCCGGTACTGCTCGAAAGTGCCGTGAAAGTCCAGGTGTTCGTGGGTGATATTGGTCAGCACGGCTACATCGTAGGCGCAATCGAGCAGCTTTCGCAGGGCCAGACCGTGCGAACTGCTTTCCAGCACACAGTAATCTAGCTTTGCCTGTACCATCTGGGCCAGGAGAGCCTGGATTTCGACCGCTTCGGGTGTAGTCTGGCGGGTTTCGTTAGCCCAGCGGCGCGGGCCGACCTTGAAATCAACCGTCCCGATCAGCCCGGTGGTGTACGAACCGGCTTCGAGGACTTCGCTGACCAGAAAGCTGGTGGTGGTCTTGCCTTTAGTGCCGGTAATGCCGACCATTCCGATTTGACGGGCCGGGTAGCCCTCAAAAGCTGCCGCCAGATGCGCCAGGGCCGCTCGTTCGTCTGAAACCAGCACCACGGTTTGCCCCTGGTAGTCCGGCCCGGCCCGAAACTCGGCCAGAGCCTCCCGCCGCGATCCCACGATTACGACCGCGCCGCGCCGGGCCGCGTCGCCTATAAACCGGTGGCCGTCGGTGTGGAAACCCACGACCGCTACGAAAAGGCTGCCTGTAGTGGCCTCCTGGGAAGTGTAGACTATTGCGGTGACTTCCTGATCCCCTTCGCCCGTCGCCACAAACTCTTTTTGAGAAAGGGCGGCCAGCAATTTGCTAACTTTCAATTCTAAAAATCCTCCCGTCGGATCAAAAGCGGCCCACCGCCAGGGTTAGGCTGAACTAACCTACTCTGGCGGTGGGCCGCCTCTACCCTTCCTTTTAGTCCTTTCCAACTTAGCTTATTCAACTTCAAGCCGGGCGTCTCAGAAGAACAAACCCAGCAATAGCCCGACCGGACGACTGGCCCGGTTCCACTCTTCGATGCGGGCAAAAGTTGTGGCAAAATAGACCAGAAAAACAGCCAGGATCGCGGCTGACCGCAACCAGAAACTCAGTTCAAACCGGCCAAAGAGCATTCGCGCTCGCTTCTGGTCGGGGGCGGCATGGACGGTCGAGGCTCCAAAGGGAGCCAGGGCTGCCGCCAGAAAGAGGGCGTAACCGATGCTGGCGGGGTAGAGCGTGCGTTGACTGGCGACGGTCAGGACAAACGGCAGTAAGAAAGCTCCCGTCCACAGGAAGCCGTAACCTGCCGCCCGCAAAGTCCAGTAAGAAGGCCGGGCCGGGGCGGTTTCGGCCTGGGCTTCGGGCAGAGGATGCGCATCCAGGGTATCTTGCATCAGGCGCGAAGGTAGCCAGATACGCTTTTCAGCTTCCGGGCCTAGTTCGTCCAGAACAGGTTGGGTGAGACCGTTTGCTCCAGTCGTTCCCTGGCCCGATGGCGGAGTTGAAAGCGTCGCCCCGGCACGGTACGAGCTATCTACGGTGTCGAGCGGATTGGAGGCGGGATTGTCCAGTTCGTCGTCATCTTCGTAACGGCGGGCCGGACTTGTTTTTGGTGTCTCGCGGACGGCGGGCCGGGCCGCCGCTGGATGGTTGAGCCGCCAGGCTTCCCATTCCTGTACGCCGGTCAAGGCCAGGAACGCCCCTAACGCCGCCAGCAAAATTAGACCGTCCGTTCCACCGAGGCTGAACGGTTCGACCAGAAAGCGCAGGTTGCCCCGCAAAAACTCGGCCAGGTCGGTTTTCTGGCCTGCCAGGGGAGCATAAGCGTTCAGCCCGCCCAGCACGGCATAGTTGAGAATTAGATACAGGACAACCAGGCTCAGGAAGGGCAGATAATAGCCCAGCACGCCTTCACCCGGCTGACTCTCCGGTTCTGTCTCGCTTTCGTGGTGCAAGATACGGTTTAGTCCGCCTGTTACGAAGTCGTAAATAAGCAGGACGAGCGGCAAGGCAATTGCTTCTTGTTTACATAATAAGGCCAGCCCAAAAAATAAGACCGCTAAAAGGTAAGGCCCAACGGTGGACGAAGAGCGACGGGCCGGGGCAGGTGAGGTGGGCCGGTTCAGGGTTGCTTCCTGGCTGACTCCGCTTCGGTGGGTGGTCAACCGCCCGCTTCGGCCTTGCCGGGCAGTGATAAAGCAGATCGCCGAAGCGAGGCAAAAGATTGCCACCAGCAGATCGGCTCCGTTGCTGACCTGGGCTACCACAGGGACGTGCGAAGGTAAGACGGCAAAGATAAGCCCGGCGCACAGAGCCAGAGCGGGGCGACGGGTTAGCCGCCAGGCTAGCCCCCAGACCAGGGCCGCCGTCAGCGAATGTAGAGCCGCCCCGATCAGGTGCCAGCCAGTCGGATCGTTCTGGAAGAATTTGTACTCGAAGTAGAACATGAGGCGCGGCAGGGGAGCATAATACAGCCCTTCCAGTCCCCAGCTAGAGCTAAAAAAGCCCAGCGTATCGCCGATGCTCCGCTTATTACCCACAAGCTGAGCTAAAAGAGTGACATCTTCGTTCTGGAACTTGCCGAAGCGCGTGACGGCAAACAGGAGCATGGCAACCCCGGCCACCAGCGCACCGGACAGCCACCACAGTCGCCCGGAGCGACTTTGCGGCACATATTCGGGTAGGTCTGTCGCTTTCAAGCTTGAAAGCTGGTTAGAAGTTAACAAGATACCTCACAAAGAAATTCTAAGGGCCGAGTGCTACGGGCCAGTCCAAAGCCTAAGTTTAAGGTCTGCTTCCGGCTCTTAAAGTCCGCACTCGGCCCTCGTTTAGGGTTTAGTTTTCACAATCGAATTGCGCCGGGCGTCCGCGATGTAGAGGTTGCCCTCGGTATCGAAAGTCAGGCCGACCGGGTTAAGCAGAGCCAGACCGCTCTGAGTATTGTAAGTTTTGGTCAACTGGCCGGTCTTATCAAAGCGTAACACGGCTCCATTCGCCGGGTCGGTCGCGTAGAGATCGCCGCCCGCGTCGAAGGCCAGATACGGCTCGTTCAGAACCTGTTCGCGCCAGCTTGGAACGGCAATTTCGCTCTGGTAAGCTCCTTGCTTATCTAAAATCTGGATGCGCTTGTTGCGAAGGTCGACCACGTAGACTCGCCCGTCCGGGCCAAGCGCGACCGAAACCGGCTCGTCGAACTGGCCCTGGCCCGCGCCTTTTGTGCCGAACTGTCGCTTAAACTGGCCGGTTTTATCGTAGACTACCACTCGCTTGTTGCCGGTGTCGGTGATGTAAAATTCTCCGGCGGCGCGGTCGTAAGCAATCGAGCGCGGGCCATAGAAACTGGTGGGATATTGCTGGCTGAGAGCCGCATCGCCCTGCGTGTCCTGCCCGCCAGTTCCCCAGTTCTGGACAAAGGTGCCGTTTTTGTCGAATTTGACGATGCGGAAACCCCAGGTATCGGTTACGTAGACGTTGCCATCCTCGTCAGTAGTCAGGCCGGATGGCCCGCTTTCGTACTGGGAGAGGGTGAACTGACCGTCGCCCTTGCCGATTGTGCCGAACTTGGAGATGAAGCGGCCTTCCTTGTCGAAGCGTTGCACGCGCCCGTTCAGGCTATCCAGCACCAGCACATCGCCGTTGGGA
The DNA here is from genome assembly GCA_038206175.1 of Chloroflexia bacterium. Lineage (GTDB taxonomy): Bacteria > Chloroflexota > Chloroflexia > Chloroheliales > Chloroheliaceae > 54-19. The sequence goes on from JBBRBE010000131.1 coordinate 11,598, forward strand.
GCGACGGCCACGTTGCGCGGAGTGCGGTACTGGCCGTTGCGGTTGCCCGCCTGGGTCGAAGCGGTCAGGTCGAAGGCGGCAGGAGCCTGCCCGGTGGCTCCGGCAGTGGCCGTGCCTCCCGTCAGGGCAAAATCCGGGTCAATATCGTTGCGGACGTAGACTACCATATCAAACGGATTAAGCGGCAGCCACAACTCGCGGTACATGATATACCGCCACAATCGCCCGGCAAAAGGCTGCTCGGTGAACGAGCGCACGAACATGTCCCAGCGCGTGTTGATAATGTCCTTGACCGCGATGCGATACTCGCGGGTATCTTCGGGCGGCACGAGGCCCAGCCCGCCGTAGCTCGAATCATCTTCGGGGAAGTTCCAGCGGAAGCGGTACTGATGGGCGGTGTACTGGCCCTGCAACTGCTCCTGTAACTTGGTAGTATTTTCGCCGGACGACACCATGATCACCACGAAATTGTTGCCCCGCGAGTCGGTCAGCTTGTCAATTACTGCCGGAGCATTCACGTCGGCGTTGACCGTGCCGTAAGCTACATTTGTGTAATCGCGCAGATACCAGGAAAGCGGCCAGGCTACCTCGCTACTGACGTAGAGCGGAATACCCCGGCTGTTGGCCGGATCGGGATAGATGGCCGGGTCCTGGCCGGGCTGAGTTGTGGCCGGGACGGTTTTGTAAGTATCGCGCAAGTCGCGGGCCAGCCGACCCAATCTTTCGACAAATAGCGGCACTTCCGGGGTCGTCTGAGTGTAGATCATCGGCTCGACCGCGACATCCGGGTGGTCGAAGTTCAGGGCAATCGTGCTTTTGACGGTATAGGCGAACAGGATCGAGCCAAAGAGCAGCACGATCACGGCGCGGGCGATCTGGCCGCTCAGTCGGTCGCTCCACCACAGCCACAGAGCCAGGCCAAATACTCCCAGGCCCAGCAATCCGACCAGGATCATCTGGATCGTAGCAATCGTGGTATCCGAACTGGTAGCAGCCCGGCCCAATCCAGCGTTGATCTGGTTGTTCTGGCGCGGAAAATTGATCGCCATGCCGATCAGCACGACGACAGTCGTAAACATGGTGGCAAAGAGGCCCGCAAAAAGCAGTCCTTCTTTCCAGGCCAGCACCCGCCGCCAGTTGAGCCGACCGAGATATTCGTTGAAAAAGGCCGCACTAGCGAGGCTGGCCGGGAGCGCAATCTGGATATTCAGCCAGGGAATTTTCTCACCGGCCAGCGAGTAAAAGATCAGAGCCAGGAAAGTCCACCAGAACGTCAGGCCGATAAAGACGCCGCGCACGCTAAAGATAAAGCGTTCGCGCCGGGCCGTCCTCTTCCACCAGGAGATCGGGAAGTAGAAAAGAGCCACAAACACGAAAACCGTGGCTACGATTTCGTACAGGAGCATCAGCATCGGATAATAAAACCAGGGTTCATCCAGCCGTCGCTTACCGTGCTGTTCACCCCAGTATTCCAGGCCACGGTAGAAGCCATCAGCCAGCCGTTCGGGAGCGAAGAAGAAATTGCTAAAGATTAGAATGTACAGGATGCCAAAGCCCAGCAGGAAGTAGAGCAGAGCGCGGGGCTGGCGGGCGAATTTCAGGACGGCTCGCAAGATCGCCGAACCGCGCAATTCTTCATCTGGGATGCGTTCGGACAGCGAGACAAACCAACCGGCCACCCCACCGATAATCAGGGCCAGGATTGCCCCACCCAGGACGTAAGCCAGCCATTTGTCAACCAGTCCCAGTGCAGGTAGCGTGACCTTTGGCAGGGCGGTGCGGTCGGCTACCAGCACAAAGCGCAGACTGATCAGGGTCGCCAGCACCATTACGAAAGAAGCGGCAATTCCAAAGCCGTACAGACCGCGTTCGGTGTAGAGCAAAAAGCCGCGCTCGACCAGCCAGCCCCCTAAAGCCCCGGCCAGCAGTGCCGCGACGAGCAAAAAGACCAGTTGAGGCAAGAGCGAAGGCCAGGACAGCCCGCCGTAAGAGTATTGGTTGAAGGTTGTGTAACCATCTTTGACCGCCTGAGTGACGGCAGGATTAGTGTTGCCGGTTAGCTGTGAGTTGACTGCCGCGACAAAACCAACCGGGCTTTTGCCGCGTAAGAACAGGGCGGTTGCCAGCCCGGCCCCCACCACCAAAATGCCGACGGCCACGATCCGGCCAATCCGGTTGGAGCGTTCGCTGAGGCGGTTGTAGCCGTAGTTAACGAGCAAAGCCACCGGATAGCACAGCGCAGCGGCCAACAACAGGTAGAACGGGATCAAGATCAGGTAAGCGTTCAGGCCAAGCAGTTGTTGAATCTGACCGTTTGGGCCTTTGTCGGTGAAAAGATGGATCGAGCCGAGCAGTACCAGGGCGGCACACAGGGCCAGCAGCCCAAAATAAATCAGGCGGAAACTGCCCAGGAGCGGATCACGCCGTTCGCGGGGAAGGCGTTCTTCTTCCTCGATCACTTCGCCTTCGATTTCACCGACCTGAAGAGAGAGGCGGGTTACGTTCGAGGCGTCCGGGCCGTCGCTATCTTCCGGCTCGTCCAGTTCGTCATCGCTATAGTCGGTCGCTCCGTAGCCCGCCTCGATTGGACGGCGGTGGAAGCGGCGGCCCAACGGTTTGAGGCGCGGCATTCGGTCGGCATAAACCACTTCACCTTCGGCGGTTACAGTGGTCTGGCGGCGGCGAATCCAGGCGGGCAACCCGACAATTTCCAGCAGGAAGATGATACCCAGCCAGCTAAGGACAATTGCCAGAGTGAAGAAGGACATCTCGTGGCTGCCAAAGAGGATGAAGAAGCCGACGCCCGACGCGCCCATCCACCAGAGTTTCTCGCCCGGTTTGGCCTGGGCATAACGGAAAAGGCCGATCACGAAGAGGAGTGTGCCGAAAGTGGCAAAAATGTCGTGGCGGAGCGAGCGGGAGTAGTACAGTACCGACGGCGAAACCAGCATCAGGACGGCAAAGACGACCGCCCCGATCCGCCCGATCAGCGGGCGCAAGAACCAGCAGATCGCCACCAGGCCGATCCCGAACATCGCCGGGGCAAAGCGTGCGCTAAATTCGGTCGCGCCGCCCAGCAAGAAATAGGCCAGTGTGACCATGTAGTACAGCACCGGGCCGTGCCAGGTCGGGTCGTAGCGGTAAATGCTGACGCCTTTGAACATATCGTAGCTGAATTTGGCGTGGATGCTTTCGTCGTGGTGCATGGCTTTGGGAGCTAAATCCCACAGTCGCGTCACAACCGCCAGCACAATTATCGCCAGCCAGATCAGCTTTTCCCAATTTAACCAGCCAGAAGCCACCAGCTTGTCCAGAATTGTGCGTTCCTGGGCCTGAACTTCGTTCGGCTCGTTCAATTTTCCTCTAAAAGGTCTTACCTGTTCACTCATTCTCCGCTACCTATCAATTAAATTCCAACCCGGCAGAGGGTGGACGCGCCTCGAACCCGCATTTTTCCCTCAGCCATGCTTTACTTATTCTGATTGAATTTTTATTTTCAATTTATCTTTGCAAGACCACACACCGGTTAGAGATTGTCTAGGTCTATACCTCTTGCCCGCAGCTTCGCCCGGATTTGGTCTGCTTCCGAACGAGCTTGGGCTGACTCTCGCTGGGCTTCTTCGGCCTCATTCAGACGTTTGGAACCATTAAGATCGTACAGCCGCAGCATTCCACCGTCTGGTACTAACCAGCTATCCAGTTCCTGGCTCCACAACCAGCCTTGCTCGTTTGGCTCGATCTTTTCGACCTGCCCTTCGTAGTAACGCCAGCCCTTGAGGTGGCCGAGAGCGGTTTTGATGCGCTCTCTTTTGGGCCAGTAAGGAGGGTCGTTTGGATCGTAGGCGAAATATTCGGCGACGCCCAGAGCGGCAAAAAGCAAAATTTTATTTTCTTCCGGTTTGCCCAGGCCGATGTCGTGCTTCCAGGTTTTTTCGGAAGCGATCTCGAATGTCACCGACGGCGCAGGGCGACCAGGCAAGAGCATTTTCCAGCTATGCAAACGGAGGCGTTGGGCCGAGGTAAGGTCTACGTTCTTAAAGACGGCAATATCCGGTACAATCGGCGATTCGTGGCGTTGTCCGGTGCGATAAATGTTCAAATTTCCGGCAATATACCAGGCTTCCTCGCGGTAGAGCCAGCGTAACAAACCGATTAAATACAGCATGAGGCCAAGCTGTGCGTCGGCCATTCCCATCAGGTCTTCCTCGGTCTGGTGAGTGTCGTAATAGTAGTCAACAGGGTCAGCAATGGAGCCGGATATTTTTTCTATGGGTTCGATCTCTTTGAGCGACATACGTATTTCCTCTCGCTCCTACTTATTGCGGACGGCTGACCGGGAAATCTACCAGATCGCCGTATTGCCGCCATAACCCAATAATATCTTTCTTGATATAAAGCGTAAATTCGCGGCGACCGAGCGGTTGAGTCTGGTCGCGGTACATTACATAACGCCACAGGCGGCTGAAATCACCCGGCGTCCGCAATTCGTAGAGAGCTTGTCCGGCTTCCTTCAAATGCAGCAGGGTCGAATTGCCGCCGTTAGTATTGTAAAGCTTGTCCAGCACGCCGGGCATTGCGGCTAATTGCTGCAACCGCTCCGCCGTAAGCGGGTCGCCCTTGTTCATCACCACCGCGTTAGAAGCATCACGGACTGCCGATGCGGCGACTTTGCCGGTCAAGAACTGGGTCTGGGTGGCGGCGGCGCGGTCGAAATCGCGGTACTGGCTTTCCTCGAACCACCAGTGGAACGTGTAATGGCGGGCCACAAAGTTATCGCTCAAAGCTTTCTTCTGGGCAGTATCGAGGGCGGCTACTTTCGGGTCAGTCAGCATAATCACCGAGTAAGTATTGAAATCCAGAGTTGTCCCGCCGTTAGTGGCCGGGTCTTGCAGTTCGGACAGTTTTTTCCTGGCGGTGTAATCGCGCAAGTAAAAATCGAGCGGCGTCCGCATATCGTCGTCGTAGAGGATCGGTAAGGCTTTGTGTTCGGCCATAACGGTGCTGACCGTATTTAGCTCTTTGACAACCCGGTAAGTATCGGGAGCCGTCTGCACATAAATACCCATCTCGAAGGCGACATCGCCGTGGTCGAAGGCGAAAGTAAAGCCGGTATGCAGCAGATAAATCGTCAGGAGGCCGAAAACCACCCCGGCGGTAGCTTTGAGGGCGATCCGCAGCCCGATGAAGCTAAAGACCGCCGTAAAGAACAGCAGAGCCACCGCGGGAGGTATCCAGATTAAGAGCCAGTCGAAGCGGAAGTTGAGGCTATTAGCGACCGTTACCTTGAGTTCCGCTGAGGTCAAGTTCAGCATCGTCATGTATGCCAGGAAGCCGGTAGCGGTTAGGCCGCCGACCAGTATCCAGAAGAAGACGCGGCCCGGCAGGTTCCAGAAGATAATCTGGCGATGTTCGCCGCTCAGGAAATATTCCTCGATGCCTCGCCAGACTCCATCCATCAGGTAAGCGGCCAGCAGGATAAAAGGCAGAGCCAGTTGGACGGTTAGCCAGGGCATTTTCTCGCTGGCCCAGGTATAGAGCGCGAAAGAACCCCAGGCCCACGTCACCAGCAGGAGCGGCACGAAGTAAGGATGGCGTTCCCGGCGGCGTCGGCCCGGCCAGAGCGCGTTTCCTGCCGGACGCACGCTCACCTCGACCTCGATCAGGGTCGAATTTTGGTTCTGAAGGCTGGGTTCGAGAAGCCCGGTAGGGCGGGTTTCTCCCGGTTCGTCCAGCTCGTTTTCGTCCTCGTCCTGGCCGGGTTCGTTCGGTGAAGAGGTGGGTAGTTCGTCTACCGGCATCAGGACGGTGCGGTGAGGGCGATGGAAACCAAAGCGGACGGCTTTGTAGAGTATAAATCCACTGGCAAGCGTGCCAAGAAGGAGGGCCAGAGGTTCGTAAAGCGGCATCATAAAGAAGTAATAGTACCAGGGCTGGCTGCCACGGGCTACTCCTTGTTGAGCCATCCAGTACCACAGGCCGCTAAACAGCCCGACCGAGCCTTGCGGAATATCGCTGAAGAAGCCCGTATAAAAAGTCAGGTAGAAGGCCAGAGCCAGAGCCAGGCCCAGCAGGGTTGTGCGGCGATGTCGTCCCAGCCAACCAACCGCGTAAGCGACGGTTCCTTCTTCCTGATAAGGCATAAACAGAGCGGTTGAGGAGCGCAGACCGGGCGCAGCCCAGCCCTGGCTCAATACGAACCGCCGCCGGT
>JBBRBE010000132.1:0-17625 GCA_038206175.1 Chloroflexia bacterium
ATCCATCAGGTCATCCACTCGGCAGCTATACAACACGCCATCAGGACGAGTTTGCACAGTTCCATAGTCTTTGGGAATTTTCCGCTGAGCCTCCGCCAGGCTCATTTCGAGTATCACCTCGATTTCCCAGGTGTGGGCAAAGGTGCCAAATGAATTTAAAAGATACTCGTTGCAATCGAAGTCAGGCAGAGCTTCAAAGTGATCGGGCTTTAGCTGGGCCGTAATAATTCGGTCAAGACGGTATGCTCGTAAATCCTTACGTAAATGACAATAACCGATCATGTACCAGCGACCCATCCAATAAGCCAGCCCGTAGGGGTCAACCAATCGTTCGGTTTGTTCGTCTTTCCTGGAGCTATAACAAAGCCAGACCTGTTGCCTCCGATAAACCGCTTCGCTTATCTGCAAAACTAATTCTGGCCTGACCCTTATCACAAAATAATTCGATTCCGGCCTTAAGGCCACCACCTGTTGTAAAATCTGGATGCGTTCGCGCAATCTTTCTGGCAATACCCGTGTTACTTTCGCTTTCGCCCCTTCGACGGACGGCGCAGAAAAAGATAGTCCATTACTTTGAATCGTCATCAGACCTAACGTTACCGCGACTGCCTCTTCCTCGGTAAACATCAGTGGGGGTAGCTTGAAACCGGGTCGTAAGCGATAAGTGCCATATCGTCCTCGTGAAGATACAACCGGAATACCCAAATCTTGCAGCATTGTCATGTAACGGCGTACCGAGCGGATATCTACCTCCAACACTTCGGCTAATTCCGTACCGCTCATCTGCTCACGGGCCTGCAATAATTCCAGAATAGTTAATAAACGCAAAGTTGGATTATACACTTATTTCTCCCAAAATTAACACTACTAGCTCTAATTAGGACTGATTTCGTCCCTATTATAAGCTATATTTACTCTGTAAGTTAGTACAAATGGTTCAAACGGCAAAGCCAGTAACCACCAGAAAGGAATCTTCGATGTCACAGGCTCCAGACCAACTCAACGTTCCAGGCCCGGATATGAACGACCAGCCTCATTTACGCATGCCCGATGGTAGGGAAGTCAAGCCCTGGCTGGTTTTATTTTCCATCGTCTTTGGGTTTTTTATGTCCCTGCTGGACGCGACTATTAGCAATATCGCTCTGGATAACATCCAGACCAACCTGAAGACCGATCTGACGACCGTTAGCTGGGTGCTTAACGCGTATATCCTGACGTTCGCGGCTTTACTCGTTACGGCTGGTCGCCTGGCCGACCAGTTCGGACGAAAACGCGTTTACATGGTGGGTATGATACTCTTCAGCCTGGGATCGCTCTTATGTGCGTTAGCTCCTTCGATTGAGCTTCTGATTACCTTTCGGGTAGCCCAGGCTATCGGCGCGTCGGTGCTGGAAGCGGTTAGCCTGGCAATTATTCTGGCCGTATTTCCCAGAGATAAACGCACGGCGGCTATCGGTATCTGGGGAGCATTGGCCGGACTTGCGGCGGCGGTTGGGCCAGTGCTGGGCGGCTTCCTGCTGGAAATAGGTAAAGGTAATTTTGAATGGCGTTGGATTTTCTTTGTAAATCTGCCGTTCTGCCTGGCCGGGTTGGTGATGATTGCTCGTAACGTGCCAGAAATGCGTGATCCCCAGGCTACCCGCCGGGTTGACCTGGCCGGGGTAGTCGCGCTTTCAATCGGTATTTTCTGTCTGGCTCTGGGTTTTACCCAGGCTACCGATTGGGGCTGGGGTTCGGCAGGTGTACTGGGTCTTTTTGGAACTTCCATCGTAGCGTTGGTAGGGTTCTACTTGATAGAAACTCATCAGGCCCAGCCGATCCTGGATTTCGGATTGTTCAAGTTTCGCAGCTTTACGGCTACCTGTCTGGTAGGGGTTATGTTTACAATTGCCTTTCAGGGTATCCTTATTGTACTGATCCAGTATTTCATCATCGCTCAGGGTAAATCACCTCTTGATGCCGCCCTGGCAATTATCTGGATGCCGTTGGCAGCTTTCGTTTCGGCGGCTGCAAGCGGAGCATCTGGAGATAAATTTAGTCCACGGTTGCTTATAATCGCGGGAATGTTTTTGATGGGAGTGGGGTTACTTTCGCTCTACACTCTGCCGGTGAATGCTACCTATCTCGATACAGTCTGGCGCGAAGCTATCGCAGGTCTGGGAGCGGGATTTTGTTTTACTGGCCTACCCAATATTGCCCTGTCGCAAGTACCCCGCGCCAGGCTAGGAGCGGGTAGTGGTGCGTACAATACTTTCCAGGAGTTAGGCTTTGTGCTGGGAATTGCTATTTTCATTAGCTTATTGACCGGGCAATTCAAGACCAATTTTAGCGAGGCCAGGACCCAGGCTGTAGCACAGGTGCAGGCTGACCAAACCTTGCCGCCTACGGCCAAAACTGCCATCATTTCGGGACTAGAAAAAAGCAACCCTCAGACCGGAGGTAGTCCCTCGAACGGCGCAACTGGCAACCAGGGCAACCCCTTGAATGGACAAATTGACGGTCTGTTCAAAAAAGCGACCCTCGATAGTTTCACCTTTGTCTGGTTTGCTGCGGCTATGTTCGCTCTGTTTGGGATCGTTCCGGCTCTTTTCACCAGCGAGGCTAAACCGGCCTCGACCGAAACCGGTGACGATGAGTTCGAGGCTGGCTTAGAGTTTGCCCATTAACACTTTCACTTAACAAATCAAGTCCGAAAATGAGAGGCCGCAGGTGCGGCCTCTCATTTTCGGACTTGATTCTTTCAAATACTACCTGGTTTGTAGGCCCTTAGCGGCTCAGGTTCTTAATTAGCGGATTGGCTCTGGCTTAACGGATGAGGTTGACTAAGTAATGCGCCATTTAGCTGGCTTGACTTGGCTTGCTCTAGCTGAGTGCCAAGTTCGTGCAAGGCTGCTGAATTGAATTTCTCGCGCACTTTCGGGAAGAGCTTCTCTTCCTCGTCTTTCACGTGGTGCTTGATGTCCTTATTCAGCCTGGCAACTTCGGTACGCCACTGAGCCGAAGCCGGTTCGAGGTTGGCTATTTCGGCCAGCATCCGCTTGACCTCGGCATGTTCCTTGTAGGCGTCTTTGAGCAGACTGGCAAAATCGCTGTATTTAGCGAGAGAGGGGTAAAAAACTTGCTCTTCGATCACGGTATGAACCGACAGTTCGTGATAAATCTGCTCGAACAAGCCTTTGGCTTTAGCCGGGGTCGGGTTGCTTACTTCGATTTGCTGAAAGAGTTGCTCCACTTTGTCGTGGTCACTAACTAACAGGGCAATTGCATCCATATTCACTTGGGTTACTCCTTTTCCTTACGTCCTTACAACCTTCTTATCAGGTAAACCTGGTTGAGGCTTCCTGACATGTGAACTGCTAAAAATGACGCAAGTTAAGGGCCAGGAATAATCAATAGGGCCATCGCCTGAGCCGCAGTCCGAGCAGAAGGTTTAGCCCGCCGATGACGATTAAGGTCAGGAAAAAGACAAAATTGATGTTTAGTACGATTGCAAAGAGCAGACCGACCAGACCGAGCAGCAGGGTAATCAGCCCGATCAGCAGGTAACTTCGCGCCTGAGCTTTATTCGGTCGCAGGTTGTGCATAGGTTTCTCTCTCTCGTGGTTTCAAATTACGAGCTTGCAAAATCACCCAGACCGCCAGCATCACCACAGCCAGGACAAGTACATACGGCAGGATTATCCACAACCCCAGACCTTGCGCCAGCACGCCCGCGATCCAGGGAAAGATAGCCGCGCCCATGCTCCCGACGCTGGCGATAAAACCGATTGCACCCTGCACCAGGCGCGGCGAGACCATATTCGGCACCAGGGCAATGGTAGTTGGGAAGATCGGGCCGAGGGCGAACCCGGCCAGCCACAGCCCAAAAGCTCCCACGGCGTCTACCGGTACCAGCCAGACCAGCAGCACCCCCACTCCAAATCCGGCCAGGCACCCTTCGATTAAGGCCCGGTTGCTCAGTTTTAGCCGTTCGGCAAAGCGGGCCAGCACCAACCGTCCTAAAGTCAGACCCAGCCAATAACCACTTACAGTCCAACCGGCCAGTAGACCAGGAACTTTTCGTTCTTCGGTCAAGAAACTGTAGCTCCACACTCCTATACTGACTTCCGCTCCCACGTAAACCAGCAAGAAGAGAGCCGCCAGCCAGACCACTGGCAACCGCAGCACGCTACCTAAAATATTACCCTGCGGGCCGTTCTCCCGGTCTACTTCGGTGTGGGCGGCACTACTCCGGTAGATCAAGCCGAGACTTACCAGCACCAGCAAGCTTAAAGCCGCCCAGATCATATAAACTGTGATCCAGTCCCACTTTAGATCGAGCAAAGTGGAAGCGATCAGAGGGCCACCCAACGCCCCGATGCCATAGAAAGCGTGCAAATTATTGAGTAAAACGGTGCTGCGGGGTAAAGCCGCGATGTAGGCGTTTAGACCGGCATCCAGAGTAGCGATGCCAAAGCCTAAAAGTAGGAAAGTCAGTACCACCAGAGCAAAAGGCGGCTTGAAAGTCATTACCACTGCCCCGGAGGTAAGCGCACCGGCCCCTAGCATCAAAAAGCGGCGTTGTCCAAGTTTCTCCACCAGAAAGCCGCTACTAAACCCGGCTAGAATATAGCCAAACGAACCGGCCAGGAACAATAGGCCCACAACGCCTTTATCTATGCCGTACTGACGCTGGAAACTTGTCACCAGCACTCCGTTTGCGCCATCGAAAAGGCCAATGAGAATGAAAGCTCCAAAAGCCAGGCCAACTTGCAGCCGTAGAAGGGTTCCGACAATTCCTTTGGCTCGGCCCGACACCGTTTCCATAATCCTCTCTACTTTCTCAGTCTTACCTGCTGCTAATTTATTTTATCATTAATGCCCAAACAGGCTCGATTAGTTTCTAAGGCTGCCGGGAGCAAGGGGGTCGAGGCCGCTTCCCCATCCCTGTATGAGCCGAAAGTACGCCTGGTTTGGTGCTTGACAATCGGCGTAAACGTGCAATAATATGCACTAATCAGAATGATAAAGGCAAAACAACGGGCTGTCAACCCGTAACAAGCAAAGAAACGCATGAATAGGCAAAAATGCTCAAAGAAGAACGGCAGGGACAAATCCTTCAAATGCTCCATAGCGAAGGCAAAGTATTGGCTCCTCAGTTGAGTCTGGCTCTTAAAGTTTCCGAAGATACTATCCGGCGCGACCTGCGCGACCTGGCCGAAGCCCGCCTGATCCAGCGCGTACACGGAGGAGCCTTGCTACGTGCGCCTTCTAGCAATTATCTGCAACGCCGCCAGGGAGCCACCACCGCCAAAGCCCATATCGCTCAGGTGGCCCTATCCCTTATCCGCAACGACCAGGTAATAATTCTCGATGGCGGTACGACTACCTTGCAATTGGCCTGTTCGTTGCCAACTGACCTGGTTGCTACCGTGATCACCAATAGCCCGCCGATAGGGATCGCCCTGGCCCAGCATCCGGGGGTGGAGGTAATTTTGCTGGGTGGCAAATTCTCCAAAGAAGCCCAGGTAACGGTCGGTGTTACCGTTATAGAGGCTCTTCGCACTTTCCGGGCCGATGTTTGTATGTTAGGGGTTTGCAGTGTTCATCCCGAACTGGGAGTGAGTGTACCGAACCTGGAAGAGGCTTACGTCAAGCGAGCGATGATCGCCAGTGCCGCCGAAGTAGTGGCCCTGGCCTCTGCCGAAAAGCTTAATACGGCGGCCCCTTATGTGGTGGGGCCGCTGGCCGACCTGACTTACCTTGTCACCGAGCAGTCGGTATCTGCGACGACCCTGAAACCCTACCGGGCGGTAGGGCTGAGCGTATTACAGGCCGATTAAGCCGCCACTCTTTAGGAATCCAATGCGCAGTGCAGGCAGCCCAACTACGCGCTAACGAGCTTACTCACTTTCTTGAGTTTGCCCTGACCGTCAAGCTCGACTACCAATAACAAAGGCTGAGAAGCTTCTCGCACGTCAAGCTTAACCTTCTCGACGGTTCCGGCCAGACTTGCATTAGTTTGGGTATAGGCTTGCGCTGCGTTGTTCTTGCCGACCTCCGCAGCCTTTTTGAAGTTTTGTTGCTTCTCGCCGTTGACAAACAAACCATCCATTTCGGGGATACGGTTTATAACTACGTCGTAGAAACTAACCTGATTATCTCGCCATGCGGCGAGGTTTTTCTGCGCCCTATCGAGACGATCCTGGCAGAGTTCCTGGCTACCGGGCAATGCACACAAAACCTGCGCCTCCGACGCTTTTACCAGCAAAGCGGCATAGTAAATTTTAGATTGGCGGTCGTAATTGTCAATCAAAGGGTTGAAATCGTTAATCTTATCTTCGTTCCGTTGGCCCAGGAAATTCTTGTCAATGCGAGTTTCCTTGTAAGTTTTGGAAAGCTTTTCGAGCTGAGTTTGAGCCAGAACCAGAGATTGAGATGCTTCTCGCTCGACGCTTTCAAGCTGATTGCGGAAAGCCTGAATGTCGAGAGGCTTCAACTTCTGCTGGCTGATCGCCGTCCGAATGTCTTCCAGATAGTTCAGGTCGCCCACCAACGTACTGTACTCTTTTTCCTGCAAGAAGTTTTTTATCTCTTCTAAACTCTTGTGAACCTTCTCGATTTCAGCGTTAATATCGGGCAAAAAGTTCTGGCCGGTAAAAAAAGAGATTAGTTGAAAAGCAACGTCTACCACTGCCGTTGCATCCAGATGGACGACTGGCCGAAAGTTAATTTTAAATCCAACCTTATTCCTGCTGCCACTAACAATCCCACGTACTGCCGTATCCAAAACCGGCAAAGAGCCTAAATTACCTTCTCTGAGTTTCCGGGCTACTTCCGGTTTAACCCAAAGTCGGTAAGTGCCGCCTTGAACCGCAGGCGGAGTTCCCTCCGCCAGGTCTAAGCGGGAAGCGTCCTGAAACCACCCGCCTAAATTGTTGAGTAAATCTTTGTTAAGTGAAATTTCTTCCAGGCGGTCGGCGTAGTAGGGTTGGTAACGGCTGATTTCGCCCCAGGGGTCAGCCTCGCTACCCAGGCTTAACTTTGTAGGTATGATCGGTTCGGGCGTGGCAGTCGGTACAGGCGTAGCCGTTGGTTCTGGGGTTGCGGTCGAGGCGGGAGTGGCGGTTGGCTCCGGGGTTGTCGTCGGTTGAGGCGTAGCAATCGGCATTAACCGGCCAATAGCACCGGCAGTCGTAGTGACCCCTTTGGGGCCGACCGCGACGGCGGTAAAAGATTGCTCACCACAGGCACTTAAAACGAGAGTTGAGAGCAGGACCAGGACAAGGGCAAATCCTGTAGTGAAAGATCGCTTAGTGGACATGTTACTAGCCTCCGGTGCTAGAAATATACTGGTTGAAAGCTTGAACGCCAAGAAACGGGAAGGCGAAAGGAGGTTCGCGGCTAGACCAGGGCAGGCTTGACCACGTAGGTACGAGCCAGTTTATCGTGCCAACCCTGGTGGCCCCGGTCGAACAACGACCACAGGAGGCCGATCAAAATCAGGCCGTAAAGACCCCCAGACGAGATAGTCATACCAGGTGTAACCAGTATTCAGAGGTATTTCCCCCCCTTCCAGAGCTGTGTCTAAAACACTCCGAACCAGGGTTAGTTGGATTATCAGGCTGACCAGACCGGGAATAATGCCGTACACAGCCCGCGCCAGGGCTGCCCCAATTCCGACCGAACCTCCACCCTGGCTAATAACCTTGATACCGGCAATCCTATGTCCGAGAGTTTGTCCGCCCAGAGCTACCATACACACATTGTAGAGGTATGGTATGAGGTTAACCAGCACCAACACCGCGACCACCGTCCAAAAGAAGCTGTTAGCCGCTTCGCGTGTAGCGTAATCATTCCCATAACGAGCAAACCGATTGGTATCCTTGAGCAAACTTGCCAGCAGGACGATTGATAGCACAATATACAGCAAGAAAATCAACACGCCCATTACAATTGCGTCTACCACCGCCCCCCAGACCTTTGACAAGAAGTCGCCTAATTCCAGTAAGACAAACTTTTCCGTTTCACCGTCCCGGTAATAATAAAAACCCCGGTCTACGCCAAATTCGGCTTCCGGCCGGGCTACTTCTGGTTCGTCACTTACGGGAGGCTGGTTAGGAACGTAGGCCGGCGTGTAGGCCGGGCCGGAAGTGGCCCCGGCGTAAGCCTGGGCGGTAGATGGGTTTGCATTTGTCCAGGTGGGTGGCTGCTCAAACGGAGGCATTGGCAAATGCACCAGCGTTGCCTGAGGCGTCGCCCAGGTATTTGGGACGGGATTGACCGCCGGAGGACGGCTGACGCTAGTTGGCCCGCTGGCCCAGTTCGACGGCACAAACGCCGCCAGATCATCCACCGATATACTGGCGGTCGCACCCGGCGCAGAGCCTGGTTGGTTCGGGTTTGCCGAGGTCGGCGTTAAACGAAGGTTTGTTTCGGTCGCTCCAAGCAATTCATCCAGCGAGAAACCTAGCCCGCCGGATGGTGGTGCGGATTTGATCGGCGGAGCAGCAGGGTAAGCTGCCGACGCCTCGACCTGCGGCGTTTGCGCACTCATCCAGGCAGGTAAATAATCTCCAAATGGACTGTCCTGTTGAGACGGAGCTTTTCCCGAAGATGGCTGCGGCAAGAAAGCCCGGCAATTCGAGCAATTTAAGGCGTTTGAAGGCTGTATGCTACGGCAATTTGGACAAATCACAAATTTATCCTCTTTCAGTTGAACAAAACAATAAAAGGCTTTGCTTAGGCCAAAGCTTAATGTACCAGTTCTTGTAAAAGAATCTTAATAATAAGCATTATAAAACAGATTTGAACAAAATACTAGCCCTGCTTGAAATTTTCACTTTTGAGAATACAAAATCGGACGGCACATTTTTCGGCCCATCTGGTAATACCTGGCCGAAAAATGTACCATCCGAATAAGTTGGTTTTTAGCTTAGAATGCCGTTCGAGCTACCCTCTCAGCAAAGACTCGGCTCCGTCAATCCAAATTTCAGTACCGGTGATATGGCGTGAGGCTTCCGACACCAGGAAAAGTACCAGTTCGGCTACCTCCTCCGCCGTGCCGGGCTTACCGCCGCTCAACGGCATCGAGCCTTTGGGAAATTCGACCGGGATTTGAACCTCTTCCACGCCGCGCTTTTCGGTACTGGCCTCAATATTAGTTTCGATAGCTCCCGGACAAATCACGTTAACCCGAATTTTAGACGGGGCCAGTTCGAGCGCAACCATTTTGGTAAAAGCAACCTGGGCGGCTTTGGTGCAGGAGTAAGCCGTCGCGCCGGTATTGCTGAAAATGCGGGTGCCATTGACCGAAGAGGTGATTACTATCGAGCCACCCTGCTTTTTAAGGTAAGGTACGGCATAGCGGACAGTTAAAAAAGTGCCTTTGAGGTTGGTATTAATCGTGCGATCCCATTCTTCCGGCTGCAATTCGTCAATCGGTGCCCATACGCCGTTGATGCCAGCGTTAGCGAACACGATATGCAACCCTCCCCAGCGTTCGATCAACTGCTGTACGGCTTTTTCCATCTGGTCAGGTTGGGCGACGTCGGCCACCAGAGGTAGAGCCTGACCTCCGGCTTTTTCGAGCTGGCTGATCGTTTCGTTCAATTCTTCGGCCCGATGACCTAACGCTCCAATTTTAGCTCCCTCTCGCGCCAACAACAGCGCGGCGGCCTGACCGATCCCCGACCCGGCCCCGGTGATCAGGGCTACTTTACCTTCTAATTGCATAACCGTTTAACCTCTCGAAAACAATAAGTAAATTTACTTCGTCTCGGTACAAGTAATAGCCAGCAATAAATATGCCCCTTTCTATAAAGGCACTAGAAAGAGGCAGAAATAAAATATTGAGGAACTACAACCAGCTAATCTCGTACAGTACGCTGTCTTCGATAGGAGACTCAACTTTGTAACTCAACCGGTCCGGCTTGATCCCGCAGGCTTCCAGACTGGCCTGCAACACTCCGAGCATCAGGCCCGGTGGCCCCTCGATGCCGCCTTTGCGATAGGCAACATAATTTGCCCGCGCCGCTACCAGGTCGTGACTACCCCAGGGTAGCGACGAGCGCATCTTTTTGACGAACTGCTTTGCTCCCTGTTGCGGCCCCATAACCTGAGCAGCAATCCGTAGCACCTGCCCCCCGACCCCCTGGAAATAGGTCTGGGTGGCCCGGTAGCCCAGCAATTGAAAAGCCTGGTCAACCGGTGTATCGGGGTATAGAGCCAGACGCAAAAACTCCACTAGCTGCAAGTATCTGGCATAGGGGTACGAGGGAGGTAACGATGAGGCTCGATAATCGAATTCAAATCTTTTGAGGATCACCTCTTGTAAGTCAGGACGGTTCCCAACACCGTTGCCTTCAAGCAGGACTCGAACGGCCCGACCACTCATGTTTTGATTGATCCGAGCTGCATCGCTCGGATTTTCCATATTTAACATTTTCCCCCATCCACCTTAAGCGTTCTTTAGCCACAAGCTAATCTTACCTTAATTAAACGTTTGAAGAACTCAGACAGACCGAGGAAGCGACTATTACTTTAGATTAGACGAAAGATGTTGTTGATCAATTCCATTTTCGCCTGTAAAACGATGTCTTACATCTGGTTTGCAGTGGGAACAGAGGCTTTTGCAGATAGAAACAAATCTGCCACCAATACAGGTCTAATCCTGGGTTTGTAACAGAGAGTTCAGGAAAAGCTGTGGTTGAGGTTCCAGGTTAATCTCTTATTTAGCTCACACAAGGGAGAGCAGGTTATTAGAATGATAAAAGTTCAGGTTCTATTTAACACAATCCTCTTAAAAGAATAACGCTAAATTTGCCACTCTAAATCAGGCTGCGCCTGACCACACCTGGTATTATTAGCTCACAAATAGTCCGGTGCAGCTAATTTATGCTAATTTGTCTAACCTGTCAAGTAGATCAAGAAGGACTAAAGTAACTGAAAGTAAAAGCGACTGGCCCGGTTTATCAAAATGTGCCGCCTTCTACACTTTGCAAACCTGTAGCTCAGGTATGGCAATGGGGCTATTCAGGTAATGGGCTGTCCCGTCAAAAGGCCGGAAACTATCTAAAGTGTTAGATAGTTTCCGGCCTTTTGGTTTCTAAAGCTCTAACTCAGTTAGCTTTAACCTTTTTCGTTGAGAAGGGCTACCAGAGCAGCCTCGGTCTCTTCGTAAGCACCTTCGCCGATGTGAGTGTAGCGAATCTGGCCCTGTTTGTCCACCAGGAAAAGGGTCGGCCAGGCTCTTACACCGTATTTACCCCAGGTCTTAAAATCGTTGTCAATCGCCACCGGGTACTTGATGCCGCCTTCGCTCAGGGCGTTCTGGACGTTTTCAAGCTTCTTTTCGTAGTCGAATTCCGGGTCGTGGAAAGCTACAATCTCGAACCCTTTGCTAGAATAGTCGGCGTAAAGGCGTTTGAGGGCTGGTTGGACGTTTCGGCAGTTGCTACAGCCAAAAGTCCAGAACTCCACCAGCACAACCTTATCCTGCAAATCGGTCAGACTCAGGCGGGGACTGTTGAGCCAGGTCTGATTATCAAAATCGGGAGCCGGACGTTTCT
Organism: Chloroflexia bacterium; assembly: GCA_038206175.1. Taxonomy (GTDB): domain Bacteria; phylum Chloroflexota; class Chloroflexia; order Chloroheliales; family Chloroheliaceae; genus 54-19. Next base: position 11,550 of record JBBRBE010000132.1, read on the forward strand.
GGTCGAGGCGGGGAGGCGGGGGCAGGTTAGGGGTGACTGCTGTTACCATTGCGGCTTCCGCTCCTTTCGTGGTCGGGCCGGGTTGACTGGTCGGGACGGCGGCAGCGGGAACCGGGGGTTGCGGTGCATCGGCTTTCTCGCCACAGGCCGCCAGCACCAGGCCGGTCAGCACTAATCCTAGCAGGTTCAAGGTTCCAAACTTCGTGAATTTGCCCATAATTTTCTCCTCGTTTCTTTTTTCAAGCTCTACAGCCTGATCCCACTCAGGCTCTTCTTTTTGCTTCTCGTTTTTTATTTTTTATTTTATTGTAAGGGCAAATTCTTACGGAGAAATTACAAAACAAGAACAATCCGAAAAAAGGGCTGATCTGACGGGTGCTATAAAGAACGACCAACCTAAAAAAAGCTAGTCTTGCTAAAACTAGCTCTTGACCAGACTCAATTCCTGAGCGCGGGTGATAGCCTGGAGCCGACTTTGTACATCCAGTTTGCTGTAGATGTTTTTGATGTGCGTTCGCAGAGTGCTTACGGCGATACTTAATTCATCGGCAATAGCTGTAGTATCCAGGGCAGTCGTAACTAACAGCCGTAGCACCTCTTGTTCGCGTTCAGTCAGTGGTTCCACCAGAGCGGTAGTTTTAGGGACAGGCCGGGCCGGACGTTCCGGCATGGGTGGAGAAACGGTAACTGCGGCGGATTGGGTAGGCGGGTCGGATTGGGACATGGTTGGCTGACGGCTTGCCAGGAGGCGGGCCATGTAGCTCGCTTGCACCGGGTCGGACTGCTCTGCCTCCAACTGGCGGTTTAGGATTTCCAACATTTCAATTAGCGGTGGCCCTTCGTCCAGAAAAAGGCGTACAAAGCCTTCGGGCTGAGCCATTTCTAGCGTTAGCCTTAACTTTACGAAAGCATCGGCCTTGTGTCCTTGTTGCCACAGAGCCTGAGCCTGTAAGATCAGGCTCTCAAGCTGAACAGGCCGCCGCCCGGCGTGTTCGGCCTCTTTTCCGGCGGTAGCGGCGGCTTCAAATGCTTCGACCGGCCTTTTTTGAGCCAGGTGCAACCGGGCCGTTAGCAAATAATCAATCTCACGCAATTGAGGCGAGACCAGTCTGTCTTTAACTAGCTGGCTGTTTATCCAATTCTCGACCGAGGCTAATTCACCGTTTGCCAGCCAGAACCAGGCCCAGCCCTGCTCGATTTGATGTTGCCAGAGCGGTTGGTTAAAGCCAAACAAAAGTCCTTCGGCTTTTTCCAGTTCTTGCATTGCCCCGCCTGCATCGCTTTGGGCCTGACGAACCCGCGCCAACCCCAGGTGAACACTTATCTGGCTCAGGTCGCCGCGTTGTTCTAGCAACTGGTCGGCTTTTTGCAAGTTCTCGGCGGCTTTTCCCAGGTCATTCCATTCCCGCCACAGGTTGCCCAGTTCGAGAAAAGCTCCGCTCAGTACCGGCAGAGTTTTGGAACCTTCCACGGCCTGGGCGCGACGGCAAATTGCTTCGGCCTGGCGCAAATGGCCCTGCTGAGCCTGGAATTTAGCCTGAAAAGTCAGTCCTACCAGCAAGAAGTAAATGTTGCCAATACTGCGGGCCAGTGTTTCGGTCTGGGCAAATTCCTGGATAGCGGCGGGTAAATCGTCGAGGGCAGCATAACAGTAGCCCTGGTTAGTCAGGATTGCACAGCGTAAAAACCCCTGGTTTGGCGCAATTAATTCGAGAGCTTGCCGGGCTAATTCTATGCTAAGGTCGAAACGAGCTTCGTTTCTCGCCAGAAATGCCTGCACCGCCGCCAGTTCACCCCGGTAAGCTTGCAAAACAAGCGGATGCAATTTCTCGACAATCGCGGGCCGTTCGAGCAATTCCTGGACTAACTCGACGTAGGGCCGGGTTGCCTCGTGGCGGTTGAGCAAGAGCAACACCCAGGCACAGTTGAGGGGTGAATGAGGATGTGCTTCGAGGGTTTCTCGCGGAAGCTTTTCTAGCCAGCCCCACATGGTGCGCAACTCATTCCGCCCGTACATTTCCTGGGTAAAGCCATCAATCAATTCGGCAGCCCGCTCGAAATCAGCGGCTTTAAGGCTATGTTCGATAGCTTCTTGAACCAAACCAGCCCCCTCGAACCAGCTAGACGCCCAGCGATGCAGCAAGGGCAGGTGTTCGGCCTGGGTTTGCTCCAGGTGGCGGAGTAAGTGCTGCCGAAAAAGGTGATGATAGCGATACCACTTGTGTTCATCGTCCAGCGGTATCAGGAACAGGTTAGCTTTTAACAAATTCTCTAGCATGCCCTGTCCGTCTTCCGAGCCAGTCAATTCTTCCACCAGGGGAGCCGTCAGGCGTTCGAGCATAGCTGTCTGGATTAAAAAGTGTTGGGTTGCTTCCGGCTGAGCTTGCAAAACTTCTTCGACCAGATAATCCAGCATGAAACGCTGGCCGGTTCCAAATTTCTGGATAAAAGAGTCTATATCGTGATGGCTTTGTACCAGCAGGGTAGCCAGTTGTAACGCAGCAATCCAGCTTTCGGTCCGTTCTTCCAGTTCTTGCAGGTGGGGCGGAGCCAGGTCGAGGCCGGTCCTGGCCTTGAAAAAGGTTTTTGCTTCCTCAAGATTAAAACTTAAATCGGCCACTCGCAATTCAGTCAGTTGCAGGCGCAGACGCAGACGAGCCAGTGGTAAGGGCGGATCAACTCGGCTGGTGATTACGAGGCGCACCTGGGCTGGCAGCCGTTCGAGCAGAAGCGTTACTCCCTCGTGGATTTGGGGCGATTTTATCAGGTGGTAGTCGTCCAGCACAATCGTCAGGCTTTGATTCGTTACGGTCAGCGCGTTGATCAGGCGTGCCGACATTTGTTCGAGACTGGGCGGTTGAGCCGTTCGCAGGGTCTGGCTCAGGTTCAGGCCCGGCTGGACGTTATCTACCGATTGATACAAATAACTCCAAAAACGGATCGGTTCGTTGTCGCCGTCGTCCAGCGAAACCCAGGCTACCCGCTCGGCAATCGCAGGGGGAGCCTGATTTAGCCACTCGATCACGGCGGTAGTTTTACCAAAGCCGGACGGAGCCGACACCAGGATCAGGCGACTGCGGGAACCTGCTTCGTTTAGCTGGCGGGTCAGGCGGGAACGTGGCACAAGGGATTGCGGAAGGGCAGGCATAAAAAGTTTAGTCGCAATCAAACTTTCTGGTTCGCTAGCCTCATTTTTGGCCGGAGTTGTTTTTGCGCCTGTTTCTTTAGTATTCGAGTTGTGGGCCGGGCCAAACGAATTAGCAACGGCGGAATCAGGCTTGCCGACGAGATTACGGCGTTCGACTACAACGGCGGCGTTGGGTTGTTGGAGTAATTCCTGGGCCGCCCGGTTGAGCCGGACGAGGCTTAATTCTTGATCTTTACCCAGGTAGACCCGGTAGAGTTTGCCCTCTTTTTTGCGGTAGGCCCGCCAGTAGCTTCCGCCCCGCCGGTTGCTGGCCGGTTCTTTGCGGGCGGTAAAGCTTCCCAGCCCGTTGGTAAAAGTAAAGAGGATCGCCTCTTTCAGCCAGTAGTACCACTCCGGCGTATCAACTTTAAGGCTGTGGGTTTGTTGACCTTGCTGGTAATAAAGGGTGTCCGTTTGTACCCCAGGATTGTTGCGCGACATGATTTCCTAGCCACTCGAATCTAATTTACCGCTTTGCAAAAGTAAGTTTACAAGCTTTTCTAAGTCTTTGTATATAGAAAGAAGTTCCCGAACATTGTAGCACCAGGCTCAACCTTGATCAACTATAAGCTAAGAGACTTTTATTTTTAATACAAAATACTCTAATAGCGGTAGGACAACCCACCCGGCAAGATGTAAAATAAATTATGCAGGAAGGACGATAGTGGCAAGGGTAAAGAAATGGCTAAAGAAGAGCAACCGGAGTTTTTAACTCCCCGGCAAAAGCAGATAGTTCAGGCTACCTTCCAGGAGTTGCTACCTCAATCGGAATTGGTGGGAATGTTGTTCTACAAACGACTGTTCGAGCTAGAACCGGGCTTACGTTCGATGTTCAATGTCGAGATGCACGAGCAAGAGCGCAAGCTAATCGAAATGTTGCAGATCGCTGTATATGGCTTCGATCATCCCGGTCAACTAATCCTGGCTTTGCAACGCCTCGGCATCCGCCATCTGGAATACGGTGTGAGCGCGGAGCAGTACAGTCGGGTAGGCCAGGCTCTACTCTGGACACTTGAACAGGCTTTCGAGGCCCGGCTCACTGCCGAGTTAAAAGCGGCCTGGGAAGCCGCCTATCTTTATCTGGCGCAGGTCATGATTGATGCGGCTTATAAAAATGACGGAGATTAAGCGGTCTTTACCTTCAGGCGTTCCAGTCGGGAAGGGTTCCTTCTTGCCGCCTGCGGCCCCTATCCTGAGCTTAAAATAGCACCAATTCAGGGTCGTAGCCGGTAGCACGGGCAATCTGGCGCAGCACTTCTTCGGCGTCGCCGGGGCGCAGCGCAATGTCAAAATTATTCAGATCAATCAGTAGTCGCGGGCCGATGGTGTAGTCCTCGTAGAAGCGGTCGTAAGAAGCGTTGAGCGCGGTCAGGTAATTGCGGTCTATTCCCGCCGCTTCGTAATCTCGCCCTCGTAGCTCGATTCGGTGCAGCAGAGTGCTTTCGTCAGCCCGCAAGTAGACCAGCAAATCCGCCGGGCGCACTACTCCTTCCAGCATCACATAAAGGTCGCGCAGAGTGCCAAATTCTCGCGTCGGGAGGATGCCTTGCTCCCAGAGCGAACGGGCAAAGACCTGGAAATTCTCGGCAGCACTCCGCTCCTGGACGGCATTAGTCTCGCCGCCAGTAATCGCAATTTGCTGCCGGAAAGTACGTTCCAGAAAGACAAGCTGACTGGCGAGTGCCCAGCGCGAACGGTCGGTGTAATAATCGGCCAGGTAGGGATGGTCTTCGACCGTCTCCTGGTATAGCTGCCAACGCCAGCGTTCGGCCATCAGGCGGGCCAGGGTGGTCTTACCTACTCCAATATTGCCGCAAAGGGTGATGTAAAGAGCCATAACCTCCTATTGAATCTTGATTGCAAAACGGGCAATTAAAATGCCGGAGCCAAAGCTAAGGCTGAGAAGGGTCGGTACCCGCCCAAGCGTTTTACCGGCAGCATCGCGGGCGTTGCTGATCGAGGCTAACTGTTGATTTAGCTGCTGGGCCACCTGACTGTTGATCTGCTCGACTACTCCGTTAAGCACGCCAAGCGGCAAAAATAATCCTTCCAGCCGCAAGTCTTCGGCCAGATTCAGCTCAACCTTGTTATTCTTGACCACGACGGTATCTTTAATTTTGAAATCGAACTGCCGACCGAGAGCGGTTATCCGCACCCCTACATCTATAATCGGGTTGTCCCGGCTGAATTGCACTACCAGACCTTTGACCTCGACTACGCCCACGACCGAGATCGGATTTTTGACCAGGGCCGTGGCGATCTCGCGGTTAATATATTCCTGGCTAACCTCGGCGGTCAGGTCAGATGCCCCGCTAAGAGCGGGTAGCGGCAGGCTGGTCTTTGTCACTTCTACCCCGGCGAAAAAAACAAAGGCCAGCAAAAATAGAGCAAACGTAAAAAGGCTACCCAGCAGCGTGAAGCCTATGGCTTGCCACAGGCCGAACTTTCGCCGGACTTTATTTTTGTCGAGGGCTACCTCCGGGGAGCCTTGAAGGTTTTTCAATTTGCCGCTCCTTTTTCTCCAGTCTGCTTCTTTTTGGCCGGATGCAGTATACCATTTTTAGCCAAACAGTTTTAGTTTCCAGGGCAAGACCGGGCGAGGAAGAAAAGGGCAGAACCCGACTTTGCCTTCGCCCTGTTTTAATTCTTCGGGTGTGACACAGATTTTTGCGGAGTCAATTGAGCCTTGAGTAGAAAAGTTTTGGCGTTGAACTGGATGGCAATAATTTGTGTCACACCCTAGTTCTTCAGGGCGGTTGCAAGGTGGTGAAACGGAAAAAGTAGAAAAAGAGAACCTAATCTAGTATGCTAAAGGTGTTGAAGCCAAAGCAAAGCTAGAAAGGTTCTCAAGATGAAATATAGCACAATTAACTTTGAGGTCAAACTACC
>JBBRBE010000133.1:0-17169 GCA_038206175.1 Chloroflexia bacterium
AACTTAGAATGTCGCCGTTATTATAAAGCTGAAGGCTAATTACGACGTGGAGGAGGCCGGTAATACCGGCCCAGATGCCGACATCTCGCCGAAAATCAATATTTACCGGGTTTTTCCGTTTGCGTAAGAGATTAAACGGCCCGATCAGTAGAGATAGAGCCAGCAGCACCAGCCCAACGTAACCCGAACCAATAGAAAGCACTTCGTCTACCGAACTGGTGGGGGCGTAAAGAAAGGCCAGGCCACAACCGAACAGACTAAAAAAGAGCAGGGCTAGATGAGTTAGCCAGCGGGTACTATTAAAAGTAGCAGTTTTCTTCTTCAACATCACATTTCTCGCTTGTTTACAGGTGCTAAACAGGCATCATTATATTAGAAATAAAATAAGTCCGCACAAGTCAGGATTCATTAGTATAAAGAGTAGAAAGAATAAATTGTGCTTACAACGTTATTTTAAGCCTTAAATATAAGAAAACGATGAAAAAAGTATGTGGGATTTTCCGAGAGTTGTAAAGTTTTGTTTGCAGTTTCTAAATAGCGGTTTAATAGGGCAGAAAGAAAAGAAAATCAGGCTGTAACTGGCTCGTCCAGTTCACGAATCAGCGCTTCGGCTTCTTGCTTTTTGAGCAGTGCGTCGCAAGCCTCGAAAGTGCTGGCACTTTGCATCAGAAAACCCCGCGCTTGATCGAAAATATCCTGGTCGTGAGTGTGATGGTAAAAAGCCAGGAGCGTGCGGGCGTAATAAAGCTTGGTATAGGACATTTCCAGATAAGCTTTAACTGGCTCAAGATTTGCCAGGCTGCGCTCGAAAGCAGCCGTGGCCGCGTTGTAGTCGCCCCGCAGGAAAGCCAACCGACCAGTGAGGCGTTCGAGCTGACCGAGCAGGAGCGGATCGCCCAGTTCGGCGATTAGCTGCGCAGCAGCATTGGCTTCGACTTCGGCTCGTTCAAAGTTTTGCTGTTCCAGGTAAAGTTCGCAGCGAAAGAGATAACAGTTGGCCGCGATTTCAGGGTTGTCCAGTTCGAGAGCGCGGGCTAAGGCTTCGTTCAGCCACAATTCGGCCTGAGGCCAGTTCGAGCTGACCGTATAGAGCCAACCCATGCTATTGTAGCCCTCGGCGATAATAGCCGGAACACCAATCGAAGCGGCTAGCTTGATTCCAGCATCGAAAGCAAGCCGGGCTTCCTCGAAACGACCCTGCTGGAGCAAGACCTGCCCGATGTTGATCCGGGCCTGCGCACTGTTGGTCGGATTGGGCGAATTTTCCAGGCTGCGGTAGTAGCGCAAAGCTTGCTCTAAACGGCCCTGGCGGGTAGCTATAATGCCCAGGTTGCCCAGGCTGGCACTGGCTACTTCAACGTCCCCGGCCCGTTGTGCGTTATCCCGCGAAAGTTTGAGGTATTGCTCGGCCCGCACAAAATCGCCTCGAATTACCGCCAGATAACCCAGGTTGTTATAAGTCTGAGCCAGGCGGTCGAAGCTGTTGGTTTGCTGGTTGATCAAAGCTGCTTTTTGCAGGCAATCTTCCGCCGCTACCAGGTCGCCTTTGTTGCTATAAAGCTGGCCCAGACCGTTATAGGCCCGGCCCCGGTCAACCTGTAACTCATGGTTGGCGGCATCGGCATTATCCAGAAAGCTCAGGCTAATCTGGAAAGCGGTCTGGGCGTCTTCGTAGCGGCCTTGCAGATAATAAATCCAGCCGATCTGATTGAGCAGCTTGGCCCGCAGGTGCTGAGTTTTGTCGTCAAACCTGGTTTGAGCCGCCGGAATACGGTCAAACTCCTGCCGGGCCTGTTCGTAAGAAAGCATTGCTTGCTCGTAAGCGGCGATCTTACCCTGCACCTCGACCAGTTTCGCCAGCAGAATGATCCGCGTAACTGGATCGTCGCACCGCGCAATCGCCTCCTGGTAGTGCGAAATAGCCTTTTCGTATTCCTGCTTGAGCGATAAAATATCCCCGATATGGCTGTTAAGCTCGACCAACCGAGAGCTAGTTTCGGCCAGGTCGCGGAAATCTGGCCCTTGCAAAATATCCTGAGCATCGTAAAAAGCGTTGAGAGCCTCGTCGTTGCGGAACAGGTCTTGCCGCATCCGACCGGCCAGGATCAGGTAATGCACCGCTTTTTCTTCGTTCGTGCTATGCTCGTAATGATAGGCCAGGTCGTCCACGACCGTATAATCGCGCAGACGGTCGGCCTTGAAATGCTCGATAGCCTGGGCCACCTGGCCGTGATAATGGCTGCGCTCCACACCGAGCAGGTTGTTGTAGGCTACCTCGCGAGTCAGGTAATGCCGGAAAGCATACTCAACTTCCGGGTCGGTGCGCTCGGCGGTAATCAGGTCCCGGCGTTGCAAAGCCTGAATTGCGCCTTTGACGGCTTCCTCGCCGCCGCTCAGTTCGTCCACCGCCAGCAACAAACGTTCCTCGAAACGATTACCGACTACCGCCGCGACCTGTAGCACCCGCTTGTCGTAAACTTCCAGGCTGTCCACCCGCGCCAGCAAAATTTCCTGGAGCGTTTCGGGTGGCCGGAAGTCGGCGAAATTACCTTCCAGCCGCCAACCGCTTTCAGCCACATCATCCGGCACGAGGTGGCCGTCTTCCAATAGCCGCTTGAGAATTTCCTCGGCGAAGAAAGCGTTACCCCCGGCCCGTTCTACCACACTCATCAAACGTTCGGGCAGTGCGCCGTATTCTTCGCTAGAACGGCGGGAGCGTTCCGGTTCCTGCGCCTTGATCCACTCTTCGACAAACTGGCGCACCATCGGCTCCATCTGGGCCGGGGTCAGGCGGTCGAGGACTATGTAGTCGTAAGCGTCGGGAGCCTGACCCGAAACCGGCCAGATACGGTTGAATTCAGGTCGGTGCAGCAGCATCAAGAGAGCTTCCGGGCCGCGCCCTTCGCCGCCGCCGGTAATGCGGCTAACCATGCGATCAATTACTTTGAGGCTGTTCACATCGGCCCAGTGCAAGTCATCCAGCACAAGAACAAGCGGGCTGGCATCGGCTTTTTTCAAGAGGAAATCGGCCAGGGCTTCGATCACCAGGTTATTGCGCTTCTGGGGATCGAGGCCATCAATAAACGAATTGGGCAGATTAACGCCCGCGACCTGACCCAACAGCGCGGCGTATTCGCCGAAAACGAGCGCACCCGGTTCGTTGGCCTCGTCCAGCAGTTCGCGCACTGCTTTGAGAAGTTTTTGACGAATCTGGCTCTCTTCTTCGTTAACACTGACGCCACAATATTTAAAGAGCATCGTTCGCATGAGGCTAAAATACTGGCCGGAGGAGTAGGAGTAAGCCGAACCGTCTAAATAGCATATGTCCGGGTCGTAAGCGTTAATCCGCCGCTTGAGTTCGCGCAACAGGCTAGATTTACCGACTCCGGCCTCACCAACAACCGAAACGACCTGGCCGTGGCCTTCGAGGGTATTTTGCAGTCGTTCCCACAGGGCGGACAGTTCGCCATCCCGCCCGATCAGGGGCAAATCCCGCCCGGCCAGACCGCGCCGGTTGCGCCGCTCTTGCTTTGGCCCGACCACTTCGTAGCAATGCACCGGTTCTTTCTTGCCCCGGATCGCTTTGTAACCAAGATCAATAAACTCGAAGGCGTGCGCGGCCAGCTTGTAGGTCAGTTCGCCGACCATGATATGACCGATCCGCGACTCGTGTTCCAGCCGGGCCGCCAGGTTCACCGCATCTCCCATAACGGTGTAAGTTTTGTAGGAAATGCCGCGCACTTCGCCGCCAACCTGGGCCGCGCTGACTTCGCCCGTATTGAGGCCGATCCGCATATCCAGGCCAAAACCATAGCGCGTCTGCAATTCACGGGAGATTTTGCGGAGTTCGTTTTGCATTTCCACCGAGGCTCGCACAGCGCGTTCGGGGTCGTCTTCGTGGGCTTCGGGTGCGCCGAAGCGGGCCATGATATTATCCCCGGCGTACTTATCAATGGAACCGCCCAGGTCTACAATTTTTTCGGTCAGGCGGGTAAAGACGTCGTTCATGATGTCGGTAACTTTCTCGACATCGTTGAGGGTTTCGCTCATCGCGGTATAGCCGTGAACGTCAGCGAAGAGGACTGTACACATCCGACGGTCGTTGTTGTAACGTTCGCGCCGGGTGCCGCAGGTACGGCAAAATTGGGTTGCTTCTAGCAGTGGCCCCGTTTTCTTGACTGGCAGGTGTGTACCGCACTTACCGCAATAGTGTGACCCATCCGGGTTGGCGGTCTGACACGTTGGGTTGATACAAACTAGCATAGCGTTCCAAGTGCAGAGTTCGAGGTTAGGAGTTCGGGTTTGGAATGCCAGGTTCTGAAAAGTCCAGGACAGGACAGGGAGAGGGTTTTGTGCTTTAACAACACAGCTATAACCTACACCCATTTATCAAACTTACTCAGCTCTTAGCATCTGAAACCCAGAACTCGATACCCCGAACTCCGCACTTCTACTGTTCCATCAGGCGTTTGCGCTTGGCAATCAGGTTGCGGCGTCGTTCGTCGCGCATACGCGGGTTGAGTACCATCAGTGTGATCTTGATTCGGTTAACCAGTTCCTGCGGATAAAAAGGCTTGGTGATGTATTCGACCGCGCCTTCTTCCAGGCCGTGAATGTAATCTTCGTCGGCGGCTTTGGCGGTCAACATAATCACCGGCAAGCCTGCCGTATCGGGGTCTTGCTCAACCCGGCGCAAGACTTCCCAGCCGTCCATTTCGGGCATCATCACGTCCAGGACGACCAGTTCCGGCCCTTCGTTCTTAATTTTGGTCAAACCTTCTTTGCCGTTAGAAGCTGAAATCACCTCGAAACCGTCGCCTTCCAGGTTGGCCTCGACAATTTCGATGATGCCTGGCTCGTCGTCAATGACGAGAATTTTGCGCCCGACGTTGCTCTCCCCGGTCTCTGACATGCTTTTCTCCTCGCTACTGCCGTGTCCGGCCTGGCGACCTCGTAACCCGACCCGCACCCCATCTCCCCAGAAATGGCCGTTTACCCAAATGATAAACGCTCCGACGGAGTGAATTGGCTAGGCTGACTTTGCAAAGGCCGCTTTTGCTGACCCGACTCGGCTAACTATCCTTCCTAATTGTTGTATCTTGTGGGCCTATTGTACCCTATTTGGCCCGGTGGGGGCAACGGCTATAGGTCTTATTCTTTCTAACACCTTTATTGGCACGACTACTGACGATACATCGGTCTTAAAACTATTACTCTAAATTTAATTTGCTGATATTAAAGCATTTACTACTGACAAATTAATTGACAGGAGTTACAGTAGGAGCAGATTTCACACGGTATTGCAAACAAATAACCTTCTTTCAATCACTATTTCAACACACTTCTATAGAAGAACGGAAACGCTAACAGTTGCGGTTCCTCTCCATATTTTAGAAATTAGCCCTGAGAAGGAATTTCAAAACGAAATACCCAGGGGCCACCCGCTATCGGGGTTGGCGGCGTTCCATTGATAAAATGTTCGTTGTTATATCTGTGTGGTTTGATTATTAGCGACCATTCCCCCTTTTTGTCAAAAAGCGATATGTCTAGCGTAATAACTAACCAGCCGTCCGAGCTTGAAGTGATCGAACTTGTTCCTACTTTCGTTTCACTAAGAGAGTCGTTACTAATATGAGTATCTCCTACTGCAAGCTCGTAATTTATTTCATTTGTAACCTGGCCTCGCAGATATATGCGGGTTTGACTACGGCTAAGTACAACTTTTTCAAGTGTTAATGGCACACCGCCCCCGGTATCGGTTTGATTTGGTTGAGTTATTCGCACCTGAGAAGCATCGAAGGGTATAGTAAAGTCAAAGTTAAATGGACCAAGTATCGTTTCCATTCCACCCTCTGATTTGTAGTAATAGACGGACTCTACGGCAAGATGCAGCTTAAGTTGAGTTGGTTTATTGGTAATAATGGAAGCATCAAAAACAAGTTCGCTACTGCCCGTTCCCGATAAAGATGAAAAGTTGTGGCCTTGATCGTCAGTCAGAACAGCTTTGAATGGTAAATAATTTTTACACCCATCATTACCTGCGATGCCAATACTAATTGAAATCCGTGCGGGGTCAGCCGAAACTTGCTTGAGGCTAAAAGTTATGCCGTTGGTGGTCTGGCTGGAATTAACGTTAGTCTTTGCTTCGGCTACCGGGTTGGTTAAAACTGTGCCGGGCTGAGGTTGGTTGCCACACGGCCCATTGTTGCCCTCTATTGCTACCTGGAACGGGTTGGGGACAGCCTTGACCGCTAACAAAATACCGAAACCTATAACCAGAACTATCACTGTTTCCAACCCAACCCAGAGAGTTCTCCGACGCCCCGACCCAAACAGTAGAACAGAGAGCTTTTGCTTTTGGCGAGTAGTGTTATTTGCGGCTTTAGTATAAGTGTAGTCTTTTGCGCTAGTGCGTAGCTGAGTTAGACTATCTACTGATTGAGCCTGGGTTTTTTGCACGCTATTATACAAAGTTCTCCGGCTGAAAGTAGCAAGGCTATCGGGTAATTTAGGAGCAGGGTAAAGGCTTTCCAGGTCTTCTATAAAGCTGCTCAAGTTGGCATCTTCTTTCGAGCTTACTTTAGCTTGGTCTTTCATTGGTACTGCTCCTCGTATTGTTGTTTCAGGTCAGCTATAATGCGGGCCAGTTGCTTTCTAACGGCGGCTTCATTTTTACATACTACCCCTGCAATTTCCCCAATACTCAACCCGACGGCGAAACGTAGGGCAAGCAACTCCTTTTTATCCTCATTAAACTTGGCAAGCAAAGCCCGCAACTGCATCCTTCTTTCCTGCCCCAACACGACCGATTCAGGCTCGTGGGGTTCAAGAGGTTGAAAAGCTTGCGGTATGTACTCTACGAAATTGTTTTACGTTCGCGGCGGTACGCATCGGTGGCGGCGTTACGGGCGATCCGAAACAGCCAGGCCGCGAACGGAAGGTTTCGTTCCTGGTATTTAGGTAAAGCATCCAGAGCCAGGACAAAAACGTGCTGGGTAAGATCGGCGGCATCTTCATCGCTAGGGCTACGAAGCCGCAAGTAATGATATATACGTAAAACATAGCGGTGGTAAAGCAGATCAAAAGCCGTCGGGTCAGTTTTGGCTTTTTGAACTAACTCAACCTCTGCTGTTCTATCATCTTCTGAACTTATAGTGCTTTTTTCCAATGACCCCCACGACAATTTTTGCAAAAAGACAGGTTTAATACGTTTCATTCTTAGCCCCTCTAATCTGTGAGCCTTTTTGTACTTACTATGAGTAACGTAGAAAAGCTAAAAATTGGACATGCAAAATCAATAAAGGGGGAAACCGGTAGAAGTGGTACCAGGCACGTAAAAGATTTAGGGCGTTGATAAATCTTAGGGTGAAACGAGGGTTTGTTTTAGCATACAAATTATTGAAGCTCGTTTAGTTTCTCAGGGAATTCTTCAAGGTATAGTTCGGTGGCTTCTTTGAGGTTGCTAATGGCTTCTTCAAGGCTGTAACCCTGACTGACAGTTCGTAGCTCCGGGCAGTCGGCTACATACATGTCATCATCTTTATGTACAATTGCGGTTAGAGTGATTGGGCGCATAACTCACCTTTACGGATTAATCCAAAATAGCTGATTTACCAGCCTAGTTATAGCACTCCGTCCAACCCTGGCAATCACCCTGCTTGAACCGTGAATGTCACACAAGTTTAATCACAATATACACTACATAAAGCCCCAGCAGTAGCCCACCCGACCATCGCCCGACTTGCCGTTGTAGGTAGAGCAGGGCGAATAGGCCGGTTACGCCCAGCAGAAAGAGCAAATCGAAGCCAACGACCGCCAGGTTAACGGCCAGGGGTTGCACCAGGGCCGCCAGACCCAGGCCCGCGAAAAGATTACAAATGTTGGAGCCGATGGCGTTGGCCGAAACGATCCCGGCCTGCCCCTTGATCGCTCCGGCGATTGAGATAACCTTATCCGGCAGGGTCGTGCCAAAAGCTACCACGGTCACGCCGATCACGAACTCGGACAGCCCAAATTGCTGCGCCACGAACAGAGCCGATTGCACCACCAGCCATGCTCCCACCACGATCAGTCCCAGGCCAAAAAGAGCCAGGGCGTAAAGGCGGAAGGCGGTAGGTGGAGTGGCAGGTTCGGAAAGTTGGGTGCGGAAAGTTGAGGACTGCGGACTATCATGGTCGTCATCATCGTCGTCGTCATCATCGTCGTCATTTTCACGCTCGAAATGAACTTTGAGGAGGCCACGAACGGTTAACCCGACCAGAAAGGCCAGGTAGAGGGCAAACCCAAGCAAGAGCAAGAGACCATCGAACCGGCCTAGCTGACCCTTTTGAAGAAAGAGAACGGCCAGCCCGGTTAAAACCAGAAGGGCCAGAGCAAAGCGGCGGTCGTCCCGCCCGATAGCCAGAGGGCGGAAGAGCGGCCCTAGCGCGAAAGAAGCCGTCAGGTTGGCGATACACGAGCCGATCACATCACCAACAGCTAGATCGGTCTGACCGCCGAAAGCGGCCAGGGCTACTACGACCAGTTCTTCCCACTCGATTCCTGCCGTCAGCAGACCCACCAGGGTCAGGCTCAGGCCGGTACTCAAGGCCAGTTTCTCGGTATGCTCGGTGAACCATTCGGCTCCGCGTTCGAGCAACACAAAGCCGCTCAGGAGAGCTACAATTGCCAGCGTCCAGTTCAATCGCGGGGGGCTTCCAGTTCCACCCGCCAGACCGGAAGCTGGATCACAAAAGAGCTTCCCTCAGCCAGGGTGCTTTCAGCCCAGATTTCGCCGCCATAAGAGTTTATGATGCTTTTGCAGATGTAGAGACCCAGACCTGTCCCCTGGGTTTTGCGGGTCAGGCCGGTTTCGGCCCGGTAGAACTTCTCGAAGATACGGCTGAGGTGTTCCGGCCCGATGCCGCTGCCCTGGTCGCTCACTCGCACTTCGATCCGGTCTGGGCCGCGTTCGCCGCCCTCGGTTTCCTTGCCCGGCACGCGGATCGCCCCGACCGTGATCGTGCCGCCGTTGGGCGAATACTTAACGGCGTTCGAGATCAGATTGGTGATAACCTGCTCGAACTGGTCGCGGTTGCAACGCGCCCGCATCTCGTCGTCGGGCAGGTTCAAGGCTAACTCGTGGCCGCCAAGCTGTCCCTGGAAACCGCCGACCGAATTTTTGATCCCCTCGCGCACGTTTACCGGCTGCGGATTAATCTTGAAGCGGCCCGACTCAATCCGCGACACGCTTAGAAGGTTGTCAATCAGATTAACCAGTCGGTTCGCGGCATCGTCAATGCCGTGGATAAATTTTTGCTGCTTTTCCGGCGCAAGCTTCAGTTCCTGACGGAGAAGGGTGCTGCTATAACCCTTGATCAAAGCCAGCGGTGTCCTGATCTCGTGGCTGGCAATCGAAACAAACTCATCTTTGACCTTATCGAGTTCTTGCAATTCTTCGTAGGCTTGCTGGCCCTGGGTGAAAAGCTGGGCATTCTCGATAGCGAGGGCGGCCTGGTTTGCAAAGGTCAGGATCAAATTAATTTCGTGGGGGGTGAAATCACGTGAAATATAGTCTATTCCGTAGAGAACGCCAATCACTTTGTCGGCAGTTTTGAGCGGCACGCACAGAAGCGAGCTTACCCCGAAATCTACCGCGCCCTTGAAACGGTCATCGTCGGCCACGCTTGAAACGATGAGCTGATGTGCGCTGGCAACCACGCTTTCGCTCAGGTCTTGCATAAAATCCGAATTGAGCCATTCCAGAATCGCGGGCGTGCAACCGCTATGCCCATAGTCCACGTTCACCAGTGGATGAGCCTTTGGTTCTAGCTTGACTGCAACCGCTCCCGCCGAAAGCTCGGCCATCTCGCACAGGGCTTCGGCGGCAGCGTTCATCACCTGGGCGATCAGGAGGCTTTCGCCCATGCGGGCCGCCAGGTCGTTGAGTTTCACCAACTGGTAGTTGTGAAAGCGCAGCATTTCTTCGCGGTGGCGAATGATCACGTCGCGGGCGTTCATGTAAGCTTCGGCGACGGCGGCCACCTGGATGTCCATTGCCTCGTTGACCCGCTTCTCCATTTGCAAGACGTTGACCGGGAAGGCAATCCACAACCGATGCGAAAGCATTCGTCCCACCGAATCCAGTACAGCACTGCGAAAGACCGATAGCGAGAGTAAAATATCTTTGAGCAAAAAGCCTTGCCGCAGCCGTTCACCGGCCATCTCGCGGGCCATGCGTGTAACCTGTTCGAGCAGCACGTCTTGCTCGGCTCGGCTACCCGTTTCCAACGCCCGGATGATCAATTCCAGACTTTGCTCGTGGTAGAGGACCGGGTTGCGGAGTTTTTCGAGTTCGGCAAAAGAAGGCGATTCTTTCTTGATCGCTTCCCACCACTCGTTTAAAATACGCTGCGAGTCTTTGCTAAGGTAGCGGGCAACGCTGTGAAAGGCCGTAAGCGCGGCCTGGTTGCTCAGTTCACCACCGTTGGGGCCTGCGCCAGGGGCCGAAAAATGCATGGGGCTTCCTCCTATCGCTAAACTTTAGCAAAATTATAGCATACCCCTTCGGTTGACAACAATACCACCTGAAAGGTAACATCGGAATCAGAATCAAGGTTGGATGGCGGATTTACACGCTGAGGCCCGTTTAGATTTGGATTGAGGTAAAATGAGCCTGGATATACTGGATCACAAAGAAAAAGGCCCACTCAAAGGGCCAAATGTATTAGTAGAACTGGCTTCGTCGTGGACGCCCCGCCCGCGAGTGGCCCGCGAGGGATGGGCGTGGGTAGGCGGGTTGCTAGGTTTGGGTTTGTTAGCCGGTAGCCTGTCAAGGCTGAAAGAGGGCGGGCGGCTATCCGGTTTTCTTCGCGTGATCGGTCTGGCCCTGAGCGGGGCAGGGCTAATGACGGCTTACGCATACCGCGATCCGCAGCGCGAACCACTCGGTACGGCCTCGGATTACGTCTACTCGCCCGCCGACGGCATGATTCTATCGGTGCAAAAAGTAGAGGACGAACCGCTTTTTCTGAACGGCCCGGCCTACCGCATCGAGATCACCAGCCACATTTTAGACGTGCCGATCCAGCGCAGCCCGTTACCCGCTCAGGTGCGCTATATTCACCAGAACACGGGCGAGGGAGCTAAACTTGGCCTGGAAACCCCGACCGGCCAACCTCTCCTGCTGACCTTCCAGCTCAACCCGCACACGCGCTTTGGTCTACCCTTTCCTCTGGCCCCTGAAAGGGTAATTTTCATCCGGCCGCAGGTCGGCCAGAGCCTGAAGACCGTCGAGGAAATTGGCGTGCGGGGCTTCGGCACCCCGCTACTTACCACTCTTTACCTGCCCATCAAGGACATGGATATTTTGTGCCGCCACGGTCAACACGTCCAGGCCGGTATGACCGTGCTGGGCCGGATTCAACCGGCCTGATTACCGGGTATAAACCTGCTATTATAAAGTTGAAAAGGGTCGCACCGAGCAAATGCTTAGTACGACCCTCTATGCTTGGTTTAAGCCAGTTATCGAGCTTAGATTACGACATTGACCAGTTTACCCGGCACGTAAATCACCTTTTTAGGATGACCATCCCCGATAGCAGCCGCGATCTTGGGCGAAGCCAGGACGTGAGCCTTGATCGCCTCGTCGTCCAGACCGGCGGGTAATTCCAGTTTATCGCGCACTTTACCGTTGACCTGGGCGATCACGGTGATGATCTCGTCCACCGCCAGAGCCTGATCGAAGGCTGGCATAGCCTGAGTGTGGATCGTTTCGGTATGGCCGAAAGTGTGCCACAACTCCTCGGTGATATGCGGAGCCAGGGGAGCCAACAGCTTCAGCATCGCCTCGCACGCTTCTTGCCAGGCCGCGCTGCGGTAGACTGCCGGGTTCGAGGTGGCCGCTTCTTGCATGGTGTTCGAGAACTCCATCAAGCCGCTCAAAGCCGTATTGTAGGCCCAGTGGCCCAGGTCGTCCGTCACGCGCCGGATCGTCTTGTGGGTAGCGCGACGAACGCTCCGCTCGATGTCCTCCGCGACCGCGACCGCGCCTCCTGCCGAGTCGTCCGCCTGAGCCTTGATCGTCTCGGTCATCATATTCCAAACCCGGTTCAAAAAACGGCTCACCCCAACCAGCAGTTGCTCGGTTTTGTCGTTCCACTCGGCCCCCTGGTCGAACGGCCCCAGGAACATCAAGAAACAGCGCACCGCATCCGCCCCGAATTGCTGCACCAGTCGGTCGGGCGCGACAGTCTTGCCCTTCGACTTGCTCATCTTCTTGCCTTCGCTGCGGATCATTCCCTGGTGGAACAGTTTTCGGAATGGCTCCTCGAAGTCAACCAGACCCATATCGTACATAGCTTTGATGAAGAAACGGGCATACAGCAGGTGCATCGTCGCGTGTTCCGGCCCGCCGGTATACTGGTCAACTGGCAACCAGTGGTTGACTTTGGCGTTATCCCAGGCAGCCTCGGCGTTCTGGGCATCGCAATAGCGCAGGAAATACCAGGACGAACACATAAAAGTATCCAGCGTGTCCGTCTCGCGCCGGGCCGGGCCGCCGCATTTCGGGCAGGTCGTGTTGACGAACTCTGGCAAGTATTGCAAGGGCGACACGCCATCGGGTCGAAAGTTAACATTCTCCGGCAAAATCACCGGCAACTGGTCTTCCGGCACTGGCACGATCCCGTCTGTGTCACAGTAGACTATCGGGATCGGCGAACCCCAATAACGCTGGCGGCTGATCAACCAGTCGCGTATGCGATAAGTTACTTCGGCTTTACCGACGCCCTTTTCTTCCAGGTAGCGAATAAAATGCTTGACCGTATCGGGGCTATCCGGCAGACCGTTGAAAGGCCCGCTATTAACTACGTGGCCCTCGTGAACCAGAGCCTCCGTCATCTCGTCGGCCTTGATCTCCTGTTCTTCCGGCTGATAAACCAGGATGATCGGCAAACCCATCGTGCGGGCAAACTCAAAGTCGCGCTGGTCGTGGGCCGGAACGCCCATCACCGCCCCCGTGCCGTAGCCCATCAGCACGTAGTCCGTCACCCAGACCGGCACTTTTTCGCCGTTAATCGGGTTGGTAGCATAAGAGCCAGTGAAAACGCCGGTTTTAGTCTTGTCGGTGCTTTGCCGCTCGATCTCGGTTTCGGCCCGTGCCTTCGTGATATAGGCTTCCATCTCGGCCTTCTTTTCCGGCGTGGTCAGGCGAGCCACCAGAGGATGTTCGGGAGCCAGCAAAAAGAAAGTCACGCCGTACAGCGTATCGGGCCGGGTCGTAAAGACCGGCACGGCCTCTTCCTGGCCGTCCAACCCGGTTACAGTGAAGTTGACCCGCGCTCCCTCGCTGCGCCCGATCCAGTTGCGCTGCATGGTCATGGTCTTTTCAGGCCATTCGATGTCCTTGAATTCCAGCAAGCGGTCGGCATATTTGGTGATGCGGAAAAACCACTGTTCCAGATCGCGCTTCTGGACTACTGCCCCGCAGCGTTCGCAGGTGCCATCGGCCAGCACTTGCTCGTTCGCCAGCACGGTCTGGTCGTTAGGACACCAGTTAACCGGGGCTTTAGCCCGGTAAGCCAGACCCGCCTCGTACAGCTTCAAGAACAGCCATTCCGTCCACTTGTAGTAGTCCGGCAAGCAGCTAACAACCTCACGCTGCCAATCCCAGATACCACCCATTGTCTTCAACTGACGGCGCATATTGTCAATATTGCTCAATGTCCAGGCGCGGGCGTTTGCTCCGCGCTTGATCGCGGCATTTTCGGCGGGCAAACCAAAAGCATCAAAGCCAAAAGGCTGCATCACGTTGTAGCCGTTCATGCGCTGGTAGCGGCCAAAAACATCTACGCCCACAAAGTTATACCAGTGACCGATGTGCAGGTCGCCGCTAGGGTACGGAAACATCACCAGATTGTAAAAACGCGGGCGCGGGTCGTTATCATCGGCGTGGTTCTGACCACGCTCTTCCCAGATCTGCTGCCATTTCGATTCGATCTCGGCGGGCGTATAGCGGTTAGACTCGGCCCGTTCCTGGGGCGCTTTGGTAGCGTCATCTTCAACTTCAGTAGTCATTTCAATCCTCATCTCTATTCGGCAAATTTTTGTTAAATTTCTAGCACATATTCTTGCATTGCCAGTATCTGGCCGGGCAAGTTGGCTTGAAAAGCTCGATTGTGCCGGAAGCCCCGCGCCTCGTAGAAGGAGATAGCCCTGCCGTTATCGGCGGCTACCGCCAGGTAGAGTCGGGGCGGTCTAAGGTCGTGCCGAAGCTTTCGTAAGTCGGCCAGCAACACCTCCACTAGAGCCTGACCGAGGCCGTGGCGTTGCCATTCGGGTAGCACGTAGATGCGGGTTAGTTCCGCATCGGAAGGGTAGCGGTCTCGTTCGCGCAAGATTACCTCGGCAAAGCCGATCACCGTTCCAAGTGGCCTTTCCTCGACCACCCAGAACCAGTTGTCGCGCCCGGCCCCTTTGAGCGACCGGCGCAGCGAATCGTCCGAATAACTGCTGGCAATCACGCGCTGGCGATTGGTAGGCAGTACATTCTCGGCATAGGTTGCCTCCCAGGTTCTCTGGGCGACGTCACGGATCGCCCTGGCGTCGCTTACTCTGGCCCGGCGCAAGACCCAGTTCTGGTAAGGGGCCGGGGCTGTTTGAGTTGCTACCTTTTCCATAATGGGTAAAACCTTGTATAAAGCAAAAAACCTTTCGTCCCTGGCTTCCTCCAAACCCTTGTGTTAAGGGGAGAAAAACCAGGGACGAAAGGTTTTGTTCAAACCTTGCGCGGTACCACCCTGCTTGATTTTCGGTCTTTTAGGCCTGACCGATGAAATGCAACCGCTTATCGTGAAAAGGATGGAGACAAGGGGGATCGAACCCCTGACCTCAACACTGCCAGTGTTGCGCTCTCCCAGCTGAGCTATGTCCCCAGAATTCGGCTTGTTGCAATTTGTCCGCTTCATTAAGCTATAACGGGCAAACCCGGCACGAGCTAATAATACTACGATTAGCTCACTCGTGCAACTCCCAGGCGAGTTCGGCCATTGTCGTTACCTTTCCACCGTCGGCAACTCTCTATCGGGGCAGGCTTACTACTCCTGTTCGCAGCTTTTAGCTTTTTAGCTGTTAAAGCACCAGGCTTTAGCTCTGGCGTACAGTATATTACCACATCCGGCTCTAAAAAGCAAATCCTGACTGGGCTAAACTTCGACCAGTTCTTCTTGGGCTTCTTCTTCTTGGGCTTCTACGACCGCTTCATCGTCTTCTACGTCTGCCACCACAGGTGGAGCCATTAACCCTTCCAGGGTGGCTTTTAATTGCCCGGCGTCGTCAATCGCGTCGAAGCTAGCTAGCCAGGCGTCAATCCCGGCGGTCGTGGCGTGCATCTCTTCAAAACTCTTTTTGAGAGCATAAAGATCGGTAGATTTATCATAGGTTAAGTCGCGGCGTTCGGCGTCGGCCCGGACGATTTTATCCGGGTGGTAGTAGCCCATCGTGCCAGCTTTAGTGCGGGTGTTAAAACTATCAGCCCCATTTGCCAGCGTGACGGCTTCACCAAAGTCAATCAACTTGGGAACTCCGGCCCCATCCATCATGATGTTTTCAGGTTTGATGTCTCGATGAATGATGCGATTGCCGTGTACATGGGCCAGACCAGCGAGTGCGCCCTTCATAATGTTCAACTTGGTTGGCTCACTCATCGCACCGCCTGCAATTAATTTTCGCAGGTCGGTGCTTAACACTTCGAGCATCATATAAGCTTTTTCCTGACCACCCTTGCCAACCGAGATAGCACCGCCATAGGTTTTAACTACATTTTCGTGGTCAAGTTGGAGCGCAATGGTCATCTCGTTCTTGAACTTCTCGTGTTCCTCCTGAATAAAACCTAAATACTGGTCTTGCACTCCGGCGGGGGTATCGTAAAGCGACTTGCCAAAAGCTTGCTCGGCCAGAGCTTCCGATTTCTTCATTTTCTGCTTTTTAACAAATACTTGTTCCTGATTACCTTCGTCATCGGTAAACATACCGTGCCGCCCATAACCCATTCCACCCGCGCCGAGGCCCTGAGGTTGGTTGGTGGCCGGGTTGATTTTATTCCACAGATCGAGGCTACCCCCGGTAGGCATGTCCAGGCTGGTTTGCCCCTTAGCACCGGGTTTGCGGGCGGCGCGGCCTTTAGCCTTCATGCTGCGGATCGGCATCAGAAAATGCTCCTGGATGGCCTTAATACGCAAGGCCAGGGCCGGACGAGCGAAAATTTCGCCCTTTTTCTTGAGCTTGGCCTGCCACTCCACTAACTGGTTCAGCACCGCTTCGGCTTCGCGGCGGGCTTGCGGTTCGCTCCAATGCCGGGCGTCAATCGTAGTCAGGCGGTCGGCCTCCGCATAGAGGTCTTCCAGCTTACGGCTTCCTTTAGGCTCTTTGAGGTAAGCCTTATAAATACTTTTCCAGTTTTTAGCGATAGGACGAACCGGCAAATCTTTAGCCGCCCGAACCTGACCCCAATTTTGATACTTGCCGCCAGGGTGGAGTTTGTTAGCCCGCTTAACGGCGTCCGCCTCGGTACGCTGCACTGTAGCCTGGGCCGGGGGAATTGCCGCCGCCGGTTGAACCGGAACCGCCGCCTGACGTTCTACCTGGGCTTTTTGAAGGAGCCGACCTATAGCCCGGTTGCCAAGCACTGGCTGAAGCTGGCGCACATCGGCAGGAGTAAGATTACTCGGCTTAAGCCGGGCGCGTTCAATAGTCGAGGCTCCAACCACTTTAATTACCTGGCCGGTCTGGTCAGGTTCTTGTTCCTGGGTATTCTCAAGTTGGTCTTGCCGGGTCTTGCTAGCATCAGAGGGTGAGGAGTGTTTTTCAGCAGACATAGTTTGGGCATCCTTGTAGTAGCATAGGTTGGTTTAAGAGGTATTAGTACCTTAAAGATACTTCCCCTGGCAAAAACCTAAACCAGATTGGTGATAAGGCGTCCGTATTAAAAGCTTGGCTTAATCCTGATTATAAAACACAAATTGGCTTTGGGCAATAGTTTTCTGTAATTTACCAGGGCGGTTGCATAGTCATTTGCTTGACAAAAGGTTGGTAAGCAATAATTCGAGGGCGAGATTAGGGTCATACTCCATCTCCCGGCGGACCTGAGCCAGATCACAACGGCCCTTGCAGTTAAGTAAGCCTACTACCACA
>JBBRBE010000134.1:0-17139 GCA_038206175.1 Chloroflexia bacterium
TTGTTCGACGGTTGCATCACCCCACCCTGTTCGAGGTTAAGTGTAGCCTTTTGTGAGTCCGTTCGACCACAACCCACTTTACAAACCACAGGCTACGGATAAGATCGAACAGCAGGGGTGATGCAACCGTCGAACAGTACACATGGTGTGACATCTCGACTTTGTAATCGCCCTGCTTTATTGCTGTTGCGCGACCTGCCGGACGGCGGCGGCCAGGGTTGGGTAGGGCAAGATTGTCTCGGCCAGTTGCCCCACCGTGAGGTCGTGACGCATCGCCAGCACTACCGGCGCGATAAGTTCACCCGCTTGCGGGCCGAGAATGTGGCCGCCCAGGATGCGCCCGTCCTGCGGCGAGACCAGCAACTTGAGAGTACCGACAGTTTCGCCGTCAGTTACGGCTCGTTCGACCCCGGCGAAAGACAAACGCAGGGCTTTGTAGTCCGTCCTGGCCTCGCGCAATTCTTCTTCGGTCTGCCCGACGTGCGAGAGTTCCGGTTGGGTATATGTCACCCACGGAATTGCTTTGTCCACGAACGCCTGGGGCCTGGCGGCAAAGGCATTCCGCACCGCCAGCGCACCCTGATCGCTGGCGATGTGAGTAAACTGGTAAGGGCTGGCGATGTCGCCCACCGCCCAGATATGCGGCACGTTCGTCCGTAGCGTTGGGTCAACCCGGATGCCCTTCTCGAAAGACTCAACGCCCGCCGCTTCCAGGTTCAAACCCTCCAAAGCTGGTTCACGCCCTACCGCCACCAGAATTTCGTCTACCAGCAGTTCTTCCAGCCCGCCTTCGCACTTGTAAGTCAGCCGTTTGCCTTCTTTCTCCCGGCGCACTTCCTGCATTTCGATACCGTGTACGAGGCGGATTCCTTCTTCCAGTAAGAGGCCGCAGAGTTGGTCGGCCAGTTCGCGGTCTTCCGTCGCCAGCATCTGGTCGGAGTGTTCTAGCACGGTAACTTCGGCTCCGAAACGGCTGAACATCTGAGCAAACTCGATCCCGATTACGCCTCCACCCAGCACGGCCAGGCGGCCCGGTACGGCGGGTAAGCTGACCGCCTCGATATTGGTAATATAACCGCTCTCTTTCAAGCCTTTGATGGGCGGCACGCTCGGCAAGCTACCGACGGCAATTAAAATCTGCTCGGCCCGCAAAACCTGGCCGTTCACTTCTATCTCGTGTGGAGAGCGGAAGGATGCTTGGCCCTTGAAAAGATCGAGGCCCCTCTTACGCAAAGCTTCTTCGGCCTGGGGAGATGGCCCGCCGCGCATCTGCTCGATCACCCGGCCTACTCGCGCCTGTACCCCGGCCCAATCTACCTCGGCCAGTGGCAACCGTAACCCGTACTCATCGGCCCGGCCCGTCCAGTGCCGTAGATGGGCGATGTGCAGCAGCGTCTTGGTCGGGTCGCAACCGTAGTTAAGACAGGTGCCGCCCAACTTGTCCCGCTCAACCAGAGCGACCCGCTTTTTAGAGGCCAGAGCTTCATCAACGGCCATACTACCCGCCGGGCCAGCCCCGATTATTACCAGATCATAGGCGCGTTCAGGCTCGTTTCGGGTCTGCTTGTCTGCCAATTTGGTTTCCTTTCGTACTTGTGCTTTTAGTGATAAACCCACTGGCTCAACCTGGGCCTACTGGACTAATTCTTAACAAGATACGCGCCAGCAAAACTAGCCTTAATTCTTTAATTCTTTCTCGAACCGAAACTTATAGTTCGCCTTTGCGTATATAAATTACCTAGAAAAGTCAGTAAATTTGTGCTATTATATAGACTTGTCAGAGTAAATAAAATTTTCCTGCTTATACCATAAATTCGAGGTTTTCCACTTGATACACGACAAAATAATTGTCAAAGGGGCCAGAGAGCATAATCTCCAGAATATTGATATTGAAATGCCCCGTGACAAGCTGGTGGTAATCACGGGTTTGTCGGGTAGCGGCAAGAGCAGCCTGGCTTTTGACACGATTTATGCCGAAGGGCAGCGACGTTATGTAGAGTCGCTGTCGGCTTATGCCCGGCAATTTTTAGGTCTGGTCGAAAAGCCGGACATTGATTTTATCGAAGGCTTATCCCCGGCCATTTCGATTGACCAGAAAAGCGGCAGTTCCAACCCGCGTTCGACCGTCGGCACGATTACCGAAACTTACGACTATTTGCGTTTGCTGTTTGCCCGGATCGGCCATCCGCATTGCCCGAATTGTGGCCGCGAGATCAGCCGCCAGACGATCCAACAAATTGTAGATACCGTGGCCGACCTGCCCGATGGCAGCCGTCTTTTGATCCTGGGGCCGATTATCAAAGACCGCAAAGGCGAACACAAAGCTGTTTTCGAGGACTTACGCAAGAAAGGTTTCGTGCGGGTACGCGTCAACGGGGTAGTGCGCGATCTGGAAGATGAAATCGAGCTTGAGAAATATAAAAAACATACTATCGAGGCCGTAGTTGACCGCCTGGTCATCCGGCGGGACGAAAACGGGGTCTATGGCGAGAAGAACCGCCTGACCGACTCTATCGAAACCGCGCTCAAGCTGGGCGGCGGTATTCTTACGGTGGGAGTAGTAGATAAAGAAGAGCTTTATTTTTCGGAGAATTACGCCTGCGTGTATTGTGGCATCAGCGTCGGCGAGATCGAGCCGCGCACTTTTTCGTTCAATACGCCTCACGGAGCCTGTCCCGAATGTAGCGGCCTGGGTGAGGTGCTGGACTTCGAGCCTGACCTGGTTATACCCAACCGCAATTTGACCCTGGCCGAAGGTGCGGTACTGCCCTGGAACCGCCTGGGCCAGTTCAGCAGCACCTATATGAGTGCTTTGCTCAGTGCAGTCGGCGACCGTTACGGCTTCGACCTGGCAACGCCGCTCAAAGATTTCACGCCGGAACAGATGGGCGCGTTACTCTACGGCATCAATAGCGAAATGCTTTCGGTCAAGCTACGCGGCAGCCAGACCACCGAAGCTACCTTTGAAGGAGTTATTCCCGACCTCAAGAAACGCTACAAAGACTCTGGCAGCGACTACATGAAAGGCGAAATCGAAAAGTACATGCTGGGCAAAACCTGCCCGGTTTGCCAGGGTAGCCGCCTCAAAAAAGAAGCTGTCAGCGTCACGATTACCGATAAATCCATCGTAGATGTCGCCCGCATGTCAATCAGCGAAGCGGTCGAATTCTTTCACACCCTGGCGGTCGAGGACGGCCACCAGAGCGGGGCCGGGAAGCTAAACGCCCGCGAGGTGATGATTGCCCGGCAGGTACTCAAGGAGATTCAAAGTCGCCTGGGTTTCCTGATAGATGTGGGCCTCGATTATCTGACGATCAACCGTTCGGCGACGACCCTGGCGGGTGGCGAAGCCCAACGTATTCGGCTGGCAACCCAGATCGGTAGTTCGCTCATGGGCGTCTTGTACATTCTGGACGAGCCGAGCATCGGCTTGCACCAGCGCGATAACGCCCGGTTAATTGCTACGCTCTTGCGCTTGCGCGACCTGGGCAATACGTTGATCGTGGTGGAACACGACGAAGAGATGATCCGCTCTGCCGACTACTTGATTGATATGGGGCCGGGCGCAGGCATCCACGGCGGGCAGGTGGTAGCCCAGGGTACGCCGGAAGAAGTGGCTCGGAACCCGCTCTCGATCACCGGGCAGTACCTGAGCGGCACGCGGGAGATTGCGATTCCCTCGCGGCGGCGCAAGGGTAACGGCAAATCGCTGGTCTTGAAGGGTGCGCGGGAGAACAACCTCAAAAACATTGACCTGACCGTGCCTCTGGGTAAGTTTGTAGCCGTCACGGGTGTGAGCGGGAGCGGTAAAAGCACCCTGATCACCGATACGCTTTACCGAAAGCTGGCTCACGTTCTGTACGGCTCGAAAGAACGCTCCGGCGAACACGATACGTTGCTGGGCATCGAGCATATTGACAAGATTATCGAGATTGACCAGGCTCCGATTGGTCGCACGCCCCGCTCGAACCCGGCCACCTATACCGGCGTCTTTACCCAGATCCGCGACATCTTCTCGAAGGTGCCGGAATCGCGCACCCGTGGTTACGAACCGGGCCGCTTTTCGTTCAACGTCAAGGGCGGACGCTGCGAAGCGTGCCAGGGAGACGGGATCGTGCGGATCGAAATGCAGTTCTTGCCGGACATCTATGTGCCGTGCGAGGTCTGCCACGGAGCGCGTTACAACCGGGAAGCTCTGGAAATTCACTACAAGGGCAAAAATATTGCCGATGTGCTGGATATGACGGTCGAAGTCGCCAGCGAGTTTTTTGTAAACGTGCCTTCGATCAAGAATAAACTCGATACGCTGGTGGACGTGGGCCTGGGCTACATTCGGCTGGGCCAACCGGCCACGACGCTATCGGGCGGTGAAGCCCAGCGCGTGAAGCTGGCGACCGAGCTATCCAAACGCGCCACGGGCAAAACTCTTTACCTGCTGGACGAGCCTAGCACTGGTCTGCACACTCACGATGTCTCGAAACTGATTGACATCATGCAACGGCTGGTTGACCAGGGTAACAGCGTGCTGGTAATCGAGCATAATTTGGATATTATCAAGGTAGCCGATTGGGTGGTAGACATCGGGCCGGAAGGAGGCTACCGGGGCGGGCAGATCGTGGCCGAAGGTACGCCGGAAACTATAGCTCAGGTTCCAGCCTCGCACACGGGCCGCTACCTCCAGGAGATCTTCCAGCGTGAAGCGGCCAAACAGGAAAAACGGCTGGTAGCCGCTTCCTGAACAGGGCAATTCAGGCCGGTTTGCCCAAAGCCAGTAGCCGGTTTGAAGCGCGAAGCAATATTAGAAAGACGGTAAAACCCTGGTTTTACCGTCTTTTTGATTCCAGCTTTATCTTATCTCAGGCAGTGGTTTGTCACTTAAAGTCGGCATAGTTCAGCTTGTAGAGGGCCGCATAATCCTGGGCGGCCTTATCGAGAGCCACTTGCACCGTCTGGCTGGCGACATCGAGACCGACTGTTCCGGCCAGGTAATCGCTGAAAGTTCGTTGCAGGGTTGCTTCCAGGGCCGGACTGGACAGGCCAACCCGCACCGTGCGCGAACGCAAATTAGCTTGCGAAATCAAGAGTTCCGAACCGGGTTTAGGCGCAACCCGCGGCCACAGCGAAATAAAACTGCCTTCCTCGTTGATAACCCGCTCGGCGACTTTTGTCGTGCCGATGTAACGTAACCAATCCAGCACCGCCTCGGCTTTACCGGGTTCGGCTAAAGTTCGGTTGGAGGACGGGCTAGAAAGGGCAAACTGGTAGCCCGCACCCGGCCCACCGCCCGCATTAGAAACATCTACGCCATTGCTAAGCGGGGTCACTTCCGACCCGATCAGAGGAAAGTTGAAAACACCTACCTCAAAATTTACTCCGGCATCGCGCAGGTCGTTAAAAGCCCAACTCCCGGTGTAGTAAATTGCGGCCTGACCGTTGGCGAAATCCTGGAAAGCTTTATCGGCGTTGTCGAGTGGCTGGGCGAGATAATTTTTAGGCCAAAAATCGCTAAACTGTTTGAAAATCGGCCACCAACCCATAAAGCGCGGGTCTTTAGTGCTTAATATGCCTTTGTTAATCGCTACCGCTTCGTCTAAGGTCGAGACGCCCGGTAACTTGTCGAAGCCCGCGATAGTATCGTAATCCTTGTAGTAAAAATCGCTTAGAAAGTGGCGCGACCACCAGCTAAAATTAGGTATACCCGGCGACGGCTGAATACCCGCGTCGCGCAACTTGCGGCAGTCGGCCAGTAATTCAGTCCAGGAACGGGCCGGTTGGAAGATTCCGGCTTTTTCAAAAAGCTTCTTATTGTAGAAAAAACCAGTTGCCATAAAATCGGCGTTAATGTTGTAGCTGATACCACCCGGCGCGGCAGTTTCTTTGATGGTATTGCTATTCATCACAAAATCCCAGTTCTGACCGTCCGGCACATAAGGATTTTTTTGTTTGAAATAAGGTGTGAGATTTTGAGCAATTCCGGCGGGTAGGCGACCGTTGTTGAAGCTTTCCCACTGCGCCCAGAAAACGTCCCACAACTCACCCTGAGCGGCTTTAGTCCGTACTACCTCGTTATAATCCTGGAACTTCTGGTCTACGAACTGTATTTTTAAGCCGGGATGCAGGCTTTCGTACTCGTCGGCTACGGCTCGAAAAGCTTTAAGCGGCGTTTTTGCGCCGTTGGAATCAGGTGTATAGCGTTGAGCGTACATTGTAATAGTGCCGCTCCATCCTTTCAGGCCGGAAGTCGGGCTGGCCGAGGGAGACCGCGTAGCCGGAAGCCCAGGGGTAACGTTCTCGCCACCGCAAGCCGTCAATCCTAAAGACACCAGCGCGAGAAGGCTCAAAGCAAGGCCAGCTAATTTTTTCGTCCGTCGCATAGCAAAATCTCCTGTGAACTCGGAGCAGGTTATCGGACTGGTTCAGGGCATTGAAATATGCTTTTTTAATACAAGCATGATAGCATACCGATAGAAGAGGGGCAACGCGGCCCAGGCATTATTGAGCCAGAGAATAAAACAACGAAGGTGTTCAAAGTAGCTTTCTCGCAGAGGAGTAAGAGAATGTTTGAAGGATTCGAGCCGGGAGAAGTCGAGACCAGTGGAGCCAGGATTAATTTCAGGCGAGGTGGCGACGGCCCACCCTTGCTGCTGCTGCACGGCTACCCCCAGACCCACGTTATGTGGCATAAAATCGGGCCGCGCCTGGCTCAGGATTTTACCGTGGTGGCTCTCGACCTGCGCGGCTACGGCGATAGCTCCAAACCACCCGCCGACCCCGACCACGCCACTTACTCGAAACGCGAAATGGCCCGCGACGCCGCCGAGGTAATGGAAAGCCTGGGCTACCGCTCTTTTAGGGTAGCCGGTCACGACCGGGGCGCACGGGTAGGCCATCGGCTAGCCCTCGACTGGCCCGACCGGGTGGAGCGATTAGCCGTCCTGGACATCGTACCAACTTACCAGATGTATATGACGACCGACCGAGAGTTTGCCACGGCTTACTACCACTGGTTCTTCTTGATCCAGCCTTACGACCTGCCGGAACGGTTGATCGGAGCCGACCCGGAATATTATCTGCGTAAGAAATTGCGCCACTGGGGACGCGACGAGGGGGCTTTTCTGGCCGAGGCGGTAGACGAATACGTGCGGTGCTTTAGCAACCCGGCTACTATTCAAGCCACCTGCGAAGACTACCGCGCTTCCGCCTCGATTGACCTGACCCACGACGAAGCCGACATAAACCTGGGACGGCAAGTTGAATGCCCGCTACTGGTATTGTGGGGCGAGAAAGGCTTTGTCGGGCGCAAGTATGACCCCATCGCAAGCTGGCGCGAACGAGCCAGAGATGTGCGTGGTGAGAGCGTGCCGGGCGGTCATTTCCTGCCCGAAGAAGCTCCTGAAGAAACTTACGCGGCCCTGCACGGCTTCTTCAAACCGGCACAGGTGGTCGGCAGCTAGAAAGTCAGGGTCATATAGGAAATATGGGTTGCTCTAACTGACTGGTAGACTCGCTAATGTGCGGTATAATATAGTGTAATAAAGTTCTTAGCAATTTCTAATAAACCTAATCTTTAGTATAGTTGTAGCATTTCATCGGAGCAAACTTGTGAACCCTACCGACCTCCAAATGTTCAATAGCGCGGTGGTGCTGGCCCAGTCCGGTAATACCGCCGCCGCCCACGCCAGCCTTCTAACCCTCAACCAGCGTTACCCTGACGAGAGCAACGTGCTGTTATGGCTAGCTTTTACCTCCAGCAACCTGAAGGAAGCCCGCGCCGCCCTGGAAAAAGTCGCCCGCAACGACGCGGCCAATCCTGCCTTACCTTCGGCGCAGAGTTGGCTGGCCGGGCAAGAAGCAACCCAGGTTCAGGCCCAACCAGTTTTTCAGGCTGTCGCGGTGGCCGAGCCTGCCTATGCAACTGCCACGGCGGCTACGCCCTCATCCGCCCCGGCCCAATCCTGGTCGGTACGGGATAACACAACCAGTGGCCCGATGGCTAGTTCGACCTTCTCAAAAGGAGATAACGACGCTTCGAGCGAAGCGCAGGAAGCTGAGTTGTCTAATTATGGCTCGGCCCCGGCAGAAAAAGGGAGTCGTTGGGTCGGGATCGCCTTTGTGGGCTGCATCCTCTTTATCGGGGTCGGCCTGATTGCGGGCGTGTTGATGGTGCTGGGCAGCCTCAGTGATGTGGGCGATATGCCCGCCCCGGCCAGCTCCCGCAAGATTGATATAGACACCAAGAGCCTCGGCAGTTTGGGTCAGGGACTGAACTTTAATGATACCAAGTACGGTATCTTCGCTACCGCCGAAAAAGCGACCAGTCTTTCCGGCTTCTACTCGGCCAAGATGAGCGACAAAGGCTGGACGACTGCCGCCAATATGACCTTCTCGCCCATGTCCCTTCAGTATTACACGAAGGGCGACCGGGTAGCCGTAGTGCTGGTGTATGGCCCGCTCGCCAAGAAAGATTTAGCCCAGATGCTACAGGGTAGCGCAGGCAAAATGGACGGCAAAATCAACGAAGGCGAAACGCTGGTGGTTCTGCTCGAAGCAAGTGCTAAAGACCTTAAATTACCCTGAGTACAGCCCGGTACACTCTCTTTTGACGCTTGAACTGCAAATTCATAGAACGGCTCAGCCCGACCAGCAAAGCGTGATTGATTTCTTCGGGCGGCAAGTACTGCCTAAAATACGCGGTCGCTAAATCGAACACACAAGAAAAAGGGGCGAGTCAAAAGTTTGACTCGCCCCTTTTTCTGGCTCTTTCTTGTAATTCAGCACTATAGTTACAGGCAAATTTCCCGAACTAGAATCTATATGTCCCCTGAAACTAAAACCTTTGCTAGAACAATCAGGCTTCGCTGAGGTCGGCTATGGCCGAGAAATCAAGTTGACCTTTGCCATCGTGCCGGGCGCGCTGGAAGACCTCGCGGGCGGAAGCGAGTACCGGCATCGGTACGTTTAGTTCGTTAGCGGCTTGAAGAGTCTGGGTCAGGTCTTTGTGCATCAGTTCCAGGGCAAATTCGGTTTCCCAGTTGCGTTCGGCGATTTTAGGCTTCTTCATACTGCTGACGCGCCCGGCAGTACCAACCAGAATATCCAGTACAGCCTCGCGGCTCATTGTTAGTTCCGACGTTTCGCATAAAGCCAGGCTTTCGCCCAGAGCCGCCAGCACCACCGCCCCTACTTGATTGTTCGCCAGCTTCAAGACCGCACTTGTCCCGTTCGGCCCGACGTGGGTAATCGTCTGGCCCATCGCCGCCAGCACCTCGCGCACGGCCTCCAGGTCAGTCGCTTCACCGCCCACGAGGATGCTCAAACCGCCACTGGCCGCCGCCCCTTTACTACCCAAAACCGGCGCATCCAGGAAAGGACAACCTTTAGCCTTTGCCGCCGCCGCCAGTTCGCGGGCCATCGCCGGTGTCACCGTACTCATATCTACAAAGTAAGTGCCGGGCCGGGCCGCCGCAATCAGCCCTTCCGCCCCAAGCAAAACTTCTCGTACCACAGCATCGTCCCGTAGCATGCTCAGCACAACCTCGACCTCGGCGGCCAGTTCCGCCGGGGAAGCGGCCAGGCGTGCGCCTTGCTCGACCAGCGGCCCGGCTTTGGTCTTATCCCGGTTCCAGACTGTCACCTCGAAACCTTTTTGCAACAACTGTCCGGCCATTCCAGTACCCATAATACCCAGGCCGACAAAACCAACTTTTTTCATTTAGCTACTCCTTTATATTTAAGCGATTGGCTACAACTTAAGGCTTTGATGAGCTTGTCAAATACCAGAACGGCGGTTTTAAGCCTGGTGTCGGGTTGTAGACCCTGACTTTGACGCTCAAAACCTGTGTGCGGCCAGGACCGCCCTGGAATGAATTCCGGGCTGAGGTATCAAAATCGGTTAAAAACCGATTGCTAAATACTCGACATTTGCTTTTTAACTGTCGGTTTCATACCGACATTTATAGCTCAGCCCGGAATTTATTCCAGGGCGGTCCTGGCCGCGAAGTAATCCTGACAACTTCTGCACAACCTTAACTTGTAACCTATGATTTAAGCAATTAGTCTGCAACAACTGGCCGTCAATCAAACCTTTTTGACTGACGGCCAGTTGAGGGCTGCTAACCTCCGAGATTACTCTTTTTGAAATGGATCGGGCTGGCACCCGGCATCGCACCGAGGGCGGCTTCCTGGATGGCTTCCGGCAGCGTCGGGTGGGCGTGAATAGTATGGGCTACATCTTCGGGTTTGAGGCGTTGCTGCACCGCCAGCACCAGTTCGGCGATCAAATCCGTAGCGTCCGGCCCCATAATATGTCCGGCCAGAATCTCGCCGCGCTCTTCGGAAATTAACAGCTTGACCAACCCGTTAGTGTCGCCCAGCGTCACCGCCCGGCCCAGAGCCGTGAAGGGGAATTTGCTTACCCGGTAGGCCACGCCACTGGCTTTTAACTCTTGCTCGGTCGGGCCGACGCTGGCGATTTCCGGCGACGAATAAATGCAGTTCGGGACGGCCCGGTAGTCCATCAGGCGTGAATGGCCGAAAATATTGTCTACCGCAACTTCTCCCTCGTGGCTGGCAACGTGAGCCAGCATAATCCGTTGCGTCACGTCGCCAATGGCGTAAACCCCTTTAACGTTTGTCTCCATGCGATGGTTCGAGATGATCGCTCGCCGGTTCATTTTCACGCCCAGGTCGGCCAGGCCCAGCCCATCGGTATAAGGCGTCCGTCCAACCGCTACCATCACCAGTTCGGCCTGAACAGTATTTTCCGCCCCGCCCTCCGTGCCATCGGCAGTTTCGTTAAGCGGTTTGTAGCTCTGCTCGACCCCGGTTTTGTAGGCGGGCAGGTTCTTTTCCATTACGTAGCGCACACTTAGCCGTTCGCTCTCGTCTTTGGCCTGGCCGTTCTGCTCGATAGCTTCAACTTTCGCCCCTGTTATGATGTTCACCCCGGTTTTTTTGAGCAGTATCACAAAACGTTTCATGATCTCTTCGTCCACCGGGGTCAGGATGTTGGGCAAAGCTTCGACGATAGTAACTTTGGTGCCGAGTGGAGCCAGAATACCGGCCCACTCTACGCCGATAATTCCGCCGCCAATGATCACGATACTTTTGGGAATGTGCTTGAGCGAAAGCATGCGGTCGCTATCGGTGACACCTTCCAGATCAGTGCCGGGGATAGGTGGACGAGCGATCTGGCTGCCCGACGCGAGGATGATGTTAGCCGCCTCGACCTGCCGCAATTCCGGCCCGGTACCCTTGACCCCGATCCGGTTAGGAGCTAACAGAGTGCCGTGGCCTTTGATGTTGGCAATACCGTAAGCCTTGAACAGCGTTTCGATGCCACTAACGTTCTGATTGACCACGGCATCTTTGCGAGCCATAATCTTTTCCATGTTTGGTCGCAAACTGGCTTTGTCTAATTCAATTCCAAAGCGTTCGGCTTCGCGGGCTTCTTGCAAAATTTGGACGCTGCGGATCAGCGTTTTAGAGGGAATACAACCCCAGATCAGACAGGTGCCGCCCAACCGCTCTTTCTCGATGACGGCCACTTTCGCACCCATCTGAGCAGCCCGGATCGCCGCGACATAGCCGCCTGGCCCGCCGCCGATGACGGCCAGGTCGTAACGCTGCGTTTCTTCACTCATCTTACCAGTTTCCTTTCGTTTTTCTCTATCTTCGATTGCTCTAGCAGGACATTTTAAAAGATGAACTTCAAGCACCTGATCGTTTGGACAAATTGTAACAAACATTAGGATATGTCACAAACAAGTAGGCACGCCAAGCAGGGCGAATGCAAAATCCGGGTCTGGCCTGTCCTTTCTCGCCCGGTCTCGCCCGGTCTCGCCCGGTCTCGCCCTACGGGTGTGAGCGTAGCGAAGAATCTTCTTGAGCTACCTCGATCTTGCTTATTGAAGAAGATTCTTCGCTTAGATTGTGGGTATTCAAGACCTACTTGAACGTCGCTCAGAATGACATAGTGTGACAGGGCGTGACAGAGGGTAATAGGACGTGACAAAGGCCAAAACCCGTACTTTGCAATTGCTCTGGCACGCCAGGATTATCTTGCTCTGGCAGATGAGTTGATTGCTCTGGCTATTCAGTTCACAAAGGGCTGTTTATTTTGCTGTGGGGAAAGAAAGAAAGCCTACCTGAGCTTGTAGACCGTGTACGCTCCGGCTTCTTGATAAAGCTTTTCCGCAAAGCCCTGCCGTTCCATTTCGTCCAGAAGGAGGCGACCGGCAACGGCTTTGTCCTGAGCCTTATACTCTACAGTCTCGCGCAAGAAGTTGAGGAGTTTGTCATTGACGAGGATATGGGTAGAACCGCGCCCGCGAAGTTCACGCCAGACCGCTTCTGGCGTGCCGTAGCGGGTCAAATAGAAGAAGAATTGCCCACCGCTATTGTGGTCTTCCGAGAGAAGATGCTGAAAGTAATAACCGCGTGGCTCCAAAAACATGGTAAGTTTAGCTTCTGACGGTAACTGCTGATTGACAAAGCGGGCGGCCCGGTAATAGTCGCCAAGCTGAGCTTCCAGTCGTTCGTCCCGTGTTTGCAGGCCGGTATGAAAAGGTAAAGGGTCGTTTGCCACCCAGAAAAGGGTCAGGCTGACGAGACTGGCCGCCAGAAAGCCCGCCACCACCAGCCTTGCCAGGCCGCGCAAAAGCCGGGCCTGCCGCCCGACCAGACCTAAACGCCAAAAATCTACCAGGGCGTAAGCGGTTGCCAGGGCCAGGAGGGGGAAAGCCGCCACCAGCAACCGGGAATGATCGGCTCCGCCACTTAGCCGGATGCCCACCAGCCAGCCCAGGTAGTTTACTCCCACCGCCGCCCACAAAGCCGCTACCAGCCGAGACCGTCCGGCAGCCCAGATAGCCAACGGCGCAAAAGCCAGGAAGAGCGGCGAAAGGGTGGCATCGAAAGAACCGCCATCTCGCCCGGTCAAGACCAGTTGGAAAGGACGGCCCAGCACTACGGCAGGCGAAAGCGGTACGCCGCCGTCCTGAGAAGTTAGCGCGGCGATTTCTTCCTGGGGCCAGCCGCGAATCCCGCCGAAAAGAGGGGCAAACGGATTGCCCGCCCCCAGCAGGTTGCGCACCAGCCAGGGCGCGAAAGCCAGAGCCGCAAACAGGGCAAAAATGCCGCCCTGCGTCAGGATTTGCCGCAGCCGAGGCCGCACCTGACCCAGAAAAGCGTAGACTAGCGCACCTGCTCCGGCCCCGGCCCCAACCGCTACCGCCGTATATTTGCCGCTACAGGCAAGCCCGGCCATTCCGCCAGCCAGAGCCGAATAGCGCAAAGCTCCGCCGGTCGCCAGTTTTTCCAGAGCCACCAGCAAAGCCAGCACTGCCAGCAGCCCGTAAAAGGCAATCAAAAGGTCGGTATAGGCCCAGGTCATCAGCAGCCAGACGTGCTGCCCGGATACATATAACGCCGCCGCCAGCAGACCGGCCTGCCGCGCCGGGCCACTACCCAGGGCCGGAGCCATCCACCGCCGGGCCAGCACCAGGCAAGCCCCCGCTCCCAGCACCCCGAAAAGCCAGCTAAAAGCCTGGGCCAGCCCATCCCCATGCAGGAGCAGACCCCAGGTAAAAAGCATTTCGGCCCCAAAGGGGAAACTGGCCTGACCGAGGCGCGGCAAATACTCGACCCGCCCGGCAGCCAGGTACTGGCGCGGCCCTGCGAGGTGATACATCAGGGCGTCCCAGGCCAGCGGCGGAGCCAGAGCCAGCAGCAAAGTCGCCAGGGCCACCAGCCCTAACCAGACAACCAGGCTCTTTTCGAGCCACCCGGCTTCGCGCCACCACTTCGAGAGGTTCGGCCCGGCTTCCTTGAGCAAGGGGCGGTAAGAAGGCCACTGCCACAGGCCAAGCCCTAATTCGACCACCAGCAGACCGTAAGCCACCGGCCAGTTGATCCCGCCCAGCACGCCCAAACCCAGCACCAGGCCGATATTCAAGCCCAGCCCAACGCCGACGCCAAAAAGAAGCCGTTCGGCTCCGGCCAATCCGGTCGCGTCGGCCCGAAAACCGCACCAGCCCAGCATCGTCAGGCCCAGCGCAGTCGAGCCAACGCTACAAGCCAGCAAAAGGCCAACGTCCAACAACAGACTGCCTAATGCTCCGGCGATTCGCCCGGTTATTTCAGAAGGGTAAAGCGGGAAAGCAATATTGAAAAGAGGGTGAAGAACAAACCAAACTACTACGATTATCACAACCCAGACCGTCGCCAGGGTTAGAAGGGAGCCAGGGCGCAAAGCTCGACGTGGCAATGCACGCGGCCCGGAAAGTTCCGGCTCTGGCAATACAGCCAGAGGTAGCTCAGGGTTATCGGAAGCCCCCGGCGGGGGAGTGGGTGTGACGTTTTTCAAAGAAACTGCTTATTTAGTTTGGTAGGAAAGCGTACTCGCCAATCTCGACAAAACTAGGTTTCCAGGCCATCACGATCTCGTAAGCTTCCCGCGCCAGTGGTTCCAGCTTGGATAACGCATCTTCGTGGCTGACCGTCCCGATTTGACGGACGTAGTGATGGATATCGCCCTCGAACAGACCATAGGTAGCTTCGATACAGACGGCAATCCGGCCCCGGTTGGCCTCGGTGATTACCAGCACCCGGCGACTCGGCTCCTGCGGTGGAGTTCGATGACAATAGATGTAAACAGCCGCCGCTTCCTGGTCGAAACGTGTCACCGCCAGATTTAACTCGGTTTCTACAAAAACCTCAAACGCTCCACAAGGAGTAAGTAAAATATTGCCCGCCATAGTCATTCCCCTATCAATTGTTTGGTGCTAGTCACTCTGACCCTGGCCTTAATGTCAGGTGAGATGGGGTGATTGCGCCTGTACGGTACTTATGATGTAGCCTACGCCAGGTTACACCTTCAAATTGTACCATTATCACATTCCTGGTTATGTGGTCTAAGTCACTATATCACTTCAATCTTACAATCAACCTTACAAATATTGCGTCAGCTTTCACAGGTGACAATTGAAAAGCAGGAATTCAGGGGGTTTAAAGGCAGGAAAGACTCTTTAGCCTAAATGTCTGTATACTTCTGCCCCATGCGGTTTAGCAGAAGCTACCTCTCAGGGCGCGAAGTGTAACGCCAGGCTTATGAGAAATCTAACGCCAGGCTTATAAAATGAAAGAACAAGGTTGTATCGGCTCAACCTTGCTCTTGATATAGGAGTAAGTAAAATGTAGTTAATAGTTGATGATTATTGCTCGGAAAATATTTTCTCAGTTCCTTACTTGTCTAAGGTACTACTTTTAGCCTCTAAAAGAAACGGCCTACAGACCCAAATAACAGGTAGGCCGGGGGCCTAAGTTTTTAGTTGGAAAGAGGCGAAATTCTAGGCCCACGCCGTAAAGTAATCGCCTCATAGCGATTGCGCAGGTGTAATTTCGAGTAAATACTGTTGATGTGATTCTTGACCGTCTTTTCTTCGATAGTGAGAGTGTCGGCAATATCACGGTTGCTCTTACCCTGCTGCACCAGTTCCAAAATATCTCGTTCGCGCCGGGTAAGCAGTCTGTAAAGGGGCGTTTGGGCCGGGTCCAG
Source organism: Chloroflexia bacterium (assembly GCA_038206175.1). Lineage (GTDB taxonomy): Bacteria > Chloroflexota > Chloroflexia > Chloroheliales > Chloroheliaceae > 54-19. The sequence goes on from JBBRBE010000134.1 coordinate 15,557, forward strand.
CGCGGCGGCAGGATTGCTCTCGGCGGTTGCGGGAACAGCGGGCGAAACCGAAGCGATTGAAGCATGTTCACCGGCACTGCTTCGGATCATTTCAAGTAACACCGGCGCCAGCGAAGGCGTAATCAAAGCTCCGCCTTCTCGGATCGTCCGCACCGCCGCAGTAAATTCGCTCAGGCTGAACCGCCCATGCACGAGATAGCCTTTTGCCCCGGCCAGGATCGCCTCGACCAGAGTTTGCGGCTCCTCGTTCCAGGTAGTCATCAGAATACGGGCCTGCGGTTGAGCTTCTACAATCTGGCGGGTGGCGTTCACCCCGTCGAGGCGGGGCATCCGAAAATCCATAATAATCAAGTCTGGGACGAGTTCCTGGGCCAGCCTCACCGCGTCCAGCCCGGTTTCACCCTCGCCGACGACCTCAATATCGGCCTCAAGTTCTAACGCGCTCCGCAATCCGGCCCGCATCACAAAATTATCGTCAACTATGACGACCCGAATTCGCCCGCTATCGGGGGTGGAGGGGCCGATTTCAGGTTCAAGGGTTGGAGCAATCTCATTGCTCATCTAACTATTTTTCCTCCAACTCGGCGGCGATTAAACAGGTAGGATAAAGGAGCAGATCACACAAAAAACAAAATTTGTGCCTATTGCCTAAATAGTATAACATGCTACAAAAGGGTCTAAAGGCCCAAAGTGGGTAGAGAAATCGGTATAGTCGCGCTCGGAAAACAGCTAGGAATTACAAAGTGGCGGTTACGCGGCAAGCTTTAAAGTTCATTGCGTGGTTGCGCCAGCACAAAGGGCCGGTAGTGCTGGCAATTGTTGTTCTGGAGCTTTTGATTGGCCTGGTAGACTACTGGGTGATCGAAGAAGTGCCGATTACCGAGTTGCACTACCTGACTATTTCGCTTGCCACGATCATATACGGTTGGGCCGGGGTGGTCGGGATCAGCCTGGCCGCGACCGCTTCGTTTTATCTGGCAACTTATATGGGAACCGCTAAACCGCTCGAACGGCTGGCAATTCCCAGCGTCACACTCACCTTTTTGATTTTCCTCCTGGTAGGAGCCAGTGTTGTCCTCATTCTGAGGCTGATGAACTCGCTCCAGGAAAGTAATGTGGCTCTGAGCGACAAGGTAAGTCAGCTTGAAGCCAGCCGCGCCCGGATCGAGATTTTGACAAGCGAACGCGAACGGTTGCGGATGGCGCGGGAACTACACGATGGCGTCGCCAAAACCCTGATTGGAATCGAGTACAGCGCGGCAGCCCTGGCCCAAAGCTTACCACCCGAAAATACGGCTGCCCGCGCCAAAGCTCAGTTTATTGAGAAGATTTGCCACGACGAAGGCCAGCAACTACGCGGAGTTATTTTAGACCTGCGCCAGGGTTACAAAGAGCCGCTTTTCGAGGCCGTAACCCTTTACCTCAAACGCTGGAAAGTCGCTTATAATTGCCAGGCCCGCCTCACCACCCACGGTTCCGACGCGAACCTTGAACCGGGCCAGGTTTACGAGTTGATGGCAATTGTGGAAGAAGCCCTTGAGAATATCCAGCAACATAGCCAGGCCAGCCGAGTTTGGGTCGAA
>JBBRBE010000135.1:0-17070 GCA_038206175.1 Chloroflexia bacterium
TGAGGGTCTGGCTTAAAAAGGTTTCCATAAAACCCTGTTTGCTAAAGGCATTAGGAATTCGCCGGACTACCAGTTTACCTTTGACCAATTCAGACCGTTTGTACAGGTCGGCACTATATTTTCGTAAAGCTTGTTTTAATCTCATAGGTTCGCCCTCATTCTACACATAAAGAATGGTCTAGGCGTCGGCGGCACTGACTTCTTTGCGCTTGCCCAGGTAAGCTTCCTCGACTTCGGGCGATTTCAGGGCCGCCTCGCCGGTGCCTTGCCACACGATCCCGCCGGTTTTGATCACATAGGCGCGGTCGGCGATCTGGAGCGCGTAGCGCATTTGCTCGACCAGCAAAATCGTGATGCCTTCCTTCGTGCGCAACTCGCGGATGGCTTGCATGATCTCGGTGACGATGATCGGGGCGAGGCCCAGGCTCGGCTCGTCCAGCATCAAAAGTTTGGGGCCTTGCATCAGGGCGCGACTGAGCGCGAGCATTTGCTGTTCGCCGCCCGAAAGCGTCCCGGCCTGTTGCTTGAGGCGTTCTTTGAGGCGAGGGAAAAGCTGAAAGCAGTATTCCAGCTTGTCCGAGGCGGCTTTGTCTTTGAGCCGCCGCGAGTTCAGGCCCAGGTTCAGGTTATCCCAGACGGTCTGGTCGGCGAAAATCTGGCGACCTTCCGGCACCATGTTCAGGCCCAGGCGGGCGATATGGTGGGGCGACATGCCGGTGATGTCCTGCCCGGCGTAAAAGACCTGCCCGGCTTTGGGCCGGAGAATACCCGAAATCGTTTTGAGCGTGGTGGTTTTGCCCGCGCCGTTACGCCCGACGATAACGACAATCTCGCCTTCGTTGACCGTGAGCGTAATGTCTTTGATTGCCTCGATCCGCCCGTAGGCGGCCCGCACTCCTTTAACTTCTAGCATCTAACACCACCTCCGGGCCAAAGTAGGCTTCTTTGACCTTCTCGCTGTTCTGCACCCGCACGGGGTTGCCTTCCTCGATTTTCTTGCCGTAGTCCAGCACGGTAATCTCATCCGAGATTTCCATGACTAAATCCATGTGATGCTCGATCAACAGGACGGTCACGCCTTCGGCTTTGATTTTTCGGATCAGCCTGACCATTTCCTCGACCTCTTGCGGGTTGAGGCCCGCCGCCGGTTCGTCCAGCAGCAGCACCTGCGGCTCGACGGCCAGAGCGCGGGCGATTTCGAGCAAACGCTGGTAGCCGTAGGGCAAATCTTTGGCTTTGTTGTAGGCGCGGTCGGCCAGGCCCACAAATTCGAGCAGTTCCATTGCCAGAGCTTCGACCCGGCCTTCTTCGGCCCGCACCTGGGGCAGACCCAGCAGCGAAGCCCAAAAGCCCTGCTTCGTGTGCAGATGGAACCCGACCATCACGTTTTCGATCACGGTCATATCGCCAAAGACCTGCAAGTTCTGGAAAGTGCGGCTAATTCCGGCTTCGGCGATGCGGTAGGGTTTGAGGCCGTCAATACGTTCGCCGTTAAAGAGAATTTCACCCGACGACACCGGGTAGAGGCCGCTGATCAGGTTCAGGACGGTGGTTTTACCGGCTCCGTTTGGCCCGATCAGGGCGTGAACCGTGCCGCTTTCGAGCTTCATCTCGACCGAATCTACCGCCCGCAAACCTTTGAAGTCGCGCACGACTTTTGCCACCCGCAGCAGTTCTTCGTGGCGCACGGCGGTTTCGCGGTGGAAGGCTAACGTGCGGCGCGGTGGAGTGGCGGCTATTTCCGGGCCGCTACCGTCTGCCGAGGCGGGAGCCTGGGCCGGGGTCGCGTTGCGCCGGACGGTCAGTTTGTGGCTGGTCGGGAAGAAGCGGTCTATGTAGCGGCCCGCCAACCCGCCGATGCCGCCCGGCACGAGGTAGAGGAAGTACAGCAGAATTGCCCCGTACATGGTCAGTAAAATCCGCACCGGGTCGAAGTTTGGCGCGTTGTTATTCTGGACAAAGCCTTCTACGAGTTTGAAGAAGCTGGGAATGAACAAAATAAAGGCGGCGGCAATCGTCCTGACGGCGATAGAACGGCCCAGTTTGGTCATTACCCACAGCCCGGCCCCGATCATCACGAAGTAGAAAAGGATCAAGAGCCAGTCGGTGGCGTCGAAGCGGCTTTTGGGGAAGTTAACCCCGTTGAGGCTACCCAGAGCGTTGGTCAGCCCTTTGAAAATCTCGATGCTGTTGAGGATCACCACGATAGCGGCGGCCCAGCCCAGGTAATAGGTCAGCCGTTCGTTGCGCAGGACGCGCCGGGCTACCAGGTAGCCGATCACCAGCAGCAGCAGCACGACCGGGGTGAGGTAGCCGTTAAGACCATCGAAGGAAAAGACGAAAGTGTTGGGAGCGGCTTCTTTGAAGTTGTTGAGGAACTGCGGGATTAGCGTAATCAGGACGGCCCCGATTACCGGGCCGTAGAGCGTGCCGGTTCCACCCAGGATCAGCATGGTGACGTAGCTGACCGAGACGTTGAGGAGCGAGAAAGTCGGGTCAATCGCGTTGAAGCTGTAGGCCAGCAACACCCCGCCCGCCCCGCCCATCGCCGCGCTAATTACGAAGGCCAGCGTTTTGGAGCGGGTGACATTGATCCCGACCGACCCGGCCCCGATTTCGTTCTCGCGGATGGCGATCAGCGAGCGGCCCCAGCGGGTGCGCATAAAGCTACGCACGAGGTAGAGCGACAGCAGGGCGAACAGGCCGATAATGATCGCTGTCCAGAAAAGCTGAACGTTATCTTCGGCTTTGTTGCTGACCGGGTAGATCAGGTCGGTGCGCGGGTCGCGTTCGGTCATGGGGCGAGGGATGCGGCCCAGGCCACCCTGCGAACCGAGGATCGGCTGTAATGCGCTGGAATTGACCACTTCGTAGACGATGGTGCCAAAGGCAATTGTGACCATCGAAAGGTAGGGGCCTTTGACCCGCAGGGCGGGCAGAGCCAGCACCCAGCCAAAAGCCGATGTGACCAGCACGCCCAGGGCCAGGGCAACCCAGAAGTTTTGGAGCAGCCAGAAGCCGACGAAATACATCAGCACGCCCAGCAGGGTCAGGAGGCCACCACCGACGACGGTTGCCAGGAAGAACGAACGGACGGTTTCGGGCCGATCCCAGAAGCTCACCCGCAGGTGGCCGCTGGCCTGACGCGCCCGGCCCGCCGTGCGGTTGGACAGGTAGTAGAGGATGCCAAACAGGATTGTCCAGGCCGCGAAGAGAACCCAGGGTAGCCCTTCGCTTTGTTTGCCGCCAGGCTTGCTGAGGACGGTCAGGAGGTATAGCACGATAGCTCCGGCCCCGCCCACGCCCAGCAGGAGGCGGGTGAGGGCGGTCATCAGGCTGGCGTTTTGCCAGAAATGCCGTTGGGCCTGGCCCTGGCTGCGCCGAACCTGGCCGAGTCGCAGGTAGAACAAAACGCCCAGCCCGACTGTCAGCACGGCCAGGATGATCGTGACGGTCAGGACGAGGTTGTTGGTGGCGTCGAGGGCGGCGTTGCGGGCGGCGGTGGCGGCAGGGATGTTGCGTTTTTCGTCGGCCTCGTAGCTGGCGACTTTGCGGACGTAGAGATAGTCAATCCAGTTGGTTTTGGCCGAAATGCGCCCCAGCAACAGGCCGACCATGTAGCCGCCGAGGGTGACGAAACCGGCGTGGCCGAGGGCGACCTGGCCGATGTAGCCGACCACCAGGTTCAGGCCGGTGGCTACCACGACCGCTACGCCGATGGAGCATAGCACCTGGAGCCAGTAGGGGTTATCGGCCTGCATATTTACGACAATTAAAAACCCGACCGCGATCAGGGCCAGCCCGGTGTAATCTTTGACCCACAGGGGCGTCGGCAGCGTCCCCCCGACCCGGTTTTTCAGGTTCAAGCCCTTTTCCCCGGTGGACGATGAAGCAAGTGTAGCCATAGCTTCGTTGCTACCTCCTCTTAAACTTTTTGCACAATCAGGCGACCAAAGAGGCCGCTTGGCTTGACGGCTAACACTACGATCAAGAGTCCAAAGGTCAGGGCGCGGTAGAGGTCAATCGAGATGTAGTTCTGGATCAGTTGTTCGGTGACGGCGTAGAGGACGGCGGCGACGGCGATACCCATGAGGTTATCCAGCCCGCCGATAATCGCCACGGCAAAGGCGGCAATTCCAAAGCTTGTGCCGGTATCCGGCCCCATTCCGCCCAGCACGGGGGTGAGGGCCAACCCGCCGATAGCGGCCAGTGCGCCGGTGAGGGCGAAGGCGAAGGCTTTGACGAAGTTGACGTTGATGCCCATCAGCCCGGCGGCGGTCGGGTTGAAAGCGACGGCTCGTACCGATTTGCCGAGCATGGTGCGGGTGAAGAAGAGTTGCAAGAGGCCAATCACGGCCAGGGTCAGGAAGATGTTGAGGATTTTCTGCCAGCCGACGTTCTGGTTGGCGATCACTACGCTGCCTTCGACGACCGGCTTGAGGCCCATTTGCTGGCTACCCATAAAGTTTTCGACTACGTTTCGCAAGATGATGGCGATAGCGACGGTACTCATGATCCAGCCTATCGAGAGGCCGGTCGAGAAGGGCCGCATGACGTAGCGTTCGAGCAGAACCCCCAGCACCGACATAATCAAGATCGAGATGACCCAACCCACCCACAGAGGCCAGAGCGGACGCTGCACGGCGGTAAGCGCACCTTCGTTTTGCCAGTTCATCACCAGAAAGATGCCGATGATGCTTCCCAGCATCACAAATTCGCCCTGAGCGAAGTTCAGGGTTTCGGTGGTGATAAAGGTCAGGCTAAAGCCGAAGGCGATCAGGGCATAGATCGAGGCCGCCGAGAGGCCGTTGATCAGGCTTTGAATCAGAATATCCATGTCAGTCCAATCTCTCCTCGCTCAAGTTCATCAGTGTACTTTCGGGCCAGGTTCTGCATCGAAAAAGCTCGAAATCGAATCAAATCGAAATGATCGGGTTGGGTCGGAACGGGTTTCCAGTAATCCTGAAAGTTTTGCCGGGCCAGTCTTCAGGTGGCATAGACCGACCCGCTCGTGATGCTGATGAGCGGGCCGGTCTGGGCGGTCGGTGGTTACAGCCCCCGGTTAGGGGTTGTAGCGCACCAGCTTGCCATCCTTCCAGATCGAGAAGAAGAAGTCTTTGTCGTTGAAAGCCTCGTGCGGCGTGGTGGCCCAGGGCTTTTCGTACTTCTTGATGATCCCGTCGAAAGTGCCGAAGCTTTCGAGAGCGGCCCGCAACTTGTCGCGGTCGTCCGCTGCGCCGGGCTGCTTGAGGGCTTCGCCGAGGATACGCATAAGGTCGTAAGACTGGGCCACGCCGCTAGGGAAGTCCATGCTTTCGGTCTGGTACTTCGATTTGTAGCGGGCCACAAACTCGGCCTGTTTGGGAACGGTCGTGTCGGAGGCGAAGGTCTGGGCTACAATCGTGCCGGATTCGGCTCCGCCGCCGACGTTATGCAGTTCCGGCTGCGATAGACCCCACGAACCCAGCACCGGGAAGTCCGAGTTGAGTTCTTTCATGGCCTTCTTGATGTTGCCTCCGGCGGTTCCCAGGCCCCAGTTGATTACGGCGTCCGGGGCGGCGTCTTTGAGCTGGTTGATCAAGGGTTTCATGTCGTCGGAAGTGCCGTTAGCTTTGTAGGACTGCACCAGGACGGGGGTAATGTTGCGCTCTTTGAAGCGGGCCAGTACATCGTCTTTGCCCAGGGTACCGTAGCCGGTATCGTCGTGGATCAAGGCGACCTTTTTGTACTTGGAGAGGGCGTACTCGGTGACAAACTTGGTCTGGTAGCGGTCTACCATCGAGAGGCGGAAGATGTAGCTGGGGTCGCCCGGTTCCTCGGTGATTTTGGTGCCGGTGGTGACGGGGATCAGCCAGGGAACTTTGGACTGGTTGACGATAGGAGCCTGGCCGGTGCCGACGGCGGTGTTGGCGGTGCCAAAGAGAGCCAGAACCTTTTCTTTGTCAATCAGGTCTTTGATGATCGTGATGCCTTCGGCGGGAGTAGCTTTGTCGTCGCGCTGGATCAGGGCGATTTTGCGGCCATTGATGCCCCCGGCGGCGTTGATGTCGTCCAGGGCGAGTTTGGCTCCCCGCTCGATAGCGGTACCAAAGCTGGAACTTGGCCCGGTGAACGGCCCCATCAAGCCGATGCGGATGTCGGCTCCGCCAGTTCCGGCGGCGGCGGCGGTGGTCGCTCCGGCGGCAGCGGTGGTGCCGGTAGCGGCGGCGGTGGTGGCGGCGGCAGCCGAGGTAGTGCTGGCGGCGGCAGTGGTGGCCGCGACCGGCGTATCGGCACTGGGGCCACAGGCGGCCAAAAGAACAGTCGTGAACATGCTGACAATTACCAGCAAGGTGACACGAGCGCGTTTAATCATCACGCTTTTCCTCCTCCTTGAGAATGTGCAAATCTTAGACTTAATTGAAAAAATGAAACCTGCTCACCTGGGTTAAAGAACCCTGGATTGTCGGGTCTTGCCCGTCTGGCTAATCGGCTCGACAGAATAGCTAAACTTACGGGTATCCGGCCAGGCCCAGAAGGGTAGCCGGGTTCATTTATAACTGTCAGGTCGGTACGAGTCAGGAGAGACGCTTAGAATATAACAGAAGGATTTTCAACTGGCGCAAGTTCTATCCTCTAGTCCTGTTTGCAGGTTGAAATCTTCTGAAATGTGCGTGGCCCATACTGCCAGGGTTGCCGGCATAGGTTTGGATTGGGGCTATTGTATCAAGCCTTGCCCGGATGTCAAGCAGACTCCGTTGTTAATGCTTTTTTAACACTCCATTAAGCCGGGTTGGATTTAAAGCCACAGCGTTATGGAAAGCGTCTATCCAAACGGGCGGAATGATTGTAGTTGGGCAAACTGACCCAACCGCTTTGGGCAACGCTTGCTTTGGCCCGGCTCCATGCTATAATGGAGTCAACCTCGCAATGACGCCTGGGCCATGTAAGAGTATGGGTTGCTCGATAGATACTCTTGCTAAACTAAATGATTGCCGATCTAATGCTAGATAGACAAGTTGGTTATATGAGCGGAGCAATCAATTTTGCCCATTACCGGCGGCATCATCAAATCCGCTGCTACACTCGACCGACTCAGATGGGGAACCTTGCTATGAACATCAAAGACCTCGAAACACTGGTCTCGAATATCCGCCAGTATCTTCAAGTTGCCCGCACTCAGGACGATGCGTTTGAATATTGTCGCCTGTGCGACGAGCTTTCGCTGGCCGAAGCCGCGCTATCGGAAGTGGATTACACCCATCGGCATCAATCGGCCTGGCCTCTGGCGGCTCTAAAAGGGGCGGTCGCGCTCTAGGTCTCGAAGCTGGAAGCTGGAAGCAAAAAGTGGTGTCGAAGATACCAGTTCAGCTTGCCTATTCTAATTTTTTCTGCTGCTTCTCTGCCCTGCTTCCTGCTGCATTGCTGTGTCCCTTTTCCCTCTATAATTCCTGCTGTATTGCTGTGTCTCTTTTTCCTGCTATACGGTCTGGCCTTTAGGCCGGGCGGCTCTGGTCTGTACAAAAGGTAAGCCCGGCCTCGGTGTGTTATAATCTGCCAGTATTGACATAAACCACAAACTAGATAGCCGGTAATTCATGCAAGGTAGTTCTGGGCCGGAGCCGAGTTCGTCTGGCTCTAAAATACGGGTGCTTTTATCTAACCCACCAAAAAGCAACACCTTATCGTTTGTCGAGTCATAAGCTATACTGGCATTATCGTGCGGAGCCGGGGCCGGGTTACAAGCAGGTAATTGCAGCCAGCGTAGACCATTCCATGTCCATAAATCGTTATTTTTACCCGCTCCAGCCCTGACGGTTCTACCACCAAAGAGCAAGACCATTTTAAGCGCGTTGTGATAAACCACACTAGGCTCCCTGTCGGGCGGATTTATCTGGGACACAGGGGTGGGATCACCCGGCCTGGTGGCAATAGCCAGAACAGGTTGGGACGCTTTACCGGGCATATCTGCCCTCGTCCTTGTAGTAGCCATATGAGGGATACTTACAAACACAGCAGAAGTGTATTACCACTTGAGCTTTTTGTTTTGCTATAATGTAAATATTTCTCTAGTAATTATAACAAGTGAGGCCAATTTGTCAGACATTACCTAAATTGACCTTAATATATCTAATATCTCACCAATTTGTGTCCAAACGGCTACAAAAATAACTGCCATTGTTCCGACGAGAGCTAACTCTCCTGACTTTAATACTACCCCTGAATTATTTGAGGTAATTACAAAGTAAAGACCAAATAAAGAGCAAACTAAAAATCCAGCATTTCTTATTACATCGTAAAATGAGACTGATTTTTCGCTTGTGCCGAGGCAGTTACAGCTTACTTCCCTCTTGTGAAATATTAGCACAGTTAGAACTAATGAAAACACTGACAAAAGCATTGCGCTAAGGAAAAAGGCCAATCCTAGTAATGAGCCTCCTATAAAAATTAGCACAACACAAACTAATTCGACTAGCAACACCTGCTTTGCTACCAGACGACTCAGGCTTTGGGGGAGCAGTCGAAAATTCTCAATAGTAAGTGCAAAATTTGTAACATCTATCACTTTGCGACTAAATGAATAGGTGAACAACAAGCCAAGTGCAATGCGGGCAAAAGTAATTACATATTCGGTATTCATTGAGACCTCTATAAGTGAGTACCAATAAAAATTAACTTCCTGATTATATTCTCGGATCGACAATCGCCTGTATCACATCGGCTAAAAGGTTAAGGCAAACACCGAATATTACCAAAAATGTTGTGATACCCAGTGCAAGTGAGTATTCTCGTGATGACATTGCTCCTAGAAATAAAGAGCCTAAACCCTTTTTAACTACCTGATCAGTTGAGGCTTTCTCAATTAACATTAAGCTAGTAAAAGAAACTATTACGCAATTACTGGACAAACTAATTAAAGGGCCAAGCGAATTGCGAAATATATGCCGCCAGATAACCAGTCTAGTTGGTAAACCTTTCGCTCTTGCTGTACGAACATAATCTTGAGTAAGTGCTTCTAATACTTGTGAACGGGTGTAATTACAAAACAAGGCCGTAAAAGTAATTGCTAAAAGAAAAATCGGTAGTACACTGCTCCATAAATCTAATAAAGTTTTATTGGCACTCAACAACTCGTTTTGATTTTTGAAAATCGGTAGTATCTTGAAGGTTTCATTGGTAGCAAAATAAATTTGAAGGTTTAGGAAAGAGGCTAAAAAGGCTAGGAACCAGGCTGGTATGAAGCTAAATATACTCGCCCCGGATAGAATTAATTTGTCTCTTTGACTTCCTCGGTGCAGGGCTGCATAAGTGCCTAAAGGAATACCTACCAAACCGACTAACAAAGCTACTCCTATCACAAAAAGTGAATTTTTGCTGGCTTCAATTATTGCCGGTGTTATGGGGTCGCCAGTTCGACTTGATATTCCAAAATCCAACACGGCAATTTGACTTACGTAAGATATGTAGGCTAATGGTATTGGGTCAGTATAAAGTTTGTAAACTTTTTCTAGTTTGGCAGGATCAATGTTTGCGCCGCGAAGCTTTAGAGTGCTTTGTCCTGGGGTCTGACCTGGATTTACTAGCATCCCTGGTGTTAGGCGTAATATTACTAAGTTCAAAAATAATACTATAAGGATAATTGACAAATAGTATAGCAGCCTACGAATTACATATATCATGTGCAATAATACCTTTGAATTTGAGATTATTACAAAAGAGATTAGGCAAAGTTGACGACCTTTGATGTATACAAGCTAGAGCCAATTAAGCGAGAACAAGATTTTAGTTCGGCTAACGACTAAGATCAAACGCATCTCGTAAACCATTGGCAATCAAAACTACACAGAGACAAGTTATTATCAGAAAAACGATTGGAGACCAAACTAACCAGGGTGCAGCTTGGAAAAAAAGAGCTAAACCGTTATAGCGTTCAGGTGAGCTGCTTATAATGTTGCCCCAGCTGGGTATTGGTATAGCTACGCCGAAACCAAGAAAGCTTAAACCGGCTTCTAGGATTATTGCAGTTGAAACTTGCAAGCTTGCCGCTACCAGGAAAATTGGGAGAATATTAGGTAAAACGTGGACGAATAATATTCGAGGATTACTAGCACCTATCACGCGGGCAGCCTCTAGGTAAGTTTGATTACGTAAACCTATTACTTGGACACGCACTACTTTAGCTACGCTAATCCAGCTGAGGCAACCAATAAATAGTGAAATGTTCCAAATTTGAAACCGGACAAAAGAAGATAATACTATTAAGAGGAATACTACGGGTAAGTTTGCAATAATTTCTATCAACAAGCTTATTACACCATCTACTCGACCTCTAAAATAGCCAGCTAACACTCCGCCACCAGCACCGAGGATTGTAGAAATAATTGCAGTCAGGAAACCTACACTTAGGGAGACCTGCCCTCCATATAACAACCGAATAAATAAGTCCCGCGCCAGTTCATCAGTACCAAGAATATGACCTCCAACACCAGGAGCAGTAGGTGGCTGATAGCCTTGATTCAGTAAATTTGTATCAATTGCATCTCGCTCTTGCCCTAGGAAATAGCTAATAAAATTAGCCCCAAAACAACAAATACTTATAATCGCAAGTATACTCGAAGCACCAATATTAATTTTATCGCGAAAGAAACCTCTTAAAACTATGCTAACACGATCTCCTTTCACCATATCAGATTTTATAAAACCAGCTTTTGCAATTTGCGCCATTAAGTCCTTATATTATTACTAATATCTCCCTAATACATACCTACCTTGATTGCTAGTGGGCTGTTTTAGGTCAAAAGGATTATAAAAATTGAGCATAAATAGCCAACAACTAGCAAACAAGGTATAGTTATGAAGGTTTTAGGGTATAAGTGGCATACTTATACCCTAAAACCTTTGTATTAGCTAAGTTAGCAGGGATTGCTATAAGAGATGTACTGCTCCGTACAATCACCGCACCTGTTAATCGAGTAAAAGAAATAGACAGTACCAGGTAAGTTATTACCAGATCCTACAAACTGACACCCACAAAAGGTCCCTGGACAACCAGATGCAGTAGCTTTGGTATGAGGGATAACTTTGGTAGCGAGTGGGTTTTGAACTCTTCGTAATTGCTCATGTCTAAAACGTGTACCAATGTGTACCATTGTACCTGTACAGGTATCTATAAATATATTACCATAAGGTTCTCAATTAGCTATACGTGATTACCGCAAATATAAAGAGTAGCCGACTAACTTTTTGTTAGTAATCTTGATAATAGCTATTTAATCCAAAGAAATCCAACCTTTTTGTCGGGCTTTCAATACTGCATCAATTCGGCCATAAGAACCTAATTTCTCATACGCTCTACTCAAATGAGCTTCGACTGTACGTAAAGAAATTTTTAGTTCCTGGGCGATATATTTGTTGGAGTGTCCTTTGGCAACCAAACACAGGACTTGAACTTCTCTAACTGTTGGGGCAAGTTTATCTTTAGCACACATTATAATTACCTTTTTATTGACAGAGGAGGCGATGAACTAGCCAAATTAACTAAGTTGTAAGAACAAATGGTAACTGCTCAGAATGACAGGACGAGACAAAAGGAGAGTGGCTGAATAGTTACAACAAGTTAAGCAAGGTATTGTACCGTAAGGATTGTTACTTGTATAACACCGAATTAGTAATGTGTCAATAGGTTTTAGACGGTATGGGCTAAAAATACTTTACTTTAGTAGTTCTCAGATTGCTCTAACTCCAGGTGACGCCGCGCCCGCTTCCTCTAACGGTAAGCCCGGCCTCGGTGTGTTATAATCTGCCAGTATTGACATAAACCACAAACTAGATAGCCGGTAATTCATGCAAGGTAGTTCTGGGCCGGAGCCGAGTTCGTCTGGCTCTAAAATACGGGTGCTTTTGGCCGATGACCATACTATTTTACGTCAGGGTATTCGCCTTTTGCTGGAAACTCAGCCGGATATGGAAGTGGTGGGCGAGGCGACCAACGGGCGGGAAGCGGTCGAGCAGGCCCGGCTTTTGCAACCCCTGGTGATTTTGATGGATATTTCGATGCCGGAACTCAACGGTTTGCAGGCGACCCGCCTGATCAAGCACGAGTTGCCCGCGACGCAGATCGTGATCCTGACGATGCACGAAACCGAGGAGTACCTGGTTAAGATTTTGCAGACGGGGGCGACAGGCTATGTCCTCAAGCAAGCCGCCGACCGCGAACTGATCGAGGCGGTGCGGCTTGCCAGCCGAGGCGATACTTATCTTTACCCGCGCATCGCCCGCCGCCTGGTTTCGGACTACCTCCGCCGGGTCGAGTCCGGCACGACCGACGAGCGCGATGCAGCCTATGAGACTCTGACGGCCCGCGAACGCGAAATCCTCAAGCTGATCGCGGAAGGGCATACCAACAAGGAAATTGCCGAGCTTTTAACCCTCAGTGTGAAGACAGTCGAAAACCACCGCTATAGCCTTATGAATAAGCTGAACGCTCACGACCGGGGCGAGTTGATCAAGTTTGCGATTCGGGTCGGGCTGATCCAGCTTTAAGGCTTTGCCGGGCAGGTGAGCGGCCAAGAGTCGGTTGAGGGGTGGAAGACCGGGTGAGGGCGAAGCCCGTCAGGTGCGGTGTAGTGTAGGTTAAAGAATTGAAGACCGGGTGTTGGTCAAGACCGCCCGGCCACACCCGTAGGGCGTGGGCCGGGCTACCCCAACGAAGACCCATCAATGGGCCTAATACGGGGAGGTGAGAAGTGGGACGTGTGGGGTATTAGTCCTATTGAAGGGAATGGTAGGATGATGTTTGAGGGTGGGATCAGGGTGTTGCGTTAATTTTCGATTTTGGATGAGGTGGTGAGGCGGGAGGAGGAAACGGTGTCGTATTGGAAGTTGTTTTACCATGTGGTGTGGGCCACTAAAGACCGTTTACCGTTGATTCGGCCAGAAATGGAACCGGCTTTGTACGATGTGATGGCGGCTAAGGGTGTAAAGTTGGGTGGGACGGTGTTCGCGGTGGGCGGTATCGAGAACCACGTTCATCTGGCGTTGGCGATCCCGCCGTCTGTCGCTGTGACGGAGTTTGTGGGACAGTTAAAGGGCAGTAGTTCTCATTTTGTTAATAGAGAGTTAGGCACCGAGTTCAGGTGGCAAAATGAGTTTGGTGTCTTGTCGTTCGGGCTACGTAGCCTTGAGCAAGTGACCCGTTATATCGAGAATCAGCGTCAGCACCACGCCGAAAATAGTTGCATTCGAGGGTTGGAAAGAACTGAGAGCTGAGCGGGTAGGTATAGGTTGAGGAGTGGAAGACCGGGCGAGGGTGGGCAGATGAGCGGCCAAGTTATAGAGTCGAAGTTGGTTATGATCGTCGGCCAAGATTCGGTTGAGGGGTGGAAGACCGGGTGTGGGCGAAGACCGCCCGGCCCTAATGAGGCCGGGCTACCCCAACGAAGACCCCTAAACGGGCCTAATGCGGGGCGGTGGGTGCTGTTCGACGGTTGCATTAGCTCGGCCTGTTCGTCTGTAAGACCGTCCGGCCATTTGTTAACGGCCTCCATTTGGCAAGAACCGGGCGGGAACGTAAAGCCGCCCGGTCTTCGATGCTATAGCGTTTGTATCAGGCCCATTGATGGGTCTTCGTTGGAATAGCCCGGCCTCTTTAGGGCCGGGCGGTCTTCGCTACCACCCGGTCTACAATCTTTTAACCTAAACCTGGCGGTCGTTCTTCATCATCGCCCGGTCTTCCCTTACACAAAACAAAACGAACCTAACCTGACGGTCTTGAATAACGCTCCGTCTTCGACTTCTACAAACAAAACCTCGACGTCCTATTACCGCCCCGCATCAGGCCCATTGATGGGTCTTCGTTGGAATAGCCCGGCCTCTTTAGGGCCGGGCGGTCTTCGCCCTCGCCCGGTCTTCGCCCTCGCCCGGTCTTCCACCCCTCAACCCAATCTTGGCGGTCGGTCTTCGTCGCCATCCACTCTACCCTTGTACAAAACAGCCCGCCCGGTTTAGCCGCCGCTTAGACGCAGGGAGAGGACGGCCAGGCGCAACTGGCGGGTATCTTTGGGGTCGCCTCCGGCTTTGGCGGGGATGTAGTAGCCGTCGGCGGGGTCGGGGCGGAGGGCCAGGAGGTTGAGGCCGGAGGTGAGGCGCAGCCCTTCGAGTTTCAGGTCGAGCTTGCCCTCGACGGTGACGTTTTGCAGCACGGCCCCGTTGAGCAGGATTTGGAGGCGGCGCGGCTTGTCCGGGGCGGCGGCCAGTTGCAAATCGAGGCGGTAGGGCCGGGCGGTCGGCGTTTCCGGCCCGACTACGATCTGGACTTCGGCCTGGCTTTCGTTTGCGGCCAGCCAGCGTTGCACGCCCTGCCCTGCCGTCGGTTCTGGTTCGTTCCAGCCGCGCCCCAGCACCAGGAGAGGCCGGTCGAGCGAAGTCGGTGGGACGGCGTAGAGGCGGGCGAGTTTGTCCTGGTAGAAGGGGAGTGCGCTCTGGCCGTTCAGCCCAAAGGCCAGGTCGAGCCAGCGTTGAGCGCGGGCCAGGCGGTCTTTGCTCGGCCCGAAATCGTCCGGGTAGAGTACCACGAAGCCGTATCCGGCAAAATCGAGCAGGGCCAGGTGTTCGCGTCCGGTCAGGGTCGGCACGATGTCGCGGGCGGGCGGCGGTTTTAGCTCGAACCAGTCGTAGAGCAGGTAATGATGAGCCTCGCGGTGCGGATCGAGCAGGTCGCGGCTGATATAACCGCCGGTGATGGGGCGTTGGTGGTAAATCTGATAGAGCATGCGCGGGCTGTCGGGGTTGGAGTGTTTGGTGACGGGCAGTTCGAGGATAGCCCGACCCGCCGGGACTAGCGGCGCGGTGTTGAGAGCCTGGATGAAAGCCGGAGGCGCGACGGGCAGAGGAGGCGGCAGAAAGCCGGGCCAGCTTTCCAGCAAAAACAGAGCCAGGACAGCCGCGCCGAGGGCGGAACTGGCCGCGACCGGCCCCAGGCGACGGGAGGCGGGCAGGTGCGCCAGGAGGCGGGCCAGGCCGAAAGCTCCCAAAATCGCCAGGGAAAGCTGGGCCATGAGCATGTAGCGTTCGGGAAAGCGACCGATCCCGACGAAGGGCAGGCGGGCCACGAGGCGGTAGGGCAGCGGTACCCCGGTCGAACGGCCATCAATGCGGAGGGTCGGGCCGAGCGAAATCAGCAGCCAGAAAAGCCCCTGCGCGGCCCAGAACAATAAACCGCGCACCCGCCAGAGGGCGTAGAGGCTCAGGGCCAGGGCAGTATAGCCCAGCACGGCTCCCCAGTTGTTTAGCACCGGGCCGTCCGGCAGGCCCTGCAAGCCCAGACCGCGCCACAGGCCCAGCCCTTCGCCCCACCAGGGTTGATGTGCGGGCGGCAAAAATAGTTGGAGCAGGTCGGCACTATGCACCTGGTCGGGGCCGTCGTTCTGGAGCGAGGTGTAGGCCGGGCTACTCGTCTCGCGGACGGTCGCCAGCAGGACGGGCAAGAACGGTAGCAGGCCCAGGCCGAAAGCCGCCGCCATCCGCCCGGTCAGGCCCGCCTGCCGCCGCGCCCATTCTTTCAAAGGAAGGGGCGACTTCGACAAAGGAAGGGGCGACTTCGACAAAGAAAGCGGCGACCCAGGCCCGCGCCGTCCGGCCCACAATCCAGCGAGGCCCTGCCACAACCAGTAGAGGGCCGCAAACATCAGAAGATAAATCGCGTAGTAAAAATCTACCAGCAGGGTCAGGAAGTAGAAGAAAGCCGCCGCCAGGGTGTAGCGGACGAGAGTGGGCCGGGTGGTGGCGCGTTCGAGCTTGAACAAAAAGAGCAGGAAGAAGGGTAGCCATTGCAGCGATAGGAGGTTGATTTGATCCTGGCGCAGTTCGACCCAGTGGTACGGCCCGAAACTCCAGACTAGCCCGGCCAGCAGTGCGCCCCAGTTGGCTCCGGGCCGGTCGCCAACGACATAGCGGGCCAGTAGCCAGGCTCCCCAGCCACCGAGCGGGAAAGTCAGAAGTTCGAGCAAGCCGTAGGCCGGGACGAGGCCGAGCAGGAGTTGGAGCGGCAACCCGACCAGCAGATTATAGGGGCTGAGGGTGTGCAGGTAGAGGTTGGTGCCGTAGGGGTAGAACAGGAAATCGGTGTGGTAGGGGTTGGTGAGGTCGAAAACGGAGCGTTTGAACCACCACATGTTCCAGAGGTTCTGGTTGCGGTCTACCGGGAACTGGCCGGGCGTGCCAGTACCGAGGCCGAGCAGGACGGGCCAGGCGACCAGGACGGTCAGGGCGGTATAGAAGGCCAGCACCGCCAGGTGAGGGCGCACCCGCCGCCACAAGGTCGGCCCGCCGGGGGTAGGCCGGTCGCCCGGTTGGGGTTGGGAGGCCGGGGTGGTGGGGTTGTCTACGTATGCCAAATTCCGCTTCGCTTGCCTTTGCCCGGCTAAAACGCCTTTTTCTCTGCCAATAGATAGTTGTAAATGCCGCTAATCCTGCCGCTTAACCGGGTGTATTGTACTCGATCTCGCGGCGAGTGCCAACTTGAGCCAGGTATTCTTTTGTATTTGGAGACCGGGCGAGGGTGCAGACCGGGCGAGGGTGCAGACCGCTCGGCCTGGTATCGGTTGTAGAATTGGAGACCGGGCGGGGTTTGCCCTGGGGCGGGGGGTTAGTTTCAGGCGAAACTGGTTTCGAGGCTCATGCGGCGGGGGAGGGGTGGGCCTTCTTCGGCATCCAGGGCGGTGGTAGTCAGCACCACCACGCTCATATCGTCCTGGGGGCGGCGGCGGTCGGCGGTGAGGGCCAGTTCGAGCAGTTCGTCCGCCAGGTTTTGGGCGGTGAAGGGGGTCGGGCCGGGTAGCCGGGCGGTCAGGAAAGCGGCCAGGTCTAGCCGGTGGCCGTCATTGTAGCGTTCGCCCGCGCCGATCAAGCCGTCGGTAAAGACGACCGCGACCAGTCCCGCTACAAGCTCGAACTGCCGGACGAGCGGGCGGGTGTGCGGGTAGATGCCGAGCGGGACGGAGGGTTCGGTCAGGCGGCGCAGGTGCGAGGCCGGGTCGTTTGGCAGGTCTGGCGCGGTTGGCTCGTGGGCGGCGGGCAGGTCGAGTTCGAGTT
>JBBRBE010000136.1:0-16947 GCA_038206175.1 Chloroflexia bacterium
TGTGGTAGTAGGCTTACTTAACTGCAAGGGCCGTTGTGATCTGGCTCAGGTCCGCCGGGAGATGGAGTATGACCCTAATCTCGCCCTCGAATTATTGCTTACCAACCTTTTGTCAAGCAAATGACTATGCAACCGCCCTGCGGCACATTGGTCAATGATTGCACATGAGGACTTTATAGGGTACAATTTTAGAACATAATACAGGCTATGAATGAATTAAAATTTCAAGACTGGTCTTGAATAAGGGACAAACTTTTCCACCTGCACTGCACCCTACGCTTCACGGTAACTTACACGCCGCCTCACTCGTCAAGTAAAAGAGCAAGGCAAAGTTGCAATAACCGGATTTAACGGAACAGGTTGTATGGACGCCTATGCACTCATAAAAATTTAATCAACACGTGATATATCTGATGATGTTCAATTAAGGTCAGAAAAGATAAGAACGGAAGAGTAATAGATGGCACTCTTTGGCAAGAGTAAAAACCCCCGGCACGCTGTAGCTGAGGCGACCAGGTTGGAAGCCGACACCAGACCGCCAGTAGCCGCCTTGCAAGAGGCTCCGACCAGGCCAGGGCCGCGCCCGGCTAGTGGTAGCGTACCGGAGGAAGTAGTCACCCGGCAAATAGGCCCTCGCTGGCTGCATCGGCTGATTCGGCTGGACTGGCGGCGGTTAATTTTGGTTGCTCTTTTCTCGTTTGTGTGTGTGGCTTCGGTCAGTTTTACTCTGCTCTGGCAATTCGACGATAATCTGGTCGCCCGCCAGCTACCCGGTGAGGTAGCTCTGGCCGATTGGATGGCTCCCAAAAGCCATAGCTACATCAGTGCGATCAAAACTAAAGAACTGGGTGATGCGGCTGCCGCTAGCTCGGCCAACCGGGTTTTAAAGCGAGACATCAATATAGTGGGGCAGCAGCGTGAAAAGCTGATCAGTCTCCTGGATACTTTCAGCCAGGCGCGTTCCGGTTTGAACGAAGCAAGCGATGTAGCAACCCTGGCCGCTAACCCAACCGTTGCACCGGCGCGTTTAGAACGGCAACAGGTGGCGGCTCTACTCAACTTACCCGATAGCACCTGGACTCAACTCAACCAGGAAACCCGCACTGCTTTTAGTATCATTATGAACCGGGATATTGCGCCCGAAGAAATGACTGCTTCGCTTAATTTGCTGCGCGATGCCATCTATGTCCCTTACACCCTCACCCCGACTTTCTCGCAATTAGACGAGGGAGGCCGTGAACTAACCGTGGCTCTGGTCAAACCTTTTATCAAGGCTAATATGACCCTGGACGAAGAGGCGGCCCGCAAGCGGCAGGACGAAGCCCGCAACAAGGTTGGCCCGGCCACCGTAGACCTCGTGAAAGGCACCGCCATCGTGCGGCGCGGCGATGTGTTGACCCCTTTCAACATCGAGCAGTTGCAGGAGCTAGGACTTCGCAACAACAACTACAGTCTAAGCCTGGTGGTCGGAACGGTGGGTACGGTCGCTCTGCTCGTGTTGCTGCTGGTTTTTTATTGTTCGCTCCTGGCAAATGGAGTCTGGACTAGCCCGCGCTGGCTGGGTTTTCTGGCGTTGTGTGTGCTGGTAGCGGCCGTGGGTATTCGGCTCTTGATTGTAGATGCTGGTAAAGATAGCCACTTGCCTTATCTTCTGCCGCTGGCGACTATTACGATGGTAATTGCCGCTCTGTTCGATGTACATCTTGCTTTGTTTCTGGCCGCTCTCCTGGCATTCCTGGCCGGACTGGTAAGCGGTACACCCGAACTTGGAGCGGTTTTCTTTGCCGGTGGCTCTGCCGGAGCTTTGACCATCCGCAAGGCCGAGCATACCAGTGTGTTTGCCTATGCCGGGGTCGTCGTTACGGTCGTGCAGTTCGTGCTAGGCTTGTTTGGGGTCTTGCTCAACCGTAGTCTGGGCAGTTCGGATGTCAGCACGCTTTTCTTCTTTAGCCTGTTTAACGGCCTGATCAGCGCGAGTCTGGCTTTCCTGTGCTTTAGTGTGCTGGGCAAACTCTTTGGGGTGGCGACGGTATTGCAATTGTTGGAGTTGGCTCACCCGAATCAGCCGCTCTTGCGCCGCCTGATCCGCGAAGCTCCCGGTACTTATCATCATTCGGTAATGGTCAGCAATCTAGCCGAACAAGCCGCCGAGCGCGTATCCGACAACGCGCTACTGGCCCGTGTGGGAGCTTACTACCACGACATCGGCAAACTGACCCGGCCTTCTTACTTTATTGATAACCAGGCAGGCGGGGCTAATATTCACGATACGCTCGACCCCCGCGAGAGCGCGAAGCAGATTAAAGCTCATGTTTTGGATGGGGTAGCCCTGGCCCGGCAGCATAATTTACCCCGCAAAGTAGTTGACATAATTCACCAACATCACGGCACCTGCACAATCTCGTTTTTCTACCAGAAAGCTCTCAAAGAAGGCTTGGATGTAAACGAGCTTGATTTTCGCTATCCTGGCCCCAAGCCGCAGACAAAGGTAGCCGCGATTGTGATGCTGGCGGATGGTTGCGAGGCGGCGGTGCGGGCGAATGTGCAAAGTGGACGGATTCAAACCGGCCCTAAAGTGGCTGGGCCGGGAGTTGCTGACCCTGATCATGCTTTTGCCGCCAAAACCCTGACGATCCGGGAAGTCGTGAACAAGATCATTGATGATCGGATTCACGATAACCAGCTGAGCGAGTGCGATCTGACGCTGCGTGATGTCGAGGACATTCGGAACCTGTTTGTCGAGATTCTGGCGGGTATTTATCACCCGCGTATTGTATACCCCGATAAAGAGCCAGTGGCGGCGGCGGCCCCGCCGCCAGTCGTGACGGCGACCGCCCGCGAAGTTTCAATGAGCCTGGCGACCCTGGTGCCAGAACCGGTTGGGGCAGGCGTGGGACTTGGTGCCGCCGATGGCGGGGTGGGTAGCATTTCGCCTTTCCCCGACTCCTTAGCACCGCTCTCCCGGCCCGCCCAGGACGAGCCTGACCTCCCATCACCTGAACCACCGCCTACCCGCGCCGGTAAGGGCAAGGGCATTGGCGGCGCGGGTAGGCGTTTGGGCGATAGCTAGAAAGTTCAGGAGTAGATAACGATGAGTACCGATGCCACTGCTGCTCTAAACTTACAAATTGAAGAGGAATTGTTACCGATGGCCGGAGGCGTACACGGAGAGATCGAAGCTATCGTAACAATTCACCTGGGTAATTATGTTTACGAGAATAAGCTCGGTCGAGTATTTGGTTCTCAGACGACTTTTGAACTTCCGCCTGTTGGCCGAGAACGTCAGCCGGATGTAGCTTTCGTAAAACTAGAGCGACTGCCGGTTAATGTCGAGGGTAATGTGCCTCTGGCTCCCGATCTGGCGGTAGAAGTAAATTCTCCTACCGATGATTGGAGCGCGGTGGAGAAGAAAGTGCTGGACTATTTACAGGGTGGAGTACGGTTAGTCTGGGTGATAAGTGCGGTCAGTCAGGCGGTTTTTATCTATCACCCCGCCAGCCGTCTCATTCCAAAAGTAGTGGGAATGGGCGATGAACTCGACGGCGAGGAGGTCATTCCAGGCTTCAAGCTCAAGGTGAGCCAGCTTTTTGACTAGCTTTTCCTTTTAGTCTTTTACTCCTCCAGGTCTACCGCTAAAGCCCGCAGATGCGCCGTTTCATTAAGAGAAACGAGGCTACTTTGACGGCCCTGGCAGCGTACCACACAGTAAGAAGTATTGTAGATCGGGTAGAAGAAATCGCGTTCCAGGCCCAGAAGTACAGCGATGTAGGCGTTGATAACGCCGCCGTGCGAGAAGACGGCCACTCGTTGCCCGGCGTGCCGGTTGGCAAGTTCCTGGATCGTCTCGACTACACGAGCGCGGAAAGGCTCGCTGGCTTCGCTGCCGGGTATGGACGACCATTTGCCGGTTTCGCCGACGCGCCGCACAACTTCGGCCAGCCGTTTACGCAACGAGGCGGCGGTAGTTCCCGCATTTTCGCCAACCGCAGGGCCACCCACATCTAACCCTAAGCGCACCTCCCGCAAATTGGGGACGGACTGGATGTTCAGCCCTTGCCGTTCGGCCAGAGGCAGGGCCGTCTCCTGAGTGCGGCGAAGCGGACTGCTATAGATGGCCTCAAACTGTACGGGAGCCAGCCATTCGCCGAGAGCCTGTGCCTGGCGTTGCCCTAGCGCACTGAGCGGTTGGGCATCGTAGCCGCCGCCCGGAATAACCCGCTCCTCGCCCGGTAGCGCATCGGCGTGCCGGATCAAATACACTTCGGTCGCGCCGGTCTTGCGGCTCAGAAACGGTTTTAGAACTAGCTTTTCCTCGCTCATTTCACCTCTTAAATAAATGAAGTTGGTTATGCCCGTTCGCTCTGACACAGGTTCCAGGCGCGGGCCGCCAGGGTTGGGACGCCCTTTTCCAGCAGCGCGAAGAACGGGTCGTCGGTTGTACCGGCGTTGTGCCGCACGTAAGAACCTTCCAGCAAGATTGCCAGCTTCCAGATCGCCAACGCCTCGTAAAAGACCATATGGGTCGCCGGTCTGCCGCTAAGTTCTTCGTACCGGGCAATTAACGCGGCTCTTTCGGGAAAACCTTCCTGCTCGCTTACGTCACCCAACGCCGAAGGAAAGGCGGCGGGTGGGTCGCCCGGTCGTCGCCAGTGCGAAAGCAAATAGCCCAGATCGGCCAGCGGATCGCCAATGGTTGCCATCTCCCAATCCACCACGGCCAGGATGCGGGCGGGCGGAGTGGACGCGTACATCACGTTATCAATCCGAAAATCGCCGTGGACGACGGTCGCGGCGGGCGATTCGGGCAAATGACGGCCTAACCACTCGCTTACTGCGTCCAGGTCGGGCAGAGGCCGGGTGCGCGATTTATCAAGCTGACCGGTCCAGCGTTTAAGTTGCCTTTCGAGGTAGCCTTCCGGCTTGCCCAGGCGGTCGAAACCTGCCGCCCGCCAGTCTACCCCGTGCAGTTTGACCAGGGTGCGAAGTAACTCCTCGGCGAGTTCGGCTCGATCCGAAAGGGCGGCAAAACTGGGTGGCACTTCGTTACGGATCACAATCCCCGGCACTCGCTCCATGAGGTAGAAAGGCGCACCGATCACGCTTTCGTCGGTGCAATTCAACACCGGGCGCGGAACCGGCACGTCGGTGCCGATCAGCCCGCTAATAATAGCAAACTCTCGCCCGACATCGTGGGCAGTCGGCAAGAGTGGGCCACGCGGCGGGCGGCGTAAGACCCATTGTTCGTCTCCGCGCTCGATGATGAACGTCTCGTTGGAATGACCCGCGCCTACCCGCGAAGCGGTTAAGGGCAGAGTGGCGTCTGGGCCGGGCAGGTGTTCGGCCAGGTACGTCTCCAGTCGGGCTTCGTCCACCAGGGGAGGAAGGTTTGTCATATAGGCAACCTCGTTGTTGTGCTTTGCTTTCGATAAGTGCTACTTGGACGGTATTGTCGTTTAGCGGCTGCTAGTTGTCAAATGAAAATACCTCATAAGGCCGCTATTGCAAGCCGCTAATCGGGAGCCGAATGAGTGGTAAGAAAAGATAAGATGAGCAGGTCTAATAGATAAAGCTGGTCAAGGGTTTCGATAGAAAATAAGTCCAGCCAGGTGTTAACGGAGTGCCGTTAGCGTGGCCGGACTGGTGAGCTTGGAAACGCTCTGGTGAAAGTTTGAGGAAATCACCAGAGAGTAAGTTGTCTTGCTCCCTGGTTTTGCCCGCTTAGGCCCAGCGTACCAGACCTAGTTCTAACTTGTTGAGCAGATCAGGATGGTTGGGCAGCACGCGCACCGCGAAGACCCGGCTACCGCCAGCATGGGTTACGTAGTCGGCGGTATAATGAATTATGCCGTTGCCGTCCGGGATGCTGGCGGCAACTGGCACCATCGGCGTCGCGGTCTGGTCAATCAATGTACCGTCCTCGTCGTGAGCCGAGATCAGTTCGACCGAGACATCGGCAGGCTTGACCCGGCCTAGCCGCACGCTGGCGTCAATCTTGACCGTCGCGCCAATTGGAAGCTTGCTATCGCGGGGAGCTTTGGCCTCCACTCCGACATCGTTCCAGGCTTCCTGCACGTACCGCTTCCAGACCGCCAGTTCCCGCGCCTTGCCGAATTTGTTCTGGCTCAGGTCGTTGGCGTGATTGATGGCCGGGATGTAAAGCTCCTCGGTGTAGTCGCGCACCATGCGGCGGGTATTAAAGACTGGCGCGATAGTTTTGATCGCTTCTTTCATCACCGCCACCCAGCCGTTAGGAACGCCATCGGCTCCGGCTTTGTAAAAGAGCGGTACGATGTCTTCTTCCAGACGCTGATACAGGTCGAGGCTATCGGCTTCGTCGGCGGTATTTTGGTCCTGGTAAGTGCGCTCTTCGCCGATAGGCCAGCCGTTCTTGCCGTTGTAAGCTTCCGGCCACCAGCCGTCCAGCACCGAAGCGTTGGGTGCGCCATTGAGTGAAGCTTTCTGACCGCTCGTGCCACTGGCTTCCTGGGGCCGGATCGGGTTATTGAGCCACATGTCTACGCCCGAAACAAGGTAGCGGGCCATATTCATGTCGTAGTTTTCCAAAAAGACGATTTTACCGTCAAAACCTTCTTCCCGGCTGATCTGGAAAACTTGCTGGATGAACGACTTACCCGGTTCGTCCGCCGGGTGCGCCTTGCCCGCAAAAATGATCTGAACTGGTCGTTGCGGGTCGTTCAAGAGTTTCTTGATCCGCTCGACGTGCCGGAAGATCAGCGTAGCCCGCTTGTAAGTAGCAAACCGACGCGCAAAGCCTATCGTAAAGGCTTTCGGGTCGAGCAGATGCTCAGCTTCGGCGACTTCCGCCGTGCCTTCGCCGATCTCGATCCGGTGTTCCTTGACCCGCTTGTGGACAAAATCTAACAAGCGAACTTTTAGCTGGCTATGGGTGTCCCATAGCTCCTGGTCGGGTATTTTGTCAATCGCCTGCCAGATTTTAGGGTCGTCGAGGTGTTCCAGCCAGTCCGCCCCCAGGTAGCGGGTGTAAAGATTCCATAATTCGGGAGCCAGCCAGGTCTGAGTGTGGACACCGTTGGTGATCGAAGTAATCGGCACTTCCTCCGAGTCCACTCCGGGCCACAAAAATTCCCACATCTTGCGCGAAACTACTCCGTGCAATTTGCTCACGCCGTTATGTCCGCCCGATAATTTCAGAGCCAGCACGGTCATGCTGTAGCTTGGCCCCCACTCCTGATCCTGGCGGGCAAAGTGCAAAAACTCGTCGCGGCTCAGGCCCAGTTGAGGCCAGAACTGGTTAAAGTATTTATCAATCAGGTCGAAGGAAAAGGCGTCGTTTCCGGCAGGGACGGGTGTATGGGTGGTGAAAACTCCTCCGGCGGCAACCGCTTCGCGGGCTTCGCCAAAGCTCAGGCCGTAGTTCTGCACCAGTTCGCGCACACGTTCCAGGCCCAAAAAGGCACTGTGGCCTTCGTTCATGTGCCAGCAAGAGGGATTGAGACCCAGTTCGCGGACTGCCCGCACTCCGCCAATTCCCAGCACGATTTCCTGGGCTACCCGCAGTTCGTGGTCTCCGCCATAAAGCCGGGCCGAAAGGTCGCGGTCGGCGGGCCGGTTTGGTTCGACATCGGTATCCATCAAAAAGAGCGGAATCCGCCCGACCTGAATCCGCCAGACTTTGGCATAAACCCGCCGTTCGGGTAGGTCTACCCAGATTACCACTTCCTCGCCCTTCGGGTTGGTGGCAGGCGTGGCCGGAACTTCGGAGAAGTGTAGTTTTTCGTACAGGGCTTCCTGCTGGCCTTCGCGGTTGATCCGCTGGATAAAATAGCCTTGCGGGTAAAGAAAACCAATCCCTACGAAAGGCAAGCCGATGTCGCTGGCGGCTTTGCAGTGGTCGCCGCTCAAAATACCCAGGCCACCGCTATAAATCGGTAGGGCTTCGTGCAAGCCAAACTCCGCCGAAAAATATGCAATGCTCTGGTCGGTCAGTTCGGGATGCGCCGTTTTGAACCAGCTAGGCGTATCCGGGTGCATATAAGCGTCGAAGAGGGCCAGGATCGAGTCGTAATTTTCGAGGTAAACTTTATCCTGGGCGGCTTCATTTAGCTTCTGGGGGTCAACCTGGCTCAAAAAGCGCACCGGGTTATGGCCTACCTCGTCCCACAATTCAGGGTCGAGGACGGAATAAAGCTCCTGAGCGGGAATATTCCAACTCCACCACAGGTTAAACGCCAGTTCGTACAACCGGCTGATGCGCTCTGGCATCACCGGGAAAACAGCTACGCGACCGAGGACTTTCAAACTTCTTTGCTCCTTGCTCAAGTTAAAGTGTTGATAATGACGCGAAAGCACGGTGAAGACAGAACGCCGTCGTTTCACTGTCTCTGCCGACACGGGCCGGAACTGGTCGGCCAACCTGAATTTCTTGCAAGTGCGACAAAAACACCACATTGCAAGATTTTTATACCACAGCCCCGCCTTGCACGCAACCTGTTTGCAGGCCGGTTTAGGCCTCCAGGTTAGTTGCCAGAGCTTAGGTAGGGCGAACAGACCGGATTTTGACTAGCTGTCCCAACCCGGCCAGCCCAGCCAGGCCCAGCCAGACGGCCAGCCAGAGCCAGGCGTTAGCTTGAATCACGTTTATAGGCGGCCCCAGCGTAGTCTCGTGATAGTATTCGGCGGCGAAGGCGGGCAGTTGGCCCTGCCACCAGATAGCTTTTATCTGGACTGCCCCGCTCAAGCCGATAACCAGCAAGCCTAGAAGTGCAGGCACGAGCGACCTGTTGTATTCTTTTAGTGTTAGGCTAACTTTTCCTTGCTCCCGGAGCAACTGGTGGCACAGGTTCAGGCCGTCTTCCAGCACCGGCCCTACCGGTAATAACCACAGCCCTAGCAGAGGTAGCAGGCCGTAAAAGGCCGGAGGGCTGTTCCAGGGGCCGGGCTGGTCGGAGCGCAGGAGATTTATCAAGAGGTAGATCAGGCTAATTGCCCCGATCAGCTTGAGGGCCGAAGGTTGCCGCCGGGCCAGTCCAACCAGGCCGGGCAGGGCTAGAAACAGCACCGGGCTGGTCGCCAGTAAACCTTCGCCCGGTTGAAAGAAGGCCAGATAGAACTTTTCCCAGATCGGTCGGCCTGGCCCAGGCCCGCTTGAGACTGGCCCGAACAGGCTCCCGTTCGTCGCCAGATTGTGCCAGAGCAATAAAGCTAGCCAGCCGAAAAGCGGCCCGGCCCCGATGCTCAGCCGCAGGAACAGCCCGCCCCAGTAACTCTGTCCTATTCCCCTTACCCGCCATTTCCGGGCCAATCGCACCAGGCGGGACGGTTGACCGGGGTGTACGCCGGGCCGAAAAGTAGGAGCGGCGACAGGCTTAAGCACTGCGCTTACCAGCATAAGCTCTCGGCCTGATTTTCCCAGGGCGGAGAAGTTGGGTGCAGGTAGGCCCGGCAAAACCGGAGGTGCCGCTAGTGACGACCGCCTGGCCGGGGCCGGCCCGACTTCCTGCCGCCAGCCTCGGTAGATGTAAAAAGCAAAAACCGGCGCAAGAGCCAGGTTTAGCGGATCGTTGGCGACGGCCAGACCCAGGAATAACCCGGCCAGGAACAAAGGCTGACCGAGCAGCCGGAGAGCGGGCAAGGGAGGCCGCCGACGGGGGATGACCGGGCGGTGCTGGCGGTGGCGGCGGTCGCTGAGGGTCAGGCCAAAAGCCAGCAGGAGGCAGAGAGCCGTGAGAGGTTCGCTCAGGAAGGTGCGCGAGGCTCTCCACTCGGCTGTTCCCACTCCCAGCACCAGGGCCAGCCCCAAAGCTACCGGCGCACGATAGCCCAGGCTCCGCGCTACCCAGAACAGAGCCAGAGCCAGGGCTACTCCCAGCAGCAGATTAGTCGTCAGCAGGAGACAGGCCACCAACCCGCTCTCGCTCACCAGTTCGGAAGGCAGGAACGGTAAGGCGCGGGCTAACCGCTGACCCAACCAGCCCAAAGGCGAGGCGACCAGTCCAAAGCCCCAACCTCTTTCTAAAAATTGCGGGTTGGCCTGGCCCGGCGGCGGGTCGGGCAGCCAGAGGTCAATTGGAGCGGCCAATCGCAACTTGACCACGTTGATGTTGCTTGCCATTAGCTGCAATTCGTGAGCGTAAAAGAGCCGTCCTGAAGCGGTTGCCAGGTAGAGTAAGGCCAGCCCGACGGCCAGCCAGACGCCGGGCGGAAGACGAAGACGGGGCTGAAAAAAGATTCTTCGAGGCTGCCGCCAGCCCAGCACCGCCCATACCAGCAAAAAGGCGGTGTTTGCAAGTGTCAGGGTCGCCCCTGCTTGCGCCCATTCTAGCCGTAAAAGCCGGGCTGTATCGGGTACGAGATAGAGTAGATCTATCAATAGGAAGGTCAGGGCGGCCAGCTTCAAACCTCGCTGAAAAGATTGCCCGGCCAGGGGAGCCAGGAGTAGCGGCAAAGCTCCCACCATCAGCCACCAACCCAGCACGAAGGGCGGCGGAATAGTCGGCCCAAAACGGCTGGGAGCTTGACGCACCTCGATCCAGTCCAGGGCAATCCCGACCTCACGCGGGCCGTTTTCGGTGGCCTGGGTAAAAGTGGTGTGGGGCTTAAAAGAAATACTGAGGCCGGACGGCCCCAGGTTGAACAGGCGGGAACGCAACACGTATTCGCGGGGTTGCTCGTCCAGGGCGAAGCGGCGCACCTCCCGGCCATTCAGCACTACCGACAGGTCTACCGGCACGCCATCAGGCCGAGGAGCGGCGGCCCGAAAAGTTAGCTCGAAAGGACTACTGGGGTAAACCAGGTTTATATAGCTCTCGGCCTCAGACCAACGATAAGTGTACGAGAGGTCGGAAGCCGTTTCGGGCGGCTCGAAATTTGCCAGGTATGCTTTGTCCTGCTCGCTGCCGAGGTCGAGGCGGAAGGTGTAAGTTTGTACCTGATAGGCCCAAAAGATTGTTACAACCCCCGAACCCAGAATGCCAAGCGCAATAATCGAACTTAAAAGCCAGGCCCGCACCTGTCGCCAGGTACCCGACACTTTACCCGAAAGCGGCTTTTCTAATTCGCTCACGCTCAATCCTCTTGTCCAAAGGTTGTATCTAAAACGAGTATAGAGCCTTAGTATAGACCCGTCAAGAACCACTCCACTAAAGGCCCAGTTCGGCTATAGTCCCAAACTTGGGCCTATGCACTTTTCCCGGCCCGTGGTACGATGTATGCCGAAGTACGCTTGCAGGCCACATAGAAATGATACGGGCAGGAAATGGTAGCTAATAATGATCAAACAATTTTACTGTACAAAAGGAAATCAACTTATTCACCTGGATAAGGTCGAAGAAATTAGCGATCTGATCAGCGATAAAGAAAATCTGCTCTGGATTGATCTGAACAATCCTTCCCCCCAAGAAATGCAACTCCTGGCCGAAGAATTCAAGTTTCACCCTCTGGCTATCGAAGATGCCGGTCGCCAGCACCAGCGTCCAAAGGTAGATGAATATGAAGGTTATTATCTGGTAGTATTTTATTCGGTGCGGCTCGACCCGGACAAATACGTAGTTCAGACCGAAGAAATAACAATTTTTATGGGCAAGAACTATCTGGTGACGGTTCACGACCAGGAAGTACCGGCCCTGGCCGAAGCCGGGCGACGCTGGCAGAGCAACTCGGCCAACATCGAACACGATGTCGGGGTGCTGCTCTACTCGCTCCTGGATAGCCTCGTAGACGAATATTTTCCTTTGCTGGACAAAATGGTAGACCGTTCGGACGAACTGGAAACGAATATCTTTGACCCTGAAAACCCTAAAGATCAGCGTGATTACATTGCCACAATGCTGGAACTCAAGCGGAGTTTGCTCTTGTTGCGCCGAATCGCCGGGCCGGAGCGAGATGTGCTGAACATTCTTACTCGCCGCGATAGCCCGATCTTCTCGGAGCGCACTCGCGTCTATTTCCAGGACATCTACGACAACCTGGTGCGGGTGGCCGATACGGTAGACTCCTACCGGGATATTCTTTCCAGCGCGGTGGATGCCAATCTTTCGGTCATCTCAAACGACCTGAACAAAGTGATGCGCACCCTGACCGCTACCTCGATTATCTTGATGTCCTCCACCTTGATCGTCGGTGTTTACGGCATGAACTTTGACAACATGCCGGAGTTGCACTGGCAATACGGCTACCCGCTGGCTGTCCTGGCTATGATACTGATAGCCGTCGTGCTTTACATTTTCTTCAAAAAGCGCAAGTGGTTTTAGAGAGAAGTTCCGGCTAAAAAATTACAACTTTCGCTCACCACCAAACGCTGGCCCGATCAGGGTTTGGGGGTGCCGCCCGGTGGCCCGGCCACCGTAGGTTTAGGCGTTGGTTGGGCTGGATCCTTCGTAGCGGGCGGTTGCACCGGGCCGTTGGTTGGCGTGGGCGGTGGCGCGGAGGGCGTCTGGCCCCCGGCCTGAGTGGGCTGTGGTGTCAGGTCTGGCGGCAGGCCTGGATCAACCGTCGGCGGCAAGTTTGGATCAACCGTCGGGGTCGGCGTGACCGTCGGGGTT
This sequence comes from Chloroflexia bacterium, assembly GCA_038206175.1. Classification (GTDB taxonomy): domain Bacteria; phylum Chloroflexota; class Chloroflexia; order Chloroheliales; family Chloroheliaceae; genus 54-19. The sequence goes on from JBBRBE010000136.1 coordinate 12,522, forward strand.
GGCGTGGGCGTGGGTGTCGGTGGTATGTAGGTTCCGCAGGGTGATGTTGGCGGCGGAATACGACCCTGTTTTCGGCCCCACTCGGCCAGTTCCGGCGGATAAACGTAGAATAGCTTTTCCTCTAACTGGTCAGGCGGCCAGGAGTCGTCCGGTACACAGTAAGTCGAGACATCCAGATAGCCCGCTGGTGTGGCAGTCGGTCGAGGGGTTGGCGGGCCGGGCGAAGCATTTGGATCGGGTTTAGGCTCCTGGCGTAGTTTGGGTACTTTAAGTTTCTGGTGCAACTCGGAAACTTTGGTTGGCACATCGGCTTTTGGAAAAAGCTCCTTGCGCCTTTGCGGGCAAGCTTCGTTGGGTAACAGACCGCTCTCCACGCAAATTGTGACTTCTTCGATGTCGCCGGGCCGCACAAAATCGCGTTGCAACTGCCCGCCCGGTTTAACCGCTTCGACCAATTTTGGGTCCTTAAAGACCGCGTTCATGTAGCTGTTCCAGATAATCCCACCGCCGATTGAACCGGCTACGCCGTCCATTGCCCGGCTATTGTTGTTACCAACCCACACCCCCACCACAAAATCGGGGGTATAGCCAATCGTCCAGCTATCCACGAAATCGTTCGAGGTGCCGGTTTTGGCAGCGGCGGGCCGGTCAAGCACCAGAGGATTGTTGCGGGCGAAAGCGATCAGCCGGGCTTCGTTATCGGACAGAATATTCGTGATCATGAAGGAAATCTGGGGCGAGATTACCTGGCGTCGTTTGACTTTATCCGAGGTGAACTCGTAGACTGTTACATCGCGTTTTTTGATTTTCAAGAACGAAACGGTGTCTACCTTTTCGCCCAGGTTGTCGAAGACGGTATAAGCACCCACCAGATCGAGCAGGCGCACTTCGCCGCCGCCGAGGGTCAGCGTCAGGCCGTAGCGTTCCGGGCCATACTGAAAAGTAACGCCCATATCTTTGCTCTGCTTGATGAAATTGTCTACCCCGTCGAATTGCAAAGCTTTGACTGCCGGGATATTGAGCGAACTACCCAGGGCGTAACGCACTGCTACCGGGCCACGGGTTTGATTGTCGAAATTAGAAGGCACGTAGGGCGCACCGCCGCCATTAGGAAATTCGGTGCGCACATCCGCCAGAACCGTCGCGGCAGTCCAGCCTTTTTCCATCGCAAAAGCATAGGTGAGCGGCTTGAGAGCCGAGCCAGGTTGCCGCCGGGCCAGGGCCGCATTAAATTGACCCTGATTGCTGGCGTCGTTGTAGTCGGTGCTGCCCACCATCGAAAGGATTTCGCCGGTGCTGGGCTTGATCGCAACCAGGGCCGCGTTCGAGGCTTTGCGCTTTTTCAGTTCGTCCACGTTCGACTTGACTACTTCTTGCGCCCGGTTAACCAGGTCCAGGTCAATCGTGGTGTAAATGTCGAAGCCGCCCCGGTTGAATTCTTCCGGGGTTATCCCGGCCTCGCGCAACTGGGCCGAGTCCGTTTCGCCCTGCAACTGCTGCAACACGTAGTTGACAAAGTGGGGAGCCTGGATAAAAGCTTTCTTCTTGCGCCGGTCTATCAGTCGGTCTTGCAAATTCACCCGGTAGGCCGCATCCGCTTCGGGCTGGCTGATTCGGTTGTAGCGTACCATCAGGTCGAGTACGATGCGCTGGCGTTTGCGGGCCAGGTCGTAGTCCTGAGTCGGGTCGTACAGGCTAGGAGCCTGGGGCAGTCCGGCCAGCAGGGAAGCTTCGGCCAGGTCAACGTCTTTGACTTCCTTGCCAAAATAACCCAGCGAAGCCGCCTGAATACCATAGGCCAGGTTGCCGTAGTAGATATTATTGAAGTATTTTTCCAGAATCTGATTCTTGGTCAGCTTATCGGTCAGTTTGATCGCCAGAATTGCCTCATCTACTTTGCGATCCAGGCTTAGTTCGGTGCGTTGCTGGGGCGGCAGGTACAGAATACGGGCCACCTGCTGAGTGATGGTAGAGGCTCCCGAAGAGCCGCGATTCGTAAAGTTGATGTACGCTGCCCGCAAGATCGCGTAAGGATCGACTCCCCGGTTCTCGAAGAAAGTCGGGTCTTCGGTAGCGGTAGTGGCGTCAATTAGCACTCTGGGGATTTTATCAATCGAGACATACTCGCGCAAGCCTTCGTCCGGCTGCTTTTCGTAGAGCAGGATGCCTTTGCGGTCGTAGATGCGGGTGGTTTCAAAGGTCAGGGCGTACTCTTTATCCAGGCTGAGGCTGTTGTAGCGTTCGGTATAAATCGCGGTTGCCACGCCCACCGGAGCCACAATCGCGGTCACGGTCGCGCCAATAATAGCGGCAAATAGCAGCACGACCAGGCCGCTCAAGTACCAGTACCAGTAGCTTTTCTTGCGGGCCGGGCGGCCTAACTGGGCCTCCAGCAGCCATGAAGGAGCGCGACGACGCGAACCGCTATGCCAGTAAGGGTTGAAATGTCGGCCCGAACCGGGCAGTCTTGTACCGGCCTGACGCACGAACGGCGGATGGGGCCGCTGAGGATCAGAATTGTGAGGATTTCCACCGACAGGTGGCATGCGTGCTTCTCCCAGAAAATAAGCCTGACTGCAACAACTGCTTGAGGACTGCCAAACCTGAGCTAAAAGCCCACAGGGCGTCACCCGGTTGTATTTATCGCAGCAAATAAGTCCTGTATATGTAAACGCCAAAAGCAGAACAAAAGTTATGCTACGCCAGGCAGTATAGCACAAAGTTCTGGTTCGTTAGGTTAGCTTTACCTAAAAGCCTGACCAAATCTGGGTGGGCCTACTTATCCTGACGGTATCTCTGAAAGAATTAAAAATATTTTGACGAAATGGCCTCCATGCATATATAATTAAAACAGGAAATGTAATGCTCAGCAGTTGTTCGTGTGCAGTTTGAAATTCGGAACTAAATTAGCCGGTATCGAGTGGAGTTTGGCGGAAAATATGAGCCGGGCTGGGTGTGTTCGCAGGTGTAGGAGGCCGGGTCAAATTCCGCTGTATTGGAGTGCTTTGAAACCCACTGAGGATAATAATCAGTAATGTCACCTAATGCCCGAAGGCAACCGGGTTTACACGCCTATCGCCGCCCTGTTGCTGTCTTGCGCCTGGCCTTTTTTGGGTTAGTTAGCTTGCTGGCAAGCCTATTCCTCTCGGCCTGGCCGAACCCGGCCCCCCAGGTCGTCCAGGCTGCCAACTCCTCCCCGGAAGCCGCCGCCAAAGCTTTTCGATACGTCGAGGCTACCGGCCATAGCTTGATTGCCCCAGTTCTGCGTTTTTACACTCGCAGTGGCGGCGAGGAGCGGCATGGCAAACCTCTTTCGGAACTGCTTTATGCCAAAGGACATTACCAGCAATATTTCGAGCGCAGCCTGATCGAGTTCTACCCGGCCTATAATGGAAGTGGCGAGGAAGTCCGGCTAGTTCCGTTGGGTCAGCAGGTGGCCCAGGAAGCGAACCTGGATTTACAGCCGAGTGCGCCCTTCGCGGGTACGCCCGACCACTGGTATTTCCCCGAAACCGGCCACGGCCTCAAAGGAGCTTTTTTGGAATTCTGGCGTAACGCCGGAGAGCCTTCCAACCTGGGCCAGCCGATTAGCGACGAGATGAGCGAGAGTGCGCCGGACGGTTCGCGGCTGAGCGTGCAGTATTTCGAGAATGTGCGGTTGCAACGCCCGGAAACTAGCGAGAAAAGCCTCGACACGACCATCTCGAACCTGGGGACGTTCCAGGCTCAGCAAAAGCTTAAACCCGCTCAGCTTGCGCCGATTCCGCTCTCTCGCTTTCAGGCTCCCCGCACGGTTAAAATTCCTTCGCTGATGTTTCACTACACCCGGCTTGTAGATCAAAAGCGCGACCCACTTGGCTACGCTCTTTCGATCAAGCCGGACACTTACCTGCAATTTCTGGATTGGGTGCAGACCAACGGCTATAATACCGTTACAATTAGCCAGATTCTCGATTACCTTAAATATGGGATTCTCTTACCGGACAAAGCGGTTAATTTTCGCTGGGACGACGGCCACGATAACAACTGGTGGGTTTACCAGGAGATGAAGAAGCGGGGTATGACCGCCACTTTCTTTGTGATCAGCCACCGTCTCGAACTATTGCCCGCCCAGTGGCAACAAATTGACCGGGATGGCTTCGAGGTGACGGCCCATACACGCACTCATCCCGACCTCAAAGGAGTGCGCGACCTGGCGAACGAAATCACCGGCTCGAAGAATGACCTGGAAGCGATGCTGGGCCATCCCGTGCGGACTTTCGCTTACCCTTACGGCAAGTACGGCCCGGCGATCAAGCAAGTTACGCGGGATAGCGGCTTCGAGATGGCCGTCAGCACTGACGGCGGCTACAACTTTAACCTGGACGATATGTTCCAGCAGCCTGTCATTAGCGTGACCGGGGGCGATAACGTCGAGTCGTTCGCG
>JBBRBE010000137.1:0-16434 GCA_038206175.1 Chloroflexia bacterium
CCAGAGTTGCAGAATTGTTAAAGTCGTGTAAAATGCCCCTTTTTTAAGATCAAGCGAATTGCCACACGACATGCCACATTGAGCCGGATCAGATAACATGGTATGCTTAGAAGCGACAAAAGAGAGTGCAAAGCTAAAAAATAGGCCATCCAAAGTTTTAAAGAGCAAAAATATTAAGCAGTAAATCCAGTAAGCAATTAGCAGTAAAAGGAGGGACTTGCGAGGTGGCAAGCTTTTCAAAAGATATTGGGCCAGGTGAGCCGGTAGTAGTAGCGGCAGCGAGAACGGCTATCGGGCGGTACGGTGGCAGTCTCAAGAACGTGCGCCCGGACGACCTGGGCGCGGTGGTGCTGGCCGAAATGGTACGCCGGGCCGCACTCGACCCCGCCCTGGTCGAAGATGTTTATATGGGCTGCGCGAATCAGGCCGGGGAAGATAACCGCAACGTCGCCCGAATGTCGCTGTTGCTGGCGGGCTACCCGGTTTCGGTGCCAGGTGTAACAGTCAACCGGCTTTGCGGGAGCGGCCTGGATGCGGTCAATAGTGCCGCCAAGTCGGTTTGGGCCGGACAGGGTGATATTTTTGTGGCCGGGGGCGTCGAAAGTATGACCCGCGCTCCCTTCGTAATGGCAAAGGCCGAAGAAGCTTTCGAGCGAGGTCAACACAAACTGGAAGACACTACCCTGGGCTGGCGTTTTATCAACGGCAAGCTTTCGGCCCTCTATCATCCTTATAGTATGGGCGAGACTGCCGAGAACGTAGCCGAAAAGTGGAAAATTAGCCGGGAGAGCCAGGACGAATTTGCCGCCGAGAGCCAGCACCGGGCGGCCCTGGCTCAGGCTGCCGGACGCTTCAAGGCTGAAATTGTGGCCGTGCCAGTGGTAGCCGGACGCAAAGGCGAAATTGCCGCCTTCGAGGTAGACGAACATCCGCGGGCCGATACCACCCAGGAAAAACTGGCAAGCCTTAAACCAGCCTTCCGGCAGGGCGGGACAGTCACGGCGGGCAACGCTTCCGGCATCAACGATGGAGCGGCAGCCCTGGTGGTGATGAGCTACCGCCGGGCGCAAGAACTTGGCCTCAAGCCGATGGCGCGGATTCTTTCGACCGCTACCGCCGGAGTAGACCCGGCGTACATGGGGGTCGGGCCGGTTCCGGCCAGCCGCAAAGCCCTTGACCGGATCGGCCTGGCGGCCAAAGACCTCGACCTGATAGAACTAAACGAAGCCTTTGCCAGCCAGAGCCTGGCCTGTATTCACGATCTTGAGCTAGACCCGGCCCGCGTCAACGTCAATGGCGGCGCGATTGCCCTGGGCCATCCGCTCGGTGCATCCGGGGCGCGTCTTTTGACCACCCTGATTTACGAATTGCGTCGGCGAGGCGGCGGCCTGGGCCTGGCAACTATGTGTATCGGCGTGGGTCAAGGGATAGCAACCGTGGTGCAAGTCCTGGCTTAACTCTATCACCTGAGCCATAAGGTGCGGAATGGGCTGTAAGGTAAGGCTGTCGGTGTGCCGTAGGCCAAAATTGCAGCACACCGATATTTTCTTGTCGGCCTGCCGGGGTGGAATCAAACTGCCCGCTTACCTCCAAACCGGGGTAGACGGGCCGTAGAAGTTACTGGTTATTTTGTGGCTCCTATTAAGATGCTTTTGGGATAAGTCGTGCCAGCCTTACGCGAATTTACATCCGTTTATTCTTACTCAGCTTCTGACGCAACCATGAGCAATAAATCAGTAAACCTGGGGAAACAAAAATCCTTGCTTTTTAGGTTCCTCGGTTAGCCTGTTACAGGTAGTTAACTACCTGTAACAGGCTAACCGGGCGAGAGTGCTAGGCTCTAAAGAAGGTTGACTTCCCGGACGTAGTATTTGCCATCGCCACAGCTTTGCACCACGAAGCGGATCTGTTCGCCTACGTACATCGAAGCAAAGCTGGCAGGCTCTCCCTTGTAACTGAATTTGGTAGCACTGGTGACGAGGAAAGAAATCTTGCTAGTCTCATTGTTCGACCAGGTGACAGTGAAAGAGTTAGGAGTCTTGGCGGCTACCTGAGCCGAAAGCGGGGAAGAAACATACGGCCTGGCACATCCACCCTGATCCGGGGCAGCGGGAAGGTATACCCGCAGAGCCAGATAGAAGTTGCCCTGGGCCTGCCATCGAATTACCACACTAATCTCCATCCCCACCTGCATAGCACTGAAGCTGACGGGCTTGGTACCCTGGTAATATTGGGTTTGGGCGTTCACTCTCAGGGTGGCCGGGGTGGTGCTGTTAGGTCGCTTCAGGGTAAAGTTATCCTGCCCTTTGGCTAATACTTTACCCGTCACGGTGTACTCGGTCGGTTCGGCGGCACTTGCCTGGGCCGGGGCCAGGCAGGTCAGGCTTAACAGCAACAGCATCAACCCCCCTAGCAGGATCGAAAACGGCTTGCCTCTGAACGCGGAAGATACTTTTACGAAACCAGTACGAAATGACAACATAGTAGCTGCTCCTTTGCAATCCAACACTCGATTTTACCAATCACAACACAAATTTGCCCGACCCCGGTCTAAAGGTATTCTTAGCGAAGAAGGAAACCAGGGTAAACTGCTTTAGCGGTTATGCAGGATTAAACCCCGCCAGACGAATTGTGTTATGGCTTGAGAGTAGTAGCAAAGTACCCTTTTGATCTAACGCAAAAGTAACCCTGACTTTATTCACTAAAGCGTAGCCGAGGGCAAATCTTTCTCTACGGAAGAATGATTTGTTCGATTGGAATAAGCGGATTGAAATAAGCGTGAAGCTCTAATTGGATTTTGGATTTATGTAAAGTAGAATAAGGCCGGACAAGCCTGGCGAGTCCGGCTCAGGCCCGCAATTACTCAAAAATAACTACCCGTTGCTCCTGGCTACTTAAGATACCAAGCTCAATGATTTTGATGACATTGGCCGCTTCCTGAGCCGTCACCGGGGCGGGGGTACCCTCGGTAATAGCTTGCAGGATGCCTTTGTAATAATTTTCGTAGCTTCCGGGCAAAGTTTCAATTGTGCCGCTCAGGTTAAGCCCACCTATCCCGGTAAAAATTTTGGCATATAGATCGGGGCGGTCTTTACCCCAACCCGCTGCGCCAGGCAGCATTCCGCCCTTCAAGGCGTCTTCCTGCGGGTCCAGGCCGTGCTTGATAAAGCTGCCTTTGCTGCCGTGAATTTGAAAGCGCGGGCCAGGCTCTTTCAGGATCGAGCCGGAATGAAGAATTACGCGCAGGTTAGCGTAACCCAGTATCGCGTGGAAATAATCAATCGTTTTGGAGTTCTGACGCTGGGCCATAATATCGGCAAAGACGGTTTGAGGTAAGCCAAAAAGCTGGAGAGCCTGGTCAATCAAGTGTGCGCCGAGGTCGTACCAGATCCCCGACCCGGCCAGAGGTTGCTCTCGCCAGCGTTCGCCCACATCCGGGCGGAAACGGTCAAAATGAGACTCGAAAGTGTTGATCTCTCCCAGCAGTCCTTCCGCCAGCACATTCTTTACCGTCAGAAAATCGCCGTCCCAGCGACGGTTCTGGTAAACACTCAGCACGCGCTTGTTTTCCTCGGCAATTTTAATTAAATCCTCGGCCTCGGCCAGGGTATTTACAAAAGGTTTTTCGACTACAACGTGCTTTCCGACCGCCAGAGCTTGTTTTGCCAGCGAATGATGAAAAGTATTGGGCGTGCCGATTACTACGAGGTCAATCGCCGGGTCGTTGATCACTTGCGCGGCGTCTCCTACGACCTGAACCGTAGGGTAGAGCTTTTGAACTCTGGCGGCATTGGAACTGGTGACAACTTTTGCCAGCTCAAAACCTTCGATAGTCGTGATAAAAGGGGCGTGAAAAACTGCCCCCGAAAGCCCAAAGCCAATTATTCCCACCCTGATCTTTTGCATGATCTGTTTAGGCTCCTTCCTGAAACCTGGTTCATTGTTAGATAATTTATTCGGCGCGGATTCGGTTAAAGTTGACTGGCCGGGAAGCATCGCTTATTTTTAATCCGGCCCATCTTTTGCAGTCTAGCACATAAAGGTTGGGCCGGGCAATCCGCTCCACTAAAGGGGGTGTGGCAGACATTTTTGCGGTGTGAAGCGAACTTTGAGCAGAGAAGTTTTTGCCTTGAACTAGATTGCAAAAATACTTGCCACACCCCGCTAAAGGCCGGGGAGTAATCACCATCTTATATTCAAAGAGTAGAGGACGATTTTATGGAGCAGCACGAAATCAGGCTAGAGGCTGTTTTCCGGCAGACGCTGGCGATGTACCAACCGGGCAAGGCGGGCCACGAATTGCGACCCGGCACGCACCTAAACGGCTGGGATTGGGGTCAGGGCATCGCTCTCTATGGCTTGCACAAAGCTTACCCTTACCTCGGCAGCCTGGCCCAGCAAGCTTACTTCGACTTCTGGCCGGGCTGGATCGAGACCTGGCTAGATCGAGCGTCGCCCGGCCCAGCGATCAACAGCGCGATTTTGCTAAACGTGCTGTGGCTGGCCCTGCACGACCCGGCGATGCCCCTGGCCCAGCCTCAACGTGAATTCTACCGGGATTACGTTCGTGAGCGAGTGCAATTCTACCGGCAGCAGGCGCACCGCACACCTTCCGGCGCGTTTGCCCACACCGTAGCCACCGGCAGCCCGGACTCTTTTCGTCAGATTTGGGCCGACAATCTTTTCATGCTGGTATTGTTGCTGGCTCAGGTTGCCGCGACCGACCGTGAGGTGATTCTGTTTGGCGAAATGGTTGACCAGCTTGAACGGCATTACGCGCATCTGAGTGACTCGGCTACGCACCTGCTCTATCACGGCTGGCAATTCGACCCGACCGGGCCAGAGCTTGATCGGGCGGGCTTTCGAGGTACGCATCTCAACGGCGCGAACTGGGGTCGGGGCAATGGCTGGGCGGCCCTGGGAGTAACAGCCCTCCTGGAATTAACCCGACAGCCCGGCTTCGAGGCTTTCGGGCCGCGCATCCAGGCCATCGCCCGGCCTCACTTCGAGGGGCTACGGGCTTGCCAGCAGAGTGACGGAAGCTGGAATACCCTTTTAGGGCAAGCCGAAAGTCAGCCCGAAACGTCCGCCACCGCCGGTATAGCCCTGGCTTTCCTGGCCGGTAGCCGCCAGGGTTGGCTCGGCCCTGAGTTCAGGCTGGCCGGGCATAAAGCGGTTAAGGCTGTCGCGGGCCAGATCGGGCCGGAAGGAGTGGTGCAGGGCGTTTCCGGCTCGACGCCGCTCCTGCCCAACCTCCCCGCTTACAACGCCGTCCCGACCCTGGCCCCGGCCACCTGGGGTCAGGGAATGGCTTTGCTCGCGCTGAGCGAGGCCCGGAAAGGAGACCGGGAAACAGAACAGAATGAGGGAGTTTAAAGCCATCTTTCGGTTTTTAGGTTTTTGAGAGTGGTATAATAACCCGGAGAGATTTAGAAAAGCTTATATTTAGAGAGCAGGTGAGCTTTTATGCCTGAAACCAAGCGCGAAGTATATTTAGACCATGCCGCTACTACCCCGGTAGACCCTGCCGTGGTCGAGGCGATGCTACCGGCTTTCGAGAAATACTGGGGCAATCCCAGCAGTTTGTACCGTCAGGGCCGGGCAGCGCAGGGCGTGATGGAAACCGCCCGCGAAGAAGTTGCGCGTGTTCTGGGCTGTCGGCCCGGCGAGATTATTTTTAACAGTGGCGGTAGCGAGAGCGATAACGTCGCGCTGAAGGCGGTCGCGCTGGCGGCCCACTTGCACGGACGGGGAAATCATATCATTACAACTGCTTTCGAGCATCACGCCATTTTACACGCCGCCGAATACCTGGAAGAATTCGGTATTCATACCACCTTCGTACCTATCGCTAGCGATGGCCTGGTTGACCCCGCCGAGATCGAGGGCGCGATCCGGCCCGGCGAAACAGTCCTGGTCAGCGTAATGTACGCCAACAACGAGATCGGCACAATTCAGCCCCTGGCCCGCATCGGGGAAATCACCCGGCGGCACGGAATCGTTTTCCACAGCGACGGCGTGCAAGCACCGGGCAATTTGCCCCTCGATGTGTCCGCGCTGGGCGTAGATATGCTGTCGCTTTCTTCGCACAAATTCTACGGGCCGAAGGGTGTCGGCCTCCTGTACGTGCGGGCGGGCGTGGACAAAGGCCTGTTGTATCAGCAGCAGGGTGGCAGCCAGGAGAAAAAACGCCGCGCCGGAACCGAGAATGTACCCTATATCGTCGGGACGGCCAAAGCTTTGACGCTGGCCGAGGCAAACCGGGCCGAGTACGTACCGCGCATCCGCGTCTTGCGCGACCGTTTGCTGGCCGGAATCCAGGAACGCATCAGAGGAGTGCATCTTAACGGTTCTTACGAAGCCGACAAGCGCACCGCCAACAATCTCAACGTTTCGTTCGAGGGTATCCACGAGGACGGCATCTTACAGGCTCTGGATATGCAAGGGATTGCGGCCAGCAACGGCTCGGCCTGTAACGTAGGAGCGATTGACCCAAGCCACGTCCTTAAATCTATCGGTACGCCCGACGAACTGGCCCCCGGTGCGCTCCGGCTAACGCTGGGCAAAAGTACCAGCGAGGCCGATATTGAATACGTCTTAGAACGGCTACCAGGCGTGGTAGCGCGGATGCGGGCTTTGTCGCAGGTCGCGGTCTAACGGGTAGAAAGAATTGACGAGATGAGCGACCGTCCTGACGTTCCCAAAACTAAAAACGCTGATGCTTCCCTGTTTCAGTCTATCCGCCACACCGCCCCGGACGGTCAGGAATACTGGTCGGCCCGCGAACTGGCGCAGGTTTTGGGATATAGAGCCTGGGAACCGTTCCTGCTGGCACTCGACCGGGCCAGAACCAGTTGCGAAACGAGCCGTCAGGCCGTAGCCGAGCATTTTCAAGCGACGGTCGAAACAGTCGAGAGCGGAGCCAACCCGGTACAAACAATCGAAATCGAGGACGTCCGTCTCTCGAAGTTCGCCAGCTACCTGCTGATTCAGAACGCCGACCCTGCCCTTGAAACTGTTGCGCTGGCCCAGGCATATTTTGTGGTGCAGATCAACCGGGCCGAGCAGCAAGACGAACTGGCCGGGCTGACCGAAGCACAGCGACGGCTCTACCTGCGCGGCGAAATTTCCAGCCATAACCGCTTGCTGGCTAGTGCCGCCAGGAATGCCGGGGTGATACGGGCGACTGATTTTGCGATCTTTCAGGATCACGGCTACATGGGCCTGTACGCCGGAGAGCGGGCCAGCGATATTCACACTCGCAAGGGTCTCAAGAAGGGCCAGCCGATCCTCGATCATATGGACAGCGAGGAACTGGCGGCTAACCTCTTCCGGGCGACCCAGACGACTGCCAAGTTGCGCCGCGAAGGAGTCGAGGACAAATCTGCCGCCAACCAGACTCATTTCGAGGTAGGCCGGGAAGTCCGTGAAACGATCAAACGGCTGGGCGGAACTATGCCCGAAAATTTGCCAACCCCTGCCGAAAGTATCGGGCAGCTAGAGCAAAAAGAAAAGCAACGGCTCAAGCGTGGCCCGCAGCTTTCGATGTTCGACGATCTCCTGCCCGAACCGGAAGCCGAACTGCCTGCTCCCAGCCTACGCCAGGATAAGAAAGAGGACGAAGCGTGAAATTTCCACGTATAAAGGCAACCAGCCTGGAAGATAAAGAGTTTACTTTGCCGCGAGATTTCGAGGGCGAGCTAAACCTGACTCTGATTGCTTTCCAACGCTGGCAGCAAGAACAGGTAGACTCGTGGCTACCGCTAGCCCGCCAACTCCGCGCCGCCCAGCCTGACTTCCGCTACTACGAACTGCCCACTATCTACCGGGGCAACCCGGTCTTTCGCTGGTGGCTCGATACGGTGATGAAAACTGGTATTCCCGACGCTAACGCCCGCGCCATCACTATCACACTCTACCTGGATAAATCGGTCTTTCGGGAAGCCCTCGGCATTACCCGCGAAGATACAATCCAGGCTTTGCTGGTGAACCGAGAGGGTGAAGTAATCTGGCGCGGCGAGGGTGCTTTTACCCCGGAACTGGGCCAGGCTCTGACCGAGGCTATCACCGGGCGACTCAAAGTGTGATGCAGCGCATTTGTCAGGATCGGGCCAGGCCGCTATAATTAAAAGGTTGATTCGGCAAAGCTGGTTTACCTGTTCTAAATATAAGGCGAAGGATAAGGATATTATAGCGTGATGTCAAAAATTATGCGGATAAGCAGTTTATTGGTGCTGGTAGCGTTGTTGAGCCTGACGCTGGCGGCCTGTGGCAACGAAGATACTACGGCGGTGGCGCCTTATGGCGGGGCTAAAGCTTTTGAGCTTGATGCAAATACCCAGAATTCTTTCAAAGAGGCTCTTAAAGGGATCAAAGACGCCAAAATAGAGAGTTTTACTACCAAAGACGACCCGACAGCCGTCAAAGCTTTTTACGATAGCCAGTACAAAGATAAAGGCTGGACAAACCGGGCCGAAGAAACAACCGTGGCCGAGGCGATCAAGGCGCAGACTGCCAACGCAGGTTGGGCTTTAGCTTACGAAAAAGGCTCGAAAGTCGTCTCGATCAGCCTGACCCCCTCCACCGTGGCGGCTTCGCGCTTCGCCAACACCAACGGCGAAAACGTGCTGGTAGTGATCAGCGCGTCGAAATAGTGTTCGGGGCTGAAGTTACCTACCTGAGGTAGCTTCAGCCTCCCTGCCCGTACAGACCCGTAATCTTCTTGATCAGTTCGCTGGTGGAGTGACCGGGCAGAAAAGGAATCAGCCGTACTTCGCCGCCGTATGAATGCACCACGGCGGCTTCGGGCAATGGTTTGCCGGAAGCGGTAGCGGCCTCGGAAGGGGCATAGTCGCCGCCTTTGACATAGATGTTCGGTTGAAGATCGGCCACAATGCTTTCGGCAGTAATTTCCTCGAAAATAACCACATGATCCACCGAACGTAGCGCACTCATTACCACGGCGCGTTCAGCCTGCCCGACCAGGGGACGTTGCGGCCCTTTGAGCAGGCGCACCGAAGCGTCGCTATTGAGGCCCAGCACCAGCACCTCACCCAGAGCGCGAGCAGCTTCCAGATAGCGTACATGCCCGATATGCAAGAGATCGAAACAGCCGTTAGTAAAGACTACGCGCTGCCCGGCCTCGCGCCATTGCTGCCGGAGGGCCAGCAGTTCAGGGCGGTTCAGGATCATAAGTTTTGCTTTTCCAGTTCTTTTAAGAGTTCGTCGGCCTGAATCGTCACGTTGCCTTGCTTGCGGATCACCACGCCTGCCGCCGCGTTCGCCAGTTGCGCCGCTTCAAAAAGGCTGGCCCCGGCCACCAGGCCCAGCGTCAGAAGCGAAATGACCGTATCACCCGCGCCAGTTACATCAAAAACCTCGCTGCGGTTGAAAGCGGCCAGGTGATAGATGCGAGCCTCGGCATCCAGAATAGACATTCCTTCGCCGCCACGGGTCAACACTACCATCGAAGTTTGCAGATCGCTTTGCAAGTCGCGCAAAGCCTCCTCGAAGTCGGTGTCGCTCCGCAGGTCGCGGTGAAGGTAATCCCGCGCCTCCTGGTCGTTACACTTGACCAGCGTGCAGCCCCGGAATTTATCCAACCCTCCCTGCGAATCTACTGTCACAAGCTTTCCGGCAGACCGCGCCGCCCCTAGCCCGGCCTCGATCAAGGTCGGGTTGACCACCCCGGCTTTATAGTCCGAAAAAAGAATTGCATCTACTTGCGGAGCGACCATTTGCAAGTAAGCTACCGCTTTTTGTTCGACCTCACCGCTAATAGGAGTACGGTCGAGCCGATCAATGCGGGCGACCTGTTGCGGAAAAATATGCTCGGCCTCGGCGACGATCCGGGTTTTAGTCGTGGTGGGGCGGCGCGGGTCAACGATCAGACCCGCTGTATCTACGCTACGGGCGGCCAGCATCTCGGTCAATTCTCGCCCGCGTTCGTCATCTCCGACCAGGCCCAACATGTAGGCGTCCCCGCCCAGAGCGCAAATATTACAGGCCGGAGCGGTCGCGCCGCCGGGGACGTTACGCTGCTCTCGAAATTCGAGAACGGCAATCGGGGCTTCGCGTGAAATTCGGCTCGGTCGGCCAATAATATACTCGTCCAGGTAGAGGTCGCCGACTACCAGCACCTTTTTGGCCCGGAAGCGCGGCAAAATTGCGGCCAGCGAGGTCATCTATCTTTTAAGTCGGTAGACCGCGAAAGCGATCCCGACCACCCAGAACAGCACGACCCCAATATTGCTAAACTGCTGCCCGAAAGCGGCTATGGCGGCATTTAGAAGCGGGCCGGGCGCGGGGAAAACCCCGGTCGCATTCTGGTAAATTCGCGCTCCGACCGTCAAGACACTGACCAGGATAGCCAAAACCACCGATAGCCCGGCGATTAGCTGCAAACCCGGCCCGACCCGGTTCTGGGTTACGCGGCTGATCGCCCCGGCCACCAGGATACCCAACGCTATCTCCGGGATCAGGTGTATGGATTGCCGGGTCGAAGCCTCGATAGCTGACGACCACAGCGTACCGCCCGTAGTACCGGGAAAGGTCATCTGGATTTCCGAAAGAGGTAGGCGCACCCGCAGAAAGCGTTGAATGCTCCCCTCCATCAAAAAGCCCCAGACCAGACCCGCACCCAGGGCCGTCCCTAATCCGGCCAGAATCGCCAGCAGGTAGTGCCGAGGTTGCACCTTTTGATAAGCCTGATTTTTGTACCAGTAATTGCGAAAGCCCGTATCACGAGCCGGAGCGGGTCGGCCACGGGCCGCGGCTGCCGCTTGCTCGGCCTGAACCCCGATTGTGCGTTGCGGATTGGCCGCACAGTCCGGGCAACGAATACCGATACTCGCATGTACCATACAGCGTGGGCAGATCGGCGTGTCACAGCGTCCACAGCGCAGGCCCGTTTCGGTCTGAGGGTGCCGGGCGCAATAAAGTTTGGTCTCGGTGGCGTAATACGCTTCCCTGGCGGCATCTTGCCGGGCGGCATCGGTTCCGGCGGGCAACACCACACCCTGAACGGTTGGCGGCGGTGCTGTTTCGTTGAGCCGGGCCATACATTCCTGGCAGCGCGGCCCTTCTCCGGTCAGGGTCATACAAGTCGTGCAAATTTGCTTACCACACTCGCCGCATTTTAGCCGGGCTTCTTCCGCCGGGTGCCGGTCGCACCTTATTAATTGATCGGTTGCCACAAAAACTCCCCTGATTATTCCAACCTGGTTTTTAGCAGATTTGCTTTATTTTTTAGTGAAAGAGCCTGTTCAGCCTGGCCCCTAAGACGGCCACCCCGAAGCGAGGCAAAGCCAGTTGACGCCGCCAACGCCAGGGTTCGCGGTAAAGCCGGTAAAGCCATTCCAGGCCCAGCTTTCGGAGCCAGACCGGAGCCAATCGCACCCGTCCGGCTTTGTAATCCAACACCCCGCCGATACCCAGCCCGACCGCCGCACCGCTTTCACTTAGATTACGTACTAACCACCAATCTTGTTTCAACATACCGTAAGCCACCAGCACGACCTCGGCCCCGGAGTGGCGGATGCGCCGGATTGCTTCGGCGTCTCCTTCCGGTCCGGCCTGGCCCGCCCAGGTACCGACGATCACAATGCCGGGATACTGAAGTCGAAGCCGCTCGGCGGCGTCCTGAGCCACACCGGGGGTCGCACCCAGCAAAAAAAGCCGCAAGCTCTGCCCCGCCGAGCGGCGAAACAATTCTTCGGCCAGGGCCACGCCGGTAACGCGCTCTGGAAAAGGCTGGCCCAGGATGCGCCCGGCAGCGATCAGCCCGGCACCATCCGCCGTAACCAGGTCGGCTCCATTGACCACTTCGCCAAAAGCCCGGTCGCGCCGGGCCGCCATCACATATTCAGGGTTAGCCGTTACCACCCGGCGAGAGGGCCGGGTCGGGTCGCTCCGCCGCCCCACCACCCACTCTACCACCCGGTCGGCAGCCTCGGTCAGCGTCAGGTCGTCCACCAGCACGCCCAGAACATCCACTCTTGTGCGTCCGGCTAGAGCCAGGTTTTGGGTTTCTAAGAGTTTATCCATCGCCCCTATTAAAAATGAAATTAGCTCAACGTCAAGCAGGGCAATCAAAATAAGCTTGCTTCTCCTCCTTGAGGATTTGAGCTTAACTGAACTTGATACTATTTACAAATCGCTCGAAAATAGGCTCACTAGAACTTTCCAGGCCCGGCAAAGCGGCGTAAACGAGCAGGTAAAGCCGCCCGTCTTTGACCAGCGAAATAAGCTTCAAATTAAGCGTTATACCTGAATCGGTAATTGTACCAATGGAGACGGTCGCATCGCTGCCATCTACTTTACGCTTTTCGGTGCGATCTATTTTGCCACCTGCCGACGTGAGGTACTGGTTGAGCAACACATCAACAACACTCTGGCTAACGCCTCCCGCATCGGCTAAATCTTCCGAAACTATCCCTACGGTAGTGAGCGGATTATCTTTAGGCGTAAAGCTTACCCCGTTGCCGTCCGGTTTATCTTCCCAGGTATCCGGTACATCGGCTTCCCAATGACCGTTGGGGTCTTTGTAGCGGGCGTATTTAAGGTTGCTGGTATCAATCGGTTTGGGCGTACCCGCGCCGGGTGTAACCAGGCCGAATTTTGGCGGCGTGGGCAGCGCACCAATTGACACGTTCGGTGGCGTCACGTTGCTGAGTGGATTTGGATCGGCGGTAGGGTCTTTCTTGTTACCGCTTCCTCCGCCCGCTACCACGATCAGACCGATAATAGCGGCGGCGGCCAGCACGACAATGCCAATGATCGCCGGAATAAGCGGAAAGCCACCTTTTGCTTTGGGCGGGGTTGGCCCCGGCCCGACTCCTGCGCCATAATATGGGCCGGGGCCAGGCCCATAACTATTCGTGCCACCAACCGGGAAACCCTGTGGAGGCGTACCGCCATAGCCAGGCCCACCCCCGTAGCTTCCACTATAACTACCCGCCACGGGCGGTATATTCTGCCAACCACCGGGGCCGGTCGGCCCGGCGTAACCCATTGCGCGGTACCGTTCGAGAATGCCCGGCACATCTTTGTAGCGCGGAAAGCGGCGGTCGAGGTTGCCAAATACGTCGAAGGCTCCCCGAAAATTATTCTGACCTTCTAAACGGCGGGCTTCGGCGTACATTCCTTCGGCTTCCGGGTTGAAAGGGCCGCTATCGTTATCGTGGTGCGGATTAACTACCGCTCCGCCGCCCCCGCCATAATTGACGGCCTGCGTTTCGGCCTGAGCCTCGAAGGTAGCCTGAGTGTTGTTACGGTCGCGCCAGGCGTTCTGCAAAGCCTGGCTAAAAGCTCCCGAACTTTCGTAACGGTCTACCGCTTTTTTAGACAGAGCCTTGACCAGAACCGCTTCGACCGTCGCCGGAATTTGCGGATTTAGCTGGCGGGCCGAAGGAAGCGGTTTAGAAACGTGGCCCATCACTACCGCAATCGGCGTGTCGCCCGTAAAAGGAGTACGCCCGGTCAGGAGTTCGTAAAGCATCACGGCCAGCGAATACTGGTCGGAGCGAGCGTCCAGTTCTTCGCCCAGTGCCTGTTCGGGACTCATATAGTCCGGCGTACCGACCCCCGTGCCAGTGCCAGTAAGTTGATTGTCCCGCTCCGCCGCCATCTTTGCGATCCCAAAATCCGCCAAAACCGCCCGCCCGCTTGCGTCAATCAACACATTCGAGGGCTTGATGTCGCGGTGAACAATCCCTTTTTGGCTGGCGTAATCGAGCGCACCGGCCACCTGTTCGGTATAGGACAGAGCTTTATCCACCGCCATAGGCCGACCGTGCAATTCTTCTTTGAGGGTCTGGCCTTCGATCATTTCCATCACGATGTAAAGCATTCCGTCTTCTTCGCCCGCATCGTAGACCGTCAAGATATTGGGGTGGCGCAAGCGTGCCACCGAACGAGCCTCGCGCCGGAAGCGTTCGACAAAGGTAGGGTCGCGGGCATATTGTTCGGCCATCAACTTGATTGCTACCTCGCGGTCGAGGCTGGGTTGGTAAGCCCGGTAGACCGAAGCCATACCCCCAACGCCTAACGTCCCGCGAACTTCGTACTGCCCGATTTTACGCCCTTTTTCGATTCCGCCCGCCACGCTATTTTCCTTTCCGGCTGTCCTGTCCTGTCCCTGGCTCTGGATTGAATTTTTGAATGAATTGCGGCAGTCGAAACTGCCAAAGCAGAGGCACTTTTCAATTACGATAGACTTACTTTATAAGGCCCACAGGTCGGCCTAAATGAGGTCAGAGCATGCTATAATACACCCAACTAAATAAAGGACTCGCTCTCGTATTATAACATGGCCTGGGCCAGTTTAAATATGAGGGATGACACATAATCTGCTTATAATAAGCCGATAGAATAGAAAGTGACGGTAGGCGGTGTCAATCAACGTGTTGATGACCGGGGATGTTGTAGGCCAGAGCGGACGGCGGGCGGTAATCCGGCTGTTGCCCGAACTACGCGAACAATATGCCCTTGACCTGGTGATCGTTAACGCCGAAAACGCCGATGGCCTGGGCCTTTACATCAACTCCGCCCGCGACCTCCTCGATAACGGAGCCGACCTTTTGACGCTGGGCGATCATATTTACGACAAAATCGAGATGTACGATTATCTGGCCGGAGATAATCGGATCGTGCGTCCGCTCAATTTTAGCCCTGGCACTCCGGGGCGCGACCGCGTGATGGTAACAATTCGGGGCTACCGGGTAATGGTAGTCTCGGTGCTGGGTCTGCACAAGATCAATATCTACAGTGCCTTTTCGCCTTTCCAGGCTCTCGACCAGTTGCTGAGTGAATTAGAAATCCAGCCGGACGAAAAGCAACCGCATATTATCCTGGTAGATTTTCACGCCGAGGACATCCGCGAAAAGCAAGCTCTGGCCTGGTATCTCGATGGACGGGTCGGCGCGGTCGTCGGGACGCATACCCACGTTCCAACCCTGGATGCCCGCGTGTTGCCGGACGGCACGGGCAAGCTAACCGACATTGGGATGTGCGGCCCGCGAGATGGCAGCCTGGGCATGAGCGTCGAGGCCGCGCTCACTCGTTTCGTACAGGGCATGCCTTCGATGTACGAACTGGCTTCCGGCCCGGTGCAATTCAATGCGGTTTTGCTGCGCATGAACGAGGCTACCGGCATGTGCCAGAGTATTGAGCGGGTTGACCGCCAACTGGATTTCGGCCCCGACCACGCGGACGAATCAGCCTCCCTGGAGGCTCCTATCCCTTCCAACCCTACTCACTCTCAGACTCTCAGCTAGACGATGAAAACGCTCATTACAGCTCAGGTAGCCGAGGCTGCCGCGATTTTACGAAACGGCCAGACAGTCGTTTTTCCAACCGAAACAGTTTATGGCCTGGGCGCAGATGCCCTGAATCCTGTGGCAGTCGCAGCAGTTTTCGAGGCCAAGCAACGCCCGGCA
Source organism: Chloroflexia bacterium (assembly GCA_038206175.1). Lineage (GTDB taxonomy): Bacteria > Chloroflexota > Chloroflexia > Chloroheliales > Chloroheliaceae > 54-19. The sequence goes on from JBBRBE010000137.1 coordinate 15,438, forward strand.
GACAATCCTTTGATCGTGCATATCTGGCAGCCCGAACAGATTGACGAACTGGCTCAGGCTATCCCGGCCTACGCTTACCGGCTGATCGAAGCTTTCTTTCCCGGCCCGTTTACGCTCCTGTTGCCCAAACGCGCCCTGATACCCGACATCACGACTGCCGGAAGCTCTAAAGTTTGTCTGCGAATGCCTTCGCTGGCTCTGGCCCGCCAATTCCTGCAAGAGTGCGGTCGACCCGTCGCGGCTCCTTCGGCTAACCTATCAGGACGGCCTAGCCCGACGCGCTGGCAAGATTGCCTGGAAGATATGGATGGGCGGGTCGGAGCGATTCTGACTGGCCCGGAAGCAACTTACGGACTGGAATCTACTATTGTTGACGGTAGCGGTGCCGTGCCGGTGCTGTTGCGGCCCGGCTCGATCACGCTCGAACAAATCGCTCTGGTCACGCCGGAGGTACTGCCGCAACCGGGCCAGGGTGGGCCAGTCACGCCCGGTACGAAATACCGCCACTATGCCCCTAGAGCCAGGGTCGAACTGGCTCCGGCAGGTAGACCTACCGACCCACCCTGCCAGGAGGCCGCCTATATCGGCCTGACTCCGCCCGCCTTCACCAGTCGCTATACCTACGAAGCTATTTCAATCGAAGACTACGCTCACGCTCTGTTTAGCTTCTTTCGAGAGTGCGACCGGCGCGGCGTCAAGTGTATTTACGTCGAGCCAGTTCCTCCGGTCGGCCTGGGCCGCGCCCTGATGAACCGCTTGTCTAAAGCCCGGACACAAAGTTAAGCGTGGAGCTATAAGGCTAATATTTAGCATTAGCTCTTTATTTAACGCCTGTTAGGGCAGCCGAGGGAATTTCGAGAAATCGGGCTTGCGCTTTTCGAGGTAAGCCTGATGGCCTTCTTTGCCTTCGTCGCTCATGTAATAAAGCATGGTGGCGTCTCCGGCCATCTGTTGCAGACCGGCCTGGCCGTCCGTATCCACATTAAACGAAGCTTTG
>JBBRBE010000138.1:0-16426 GCA_038206175.1 Chloroflexia bacterium
AATTTTGCAAGGCCACTTCAATAGCAGAGTAGGTTTTTCCCAGGCAGGGTTAGATTTGAGTGCTGAACAGTCCGAAGGAGCCACCCGACCAACTGCCGAAGGTGAGCTGGAAACAAAGCTCGAAGAAAAAGAGCGGTTCAAAACCTCGGCTACTGTTTCCAGCGAAACTACTTCCAGCCCAGGAGAGGCTGCTATCACCCCCGACTCCTCGATTACAGCCGATATTACTTCTTACACCCTTTTCCTGGAAGAACAATTAGCTCAACTTCAAGGAATGCACCGCACAGTCGAAGAAGAACAAAACGCCCTAAAGCAATCTCTGAGCCGCTTCGAGTACGACTTGCGGATTTTGCAAGCCACCCGCAGTGTCCGCATTTCAAGCTGGGTGGGGGCAGAAATCCGCAAAATAACTCGCTTTCTGCCCGGTCTTGGCTCTAAACCAACGCGCTCCTCTCAAGCCACCGTCCCACCTCAAACGGCTCGGAAAGCCAGACAGGGGGTAATAGCCTATGCGTCTTTACCGCAGCAAGACTATTCCAAAGTCGTCCCAACCGCCCGACCCGAATCGTCGCCCCTTCCACTCAAGGAACCAAAACCGGGCGACTTTGATAAATGGTTCTGGGAACGCTACAGTCGGGATGCGCTGGTTAATTGCCAGCAGTGGGATTTCGACCTGCACGATTTAGAAGCCAACCGCCGCCTTTTGGAAGAAAACGCCGGGCCGATGACGATAAATTCGATCACCTGGTTCTTGCCACTTTTTCAGCACGCTTATTTTGGCGGAATTTATACCATTTTGCGCTTTGCCGCTTATTTCAAGCAGCACAAAGGCGTTCAAAGCCGCTTCGTAATGGTTGTGCCAGGCTCAACTTTTAATCAGCGCGACCTGGCGACAGTGCGTAACTCGATTGGGGAAGCTTTTCCAGCTCTAGCCGATGCCGACCTGACGGTAGTAAAGGATTATGCCGACCTGGAAGGGCTGACTTATAGCGATCTGGCGGTGGCGACCCTGTGGAGTACCGCTTATTATGTCTTGCGCTACAATAAAACCCGGCGCAAAGCTTACTTTATTCAGGATTTCGAGCCGCTTTTCTACCCGGCAGGTTCCAGTTACGCCCAGGCGGAAGCCTCGTACCGTTTTGGGTTTGTCGGTGTCACCAATACCCAATCCCTCAAACAAATTTACGAGCAGCAGTACGGCGCAAAGGCAGTGGCTTTTACGCCTAGCGTGGATACGAACCTGTTCCAGCCTGCTCTGGCCCTGACCGACCCGGCAGGAAGCTCGGACGGGGGACAACAAGCCTCTTTCGGGGCAATCTCTACCAGGCCGAACCAAAACGGCCAGCACGGGCCTTACCGGGTTTTCTTTTACGGTCGGCCCGGCCAGCCTCGCAACGCTTTTGAACTGGGCATTACGGCTCTGCGACTGCTTAAAGAACGGCTGGGCGACGGAGTAGAAATTGTTAGTGCTGGAGCCAACTGGGAACCGCGACAGTACGGCGTTGAAAGAGTAATCGAGAACCTGGGTCTACTTTCCTACAAGCAAACGGCCCGGTTGTACCAGAGTTGCCATGTCGGGTTGAGTATGATGTTCACCAAACATCCTTCGTATTTGCCCTTTGAACTGATGGCAAGTGGCTGTCTGGTGGTGGCAAATGACAATCCGGCTACAAGCTGGCTCTTGCGCAATCGTGAAAATTGTCTAACCTCGCCGGCCAGTGCTTCTTGCCTGGCTCTAACCCTGGAACTAGGCTTACGCGACCCGCACTTGCGTAAAAGCATCACTTACCGGGCCTGGCGCGAGATAGAGCATACCTATGCTAACTGGGAAACTCAGATCGAGAAGGTCTATGACTTTTTGACGAACAAGCAGCCTTCCGAACAATAAACGATGAGTGTCGAAACTAAAAAGCCCAAAACTAAACCCTGGCTGCGCTGGCTATTTCGGCTGGGCATAACGCTGATCTTTTTGCTGTTTGTAGTGCGCTTCAACGTCGATCCGAAGCTACTGGGGCAAGAACTGGCCGGTGCGAACTTGTGGCTGATCGCTCTTTCGGTCGGGCTGGTTCAGCCGCTAATTGCGGTCAAAGCCTGGCGTTGGCATTATCTGCTGGGAAATCTTGGTATTCACTTACCCTTTGGCACCGTTTACCGTCTGCACGGCCTGGGCGTTTCGGCAGCCAGCTTTACACCAGGGCAAAGCGGCGATTTTATCAAAGCCTGGCACCTCAAACGGGCAGGCTGGCCTCTGGGATTGGCTCTGGTTTCTATCGTCCTGGATCGGCTTTTCGATATTCTGGTGCTGATGGTGCTGGCCCTGATCAGCCTGGTAGCCCTGGGAATGGTAGCCTTCGAGAGCGCGTTACCCGGTCTGGTCTTGTTGTTGGCGGCGGTGGCTGCCGGACTGGTAGTGCTGGCCGTTCCCACCCTGCGAGAACCTTTGCTGGGACAGGTCGAGCGGATGGTCGAAAAGCTAGGTCGAAAGTTAGGCCGGGCCAGGACGCCCGATTTAGAGGGTGAAAGGGCCAGCCTGGAACCTGCCGACCGACCAGGCGAAACTGGCAGAGAGGCCAATCAGGTAGAACTGGAAATACCCCCGGTCGGGACAAATCTGGCAAATGTTAATTATCTTCCGGCGGCGGCCATAACGCTACTCGGAACGGTGGTAGTGCTGGGGCGGGTCTGGCTGCTGGCCCTGGCTCTCAACCTCAATTTAACGCCACTGCAAATTGTGGCGGTCAGCAGTCTGGCGACGGTCGCCAGTCTCGTGCCGGTCTCGCTGGGCGGGCTTGGCCCGCGTGAACTGATCCTGGTCACGCTGCTAACCGGGCTAGGCTACAGTGCCGAAAAAGCCGCCAGCCTGTCGCTTTTTCTGGCTCTCTTACAGTTGGTCAGCCTCGTCGCGGGCTATTTGATCTGGTTGCGGCGTCCGGCAGAGGCAGTCTATTCCCAGAGTGAAATTAGACCGGCAGGGCTGGGTAAGCCTGGTTAATCTAACAAAAGGCGGGTCGGACGGACAGAATTTGAAAATGGCTAAGTCGGCTAAATTGGTAGTATTTAGTGAGTAAGTGAGTAAGCAAGTTAATAGCCACTTAAAAACATCAGGTAGGGGAGTTAACATGACGCACGACGAATTTAACAACAGCCCGGTATTGCAGGGCAAGCGGGTGCTGGTGACGGGGGCGGCGGGCAGCATCGGCCAGAAGTTGGTGGCTCAACTTCAACGGATGGACGTAGCCGAGTTACGCCTGATTGACAATAACGAAACCGAGCTTTTCTTTCTAACCGAGGCTCTGCAAAGCGATCCCCGCGTTAAAACTTTCCTGGCCGATATTCGGGATGCCGGGACAATGGAGCAAAGACTGCACAATGTGGATGTGGTCTTTCACACTGCCGCGTTCAAGCATATCACCCTGTGTGAACGGTCGCCTTTCGAGGCAGTGCAGAGCAACATTCTAGGCGTACAGAATATTATCAAGGCAGCCACACTCAACGGAGTGAAACGGGTGCTTTTTACCAGTTCCGATAAAGCGGTCAATCCTACCAATGTGATGGGTACTACCAAACTGATGGGCGAACGCCTGATTACAGCGGCTAATGCGGTCAGCAACGAAGGCCATACCATTTTCGGTTCGACCCGCTTTGGCAACGTAGCGGCCTCGCGGGGTTCGGTCATTCCGATCTTCCTGCAACAAATCGAAGCCGGGGGGCCAATTACCCTGACCGACCCGACCATGACCCGCTTTATCATGACGCTGGACGATGCCGTGCGGCTCGTGATCAAAAGCGTAATGTTGATGCGCGGCGGCGAAGTTTTCATTACCAAAATGTCGGCTCTGCGCATCCAGGATTTAGCCCATGTAATGGTCGAGCTATGCGCTCCTTATTTCGGACACCGGGCCGAAGACATTTCGGTTATTGTAACTGGGGCCAGGCCCGGCGAAAAATGCTACGAGGAGCTAATGACGGACGAAGAAACTCGCCGCTCGGTCGAATTGGAAGAGCTTTTCGTGACGCTCCCGGCTTTTCAAAACCTGTATAACTCGATTGATTACAATTACGACGGCCCGGCGGCCCGGCCTGTCAGTCGAGCTTATCATTCCGGCCAGGAACAGGTGATGAGCCGGACGGATATTTTCGATTTTCTGATGCTGCCAGGGGTATTGCCTTTGCCGCTCCAGGCTTTTCTGGGGGCGAGGCGGTCGCAAACGGCGGTCGAGCCTGAACCGACCACGGCGGCGATGACAATAGGGCGAGAGGAACCGCAAATGCGGGAGCAGGTTTCGGCCAGCTAAGTAAAACCAGGCGTAACCACCGGGCGGATCTGCTAAAACTGGAAACCAAAGATTGTATAAGGAAACTGCCCCATGCGAATACTTATTTTAGGCGGAGACGGTTATCTGGGCTGGCCGACCGCCATGCAATTTTCCGCCGAAGGTCACGAAGTAATGGCGGTAGATAATTACCTGCGCCGCCGTTTGTGCCTGGAAAGCGACTCGATGCCTTTGACCAATCCCCCTCTTTTGCCTGAACGCACTCGCCGATGGCAAGCCGTGGGGGGCCAAAAAATAGAGTACCGGATCGGGGATTGCTGCGACTACCGATTTCTCAGCGAAGTGATCAAGGATTTCGGCCCGGAGGCTATTGTGCATTATGCCGAGCAGCCGTCCGGCCCTTATTCGATGTCCGGCTACGAGCAAGCTCGGCTAACCTTTCACAACAACCTGACCAGCACCTTCAACTTGATCTGGGCCGTCCACGAACACGCGCCGGAAGCTCATATTATCAAGCTGGGAACGATGGGCGAGTACGGCACGCCCAACATTGACATTGAGGAAGGCTGGCTGGAAGTCGAGCATAAAGGCCGCTCACAGCGTTTTCTCTATCCTCGCCAGGCCTCCTCGCTCTACCACACTACTAAGGTGCAGGATACCGACCTGCTGTGGTTTTATGTGCGGGTGTGGGGGTTGCGCGTCACCGATTTGATGCAAGGCCCGGTCTACGGTCTGTACACGGCTCAATCGAGCCAGCACGAAGATTTGCTGCCGATCTTCAACTACGACGACATTTTTGGCACGGTAGTCAACCGCTTTCTGGTACAGGCAGTGGCAGATGTACCTCTGACGGTCTATGGCAAAGGCGGCCAGACCAGGGGCTACCTGGATTTGCGCGATACCCTGCAATGTATCCGCCTGGTGGCCCAGAACCCGGCGGGCCGGGGCGAACTGCGTATCTTAAACCAGTTTGTAGAACAGTTTACGGTGAACCAGTTGGCCGAGAAGGTCAAAAAGGCCGGGGACGCGCTGGGCTTGAAGGTGACGATCCAGCCGGTCGAAAATCCGCGCATCGAAGCCGAGCAACACTATTACAACGCCCAGCATACCGGCTTGCTAGAACTGGGACTAGAACCGCACTACCTGACCGACGAAATAATTACCGAGATGCTCGAAGCTGTTTTGAAGTACCGGCAAGGAATTGACCGGCGGCTGATTATGCCCAGGGTAAGGTGGTCTTGATGCAAGAATCATTGATCTGGCTACGCATCGGCGGCGCATTGCTCGGTCTGGGAAGCCTGGTGTTGAGCTTTGTGCGTTTCCGCCGTTACAGCATCGGGCGGCGCGACTTTGTGCTGCTTTCACTCTTTGGCCTGAGTTTATTGGTAGTTTCGGTCTTGCCGGGCAGTGTGAATGTCTTTGCCGGAATGTTATCGCTGGAAGATAAGCAGTTCGGGCGGCTGATTACCCTCTTGATTTTCTCCAGTTTCGGCCTGTGGTTGTTCGTGCTGGCTCTCAATTCCAGCGACCTCAAAAAAGCTAACCAGTTCGACCGTCTGGTGCGCGGCCTGGTGCGCCAGAACTTTGCCCACGAGCACGGTTACGACGACATCAAAGAAATTACGGTCATAATCCCGGCCCTGAACGAAGCCCGCAACCTGGAAGTAGTCCTGCCGCGACTGCCCCGGCAGGTGTTGGGCCGGGAAGTAGGCGTGCTGGTGGTGGATGACGGCAGCACCGACGATACGGCCCAGGTAGTCCAAAAGCTAGGCTTTGGCCTGGTTTCCAGCCCGCTCAACCGGGGTGGCGGCGCGGCTTTGAGGCTGGGCTACGACCTGGCGATGGCAGGCGGAGCGCAGATCGTCGTGACGATGGACGGAGACGGGCAACATCGCCCGGAAGAACTGGCCCAACTGGTCGAGCCACTCTTGACCGGGGAGGCCGACTTTGTGATCGGGTCGCGGGTGCTTGGTCAGCGCGAAAAAGATAGTACGGTGCGCTGGGTGGGTATTCGGGTCTTTAATTTTGTGATCAACACTCTGGCCGGAACCCGCATTACCGACTGTTCGAGCGGCTACCGGGCTTTCAAAGTGCAGGTGCTGCAACAGGTCATCCTGCTCCAGGATCAGTTTCACACCGCCGAGCTAATTATTGATGCAGCCCGCAAAAGGCTCCGCATCCAGGAAGTGCCGATCACCGTCCTCCGCCGCTATTCCGGCCATAGCAAAAAGGGCGGGAACTGGTCGTATGGCCTACGCTTCGCCCGCACCGTCCTAAAAACCTGGTTCAGGTAGACCTTCCGTCGACCGTGACCCATTCTCATCGTGCGTGCGCCAGGCTACTACACCGTCCGGTCGTACTAGCACCGCCCCTTCCGAAAGCAAGTTGTAAGCCGACGGCCACTTTCCCGCCGGGTCTTGCAAATCGCCAGATGCGCCAATTCGGTAGACCTTTAGTGGGAAGCCACGCCGGGTTGCCAGGGTTCGGGCCGCTTCAACCGACCGCTCGCCTTCTTCATTCGTCAACAGCACATAACTCTTGTCAAAAAGATCGAGAGTTGAAACTGACTGCCCGTCTTTTTGAAGCCAGACGTGCGGAGCGCGAGTACCGACCTGCCCCTGCAAGTCGAGTTCGTCCAGAAAGGGCGAAAATACCGCTTCCGACTCAGGGGCCAAAGCTTTCGATTGGTAGCGATAACCAAAAATCATAACCATATCGTCAATAAGCTTTGGTTTAGTGCTTTCGCTTTCGTCGGCAGGGCGGGCGGGCGGGCGGCCTCCGCCTCTAAAGTCCATTCTGACGCCTCCTTGTTCCGCCGTGACCTGTCCAACCGGACGCCGTTCGGCTTCGTAGGTCGCCAGAAGAGTTGGAGAGGCCCAACCTTGCAAGACCGCCGCCATCTTCCAGGCTAAATTATGAACATCTTGCACTCCGGTGTTAAGGCCAAAGGCTCCGGCAGGCGGCATCACATGCACCGCGTCTCCGGCCAGGAACACCCGGCCCTGCTGATAATTCTGGGCCACTAGCACGGCAGCCTCCCACGGTAACACGCTCAACAACTCTACTTCCAGTTCGGGCAGCCCGACCGCGATCCGCACAAGTTCCAGGCAACGGGCTGGGGTGAAATCTGCCGGGGTAGTGCCAGTTTTCGGGTCGTACTCCACGTTGAAAACCCAGCGGTCGCGGTTGTTGATCGAAGAAATTGTACCGGGAGCGTCGGGATTTTTCACAAAGCACATAATAAATTCCCGGCCTCGCACCAGTTCGGTTAAATCAGCCCGAAAGTAAATGCCCATGTAATGACCTAACCCGCTCCGACCTTGCATCGGAATGTCCAACTGACGACGAACCGGGCTTTGAGAGCCATCGGTGGCAAGCAGATAATCGGCCCGAACGGTGCGCGACTGCCCGGTGGCCCGTTCCACCACCTGGGCGGTCACGCCGTCCGCCCCCTGCTCGAAAGAAACCAGTTCAAAGCCGAAACGAATATCGGCTCCTTCGGCCCTGGCCGCTTCGACCAGCAAAGGTTCTAACTGATCCTGGGCGCAAAAGCACCATCTGGTCGGGGTCAAAGCGGCCAGGCGTTCCAGACTTTCCGGCGTATCTTCTAACCCACCCATTCGTCGGATTTCCTTTTCGGCCAGGGTGTGAACGAGTAGGGATATGTGGCTTTCGGCAAGCTCGGCCCCGGCAGCCCGTATTTGAGGTTCCAACCCGGCCAGCCGAAATAGCTCCAAAGTACGGTAGTTAAGGCCACGGGCGCGAGGATGGATCGAAGTGCCGCCATGCCGCTCGACCAGGAGCGGGCGAACGCCCTGCCGGGCTAGAAATAGTGCGGCAGACAATCCTACCGAGCCTCCTCCTACAATCAGGACACTAACTTTATCTTCGGGCATACCTGAACTCCTTATTTTGCTAACTACTTCGAGTAATTACCTGTGTTTGCCTTCGTCCCTGTGCGGTCTCGCACGCTCGGCTTCCGGCGGTTGGCCGATAGTCACGAACTCTTTTAGCCCCTCCACCAGTGCCTGCCGGTTGGTAGGGCTGATGGCGCTGAAAATCTCCAGAATCGAATTCTTGAAACTCTGCTGGGAAGTCTGCTGAACCTGGCGGCCCGCTTCGGTAAATTCTACAAAAACCTGGCGACGATCCTGCTTGTCTCGCCGCCGCGCCACCAGTCCCCGATTTTCCAGGCTATCCACCGTCCGCACGACGGTAGCCGGGTCCAGGTTGATTCGCCCGGCCAGCCAGCTAATTGTGCAAGGTTCCTGGGCCTCTTCTATAAAGTTCAGCACGATAAACTGGGTGGTACTCAAGCCTTGCTGGTGCGCCCTATTAAAATTAAGAGCCTGGATCAACTGACGTACCTGGAACCAGGCGGTTAGAAATTCTTCTAGCTGTTGATCAACCCCGACCGGGCTTGTCTGGTCGGTTTCTGTCTGAATTTGCTCTTTGTCCTCCATTCCTCAAACCCTCCTTCCGGGTTTTATGGTTCGCCTTAAAGATTATTGATATTAACAATGATTGCTTTTATCAATGATTGGCTATAACAAACAATACCTTGAAAATCGTCTCTTGTCAATAACGAATTTAGCAGCTTTAGAATATTCTCAAAAATGGCCTGATTTAGATCTTGACAAATTTGTATATAGGTGTAAAATGCACATAGGTACAACAGCAGTGGTGAAAATAAAACCTGGTCGGGTCAGGATGGAGTAACACGAGGATGGCTGATAATAACGGTAAGGTTAACCCCGCCGAAGCTCTGATTTTAGAGCAGAATGGGCTACCCGCAACAGAACAAGTCGAAAGCCAGGCTAAAAAGCCGGGCCGCGCTCCACGTGGACGCCGCCCTTTGAGTGGAAATGTTACCGAAGCAGCGGCTACGGCCTCTGCCTGGGTAGCTCCAACCGAAGCTCAGGTCGAGGCCGAAGCTCAAGGCGAAGTTGGTGTTGCGCCCAAGACCTTCTTGATCCCTTATGTACTTTTGATGCTACGGGATTCGCTACTGCACGGTTACGGCATCTGGGAAAAATTAACTTTGATGGGTATTCCCGGCCTGAACGAAGGCGACCGCGCTACGATCTACCGCACATTGCGGCAGCTAGAGCGCGAAGGTAAAGTTAAAAGTGTGTGGGATACTAACACCGAAGGCCCGGCCCGGCGGGTTTATAGCCTGACCGACGCAGGAGAACTGTTTTTGAAAAGCTGGGCGGTTGGTCTCGATCAGTACCGTCAGAGCCTGGATTTCTTTTTCAAAATGTATGCGGGCGGCGTATGGCCCAACCCGTTTGGTTTCGGCCTGACTAATTCTCCGAAGGGGAAAAAGTAGCCGATAAATAACACATTTCTAAATTTAAGGAGGAAATGACAATGACCGAGAATTACAATTACACCGACATGAGCAGCAAGTGGTTTGAACTGGCGAACGAAGCTTATCGCACCTACGTCAAGACCCTGGTGTGGAGCCAGGAACGCTTGCTCGAAACTACCAAAACTCTGGTCGGCCAGGCCGACACCTACCAGCATCAGAGCCAGGGTTTAGTTGAAGAGTACACCGGCCAGGTACAGCGCGGCCAGCAACTCTGGCAGACCATGTGGCAGGAAACCATGCGCAACAGCACTGAAATGCTAAATCAGTACCGGGCCGCCACCAACACGAATATGGCCGACCTGAGCCAGCGCATTGACGCGATGCAAAACCGCATGGAAGTTGCAGCCACCCGTCAGGCCGAAGGCCAACTGTAATTTCAGGCCGGTAAGCCGTCCGCGGGCAGCTACCGGCTAACAAGCTCTCTTGGACAGGTGTACTGCATTGCGGTCTACCTGTCCAAAATCTTCATAATTTTAATCTTTATAATTCTGAACAGTTCCGGTAGCGGGCCATGCTACCGGAACTTTATTTTTGTTTGGAGCGGTCAGACCTGCAAGCGCGGGTCGAACTCCTCCCGCAGCCAGTCGCCCACCAGATTGATTGCCAGCACGGTTAGCATGATTGCAATGCCCGGAAAGGTCGGCATCCACCAGGCAACCGAAATTTGTTGCTTACCACGGGCCAGCATCTCGCCCCAGGACGGCGTGTTGTCGTCCACGCCCAGGCTCAAAAAGCTTAGAGCCGATTCCAGAATGATAATCCGGGCTACCTCGAAAGTAGCGATCACCGTCAGGGAAGTAACGACATTGGGCAAGATGTGCCGCAACAAAATACCGCTCGTCGGCACACCGATAGCCCGTGCCGACTCGATAAACTCTTTGTTCCGCAAAGCCAGCGTCTCGCCCCGCACCACCCGCGAGTAAACCACCCAACTCGTCACCCCGATCAGGGCAATCAGGGTTCCGGTGCCTTTGCCAACGACCGCCACGACCGCTATCGAGAGCAAGATGAAGGGAAAAGCAAGCTGCACGTTCGCCAGCCAGCCAATAAAATCGTCCAGGAACCCGCCAAAGTAGCCACTCAGCAGGCCCAGCACCACCCCGATAGCACCAGAAATGAAGACCGCCGCCAGGCTTACCAGGAGCGGCACCTGCGCTCCGTGAGCCATCCGTGCCAGCATGTCCCGGCCCAGGTCGTCCGTACCCAGGAAATGGCCGGGCGTACCGGGCGGCTTGCGGGCATTAACCAGGCTTTGCTTGTTTGGTTCCGGCCAGATGAACGGGGCGGATAGGGCCAGCAGCACCACTAATCCCAGGATAATCACCCCAACCAGGGCCGTGGGGTTACGCACGAGTCGCCGCAGCCAGCGTTTTCGGCGTACCGGAACAGGCGCATCCAGTTCGGCGGTTAATCTATCATTCGCTTTTGCCAGGGCCGAATTTTGCTCCGTAATAGACAAACTATACCAACTCCTCAGCCTTTAATTCCTGCTCTCCAACCCAGCTCAATCGTATCTTATACGCGGGTTGAGATAAGCGTACAGCAAATCCACCAGCAAATTAATCATCACGTAGCCAAAAGCGATAATCAGCACTACCCCTTGCACAACCGGGTAATCTTTGCGGCTGATGCTCTGAATTGCCAGTTGGCCGATACCCGGCCAGGCGAAGATCGTTTCGGTGATGACCGCGCCACCCAGCAAAGTAGCGAAATCCAGCCCTAGAACTGTCACAATTGGGATTAGAGCGTTTTTGAGGGCGTGACGGCGCAGCAAGGTTAGCTGGGTCAAGCCTTTCGCTCTGGCCGTCCTGATGTACTCCTGGCTCAACACTTCCAGCATGGTACTGCGCACCAGGCGAGTCGTGCGGGCGGTGGTGAACAAGCCGAGGGCGATAGCAGGCATCACCAGGTGCTTCCACTCGCCATAGCCCGAAGTCGGCAACCAGTTGAGGTTGACCGCAAAGACCAGGATCATCAGAATGCCCAGCCAGAAAACCGGCACGCTCTGGCCGATCAAAGCCAGGATGCGACCAAAATAATCTATAAAAGAGTTACGCCGCGCCGCCGAAAGAATCCCTATCGGGAAAGCAATCAGGAGCGAGACTAAAAAAGCCGCCACCGCCAGTTGCAGCGTCGCCGGTAAGCGTTCTAAGACTACCTCGGTGGTGGGCCGACCCTCGAAAAGTGACGTACCCAGGTCGCCGGTGATAGCTTTACTCACGAACCGCCCGTATTGCACCGGGATCGGGTCGTTAAAGCCCAGGTCGCGCCGTAACTGGTCAACTTGTTCTTTCGTGGCATCCTGGGCTAGCAGAGCCGAAGCCGGATCACCTTTGAGAAAAAGCAGGAAAAACACCACGAACGACACGCCCAGCATTACGAAAACGGCTCCGATCAGTCGCCGGATGATAAATTTAGCCATTTTATTTAACTGACCAGTTGTAAAGAGAGTTGAGAAAATGAGTGTTTTCTCAACTCTCTTTAGTAACAGAAAGGATGACAGAAAATATGAGCCGCCGTTCAAAGGACGAAGCAGGTTCTTAGCGATTCCTGGCCCCGGCCACCGAACCTTTTTTAGGCTCCGACAATCTCGAAAGCGTTAAGCTGCTCGTCGCTGCGGGCTTGCCATTTGATCCGCTTCGAGGTTCCGTAGATGTCTTGCTGTTGGTGCAAGAAAATCCAGGGAGCATCTTGATTGAGAATCTTGTTGGCTTGCTTGTAAATCTCCTCGCGCTTGGACTGATCCACAATAGTCCGACCCTGGTCGATCAACTTGTTGAAATCGGGGTTTTTGTAATAACTGTAACGTTGACCAACGAACTGGTCGTAAAGCGTGCCGTCCGGGTCGTAGGTCGAGTTGCCCCAACCAAGCATGAAAGCAGGCGGTTGCTTGCGGGCATCAATATTTGGCTGGTAAACCGACCAGGTTTCCGAGGCAAACTTGACGCGCACGCCAACTGCTTTCCAGTATTCGGTGATCGCCTCGCCGATTTCCTTGTCTTTGAGGTAGCGGCCTGCCGGAACCTTGAACTCCAGGTCGAAACCATCCTTAAATCCGGCTTCGGCTAGCAGCGATTTAGCTTTAGCCGGGTCGTAGTTGTATTGAGGCAAATCTTCGTAGGCAAAAAAGAGCTTGTTGATCGGGCTGGAGATCTTAAAACCGTTGCCAAGTAAAATGTTGTTGATGATCGCGTCGCGGTCAATCGCGTAGTTGAGAGCCTGGCGCACCTTCGCATTTTTTAGGGCCGGGGACGGGCTATCGTCCAGCGTATTGAGAGTGATGAAGATTACTCGCACGCTAGGAGCGGTGCTGATGCCGGTTTTCTGGCCGGTCTCAAGCTGTTTGGCTTGCTCTGGCGCGACGTTTGTAATCAGGTCAACTTCACCCGCTTGCAAAGCACTGATACGGGTCTGAGCATCCGGGATCGGGCGGAAGCGTACTTTCTTGACCTTCGGGCCACCTGCGGCACCCCACCAGTCCGTAAAGCCGTCCAGGTCAATATAATTGTCCCGCTTAAATTCGACAAACTTGTATGGGCCAGTACCCATCGGGCTGGCAGCAAGCCCGGCGTCACCTTTTGCCGTCGCGTACTTCTTGGAAACAATCATAGCCTCGGCAGTCAGCTTGGGCAGTAAAAGCGGCGAGGGAGTTTTAGTGGTAATCTTGACGGTATTAGGGTCGGTAACGCTAACGGCAGTGATAAAATTCAGGTTGGGAGCGCGTTTGAGCTTCTTGAGCGGGTCGGGGTCGGTGCTGGCGTTCGAGTTGATGTAACGGTCTATCGTAAATTTTACATCGTCGGCGGTCATCTCGCTACCATCGTGGAATTTGACGCCCTTGCGAAGCTTCATCTCCAGATTAAGCTCGTCCACCTGCTTCCAGGATTCGGCCAGGCGAGGCTGAAGCTTGCCGCTGCGGTCGAACACTACCAGGGTTTCGTAGATATTATTAAGAATATTGAAGGCGGGGGTCTCGTTGTGATTGGCCGGGTCGAGCGTGCTAGGGTCAACGCCCTGGACAATCACGATGCGGTCAAGCCCATTGCCCCCGGTCGCAGCGGCGGCAGTAGTTGCCCCAGTTGAAGCGGTGGTTCCGGCAACGGTCGCACCCGCACCGGCGGTAGCGGCGGCAGTGGTTGCTCCAGTCGAAACGGTGGTCGGCGTGCTATCACCGCAAGCAGACAGCACGAGGCCTAGCATCATCAGGAGCAGAACGAGCCAGGTGCTCTGTCCGAACTTTTTATGCATATCTCTCTCCTATAACCTATGAGTATCGGTTGAAACGAGAAACAGATTCGCGCTAACTATGCAGCGGTGCGGCTAGCGGGCGTATTTTAGACGATGGGAATTGTGCCGATTATAGGTTAGCCACCTGGCTATGTCAATGCTTGTTCGCCTGAACCTGCGAATACATAGAGAGAATAGCAGGTCAATTACTGGGGCAAAAAGCGGTTTGCAGTCCCAAACCGCTTGCCCCACCTGACTTTAACAAAAAAGCCGGAGCTACCTTGCGGCAACTCCGGCGAGAAATTTAAGAGGTAGTCTTTGGAGAGAACGAACTAACCGGCAACCAGCGACCGCTTGCGTTGACGGGCAGCCGAGGTAAAATTGCGGACGAGGTTGCGGCCTTTGACTGTGCGGCGCGGCAGAGCAGGCAGGCTCGAACCGGCCAGGGTTATCAACGGCCCGGCCAGGTCGTCATCACCGTCGGTGACGTGGTCGCCGGCCCCGCCCAGAAAGGGTAAATAGCGTCCGTAACCCAACAGCGAAGCCATTGCCTGCACGCTTTGCGACGGTACGCTTCGAGTATAGGTGTAACCTTTGCCACTCAAGGCCGGTTCGATCACCAGTTCGCTCGGCTCCGGCAACAGGCAATGATGCACACCGCCGATCCCACTAAGCATATCCTGGTAAGCTCCGGTCATGAACACGCCGATCACCAGTTCTTCGCCCTCCTTCATATAAGAGATGTCGGGCAGCATAATGGTATCGTCGTCTTCGCCGGAACGGTACACATCGTCCGAGTCGCAGGTCAGGCCACTCAGCCAGACCCGGCGGGTCGGGCAGTCATAGCCGTTGAGCGGCAAGATGATAAAAGGTTGCTTCAAGGCCCAGGTATCCGGCAGCGAACTCATCAGCGACCCATCAATGACATACCAGGCCACATCTTCACGATGCGACGGTTTCGCCACCACTACTTTGTAGAAATCGAAACCGTAAGCGGCGGCGGTGTAACGCCCAAACTCGCCGATAATTTCGGGATGCTCGATGCCATACTCGGCACACATCCGCATAACGCCCTCAGTCAATTCGTCGGCAAAAGCCTGGTAATCAAACTGAAAATCCAGGCTATAAGGCACAGGCATGCCGCCGCCAAAATTAAAGGCCCGCATCGTTGGATACTGCTGCTTGAGTTCGCAATAAGTGCGGAAGCTCAAAAGCAGAGCTTTCACCCAGCCCTGGCGGTCGGTGCATTGCGTGTCAATCATGGCGTGAAACATCACCGGCTTAAGATTGGGATGGGTGGCGATTTTAGCTACGATAGACCCGATCTGGTCGTGCGGAATACCAAAACGACTCGTCACCCGCGAGAAATCACCATCCGGCAGGATCGAGCGGTCTACGCGCAGGCGGATGCCAAGTTCAAAATCGAACCGGCTAGCGGCAAACGCAGCAATTTCACTCTCGGATTCGATGATCGGAATGATGTTGTGGAAACCTTCGCGGCGGAGTTGCATGATATTCTGAACATAAGCGGGGGTTTTAAAGCCGTTCGTTAAAATCATGCGGTCGGCAGGCAAGTTACCGGCTTTCCAGTGCAAGCGGGCCATTTGCAAATCCATGGGCGAACTTGTCTCGTAATGCGCTCCGGCTTGCAATGCGGTGCGGATCAAGTCCTCGTACTGAGCGGCTTTGGAAGCGTAGGCGTAGGCAAAGCGGCCTCCATAGCCCAGACGGGCAAAGGCACGAGCAAAGTAATCGTACATATTGTGTACTTGTCGGGTAACGAGGGGCGTAAAGCCAATTTCGAGGGGGGAACCCCACTCCTGGCTAACCTGGAGCAAATCTAGGTCCTGGCAGTACAAACGATTATTTTTAAGATGCAGGGAATCGGTTAATTGAGTGGTGTTAAGACCGAAGCGGCCTTGCAAATGGTCAAAATAGGTGGCTGGCCCGGTAAGGGTCTTGGTCATTCTATAAAATACCTCTTATTCTTTCTCGCCGGTCAGGAAAGCTAACCTGCCGTATTGGATGGATGACGGACAACAGTTCGGAAACACTCGTTTTCACGTACAGAGTTGGCTAACATACAATTAAACTCCTTCGATAATTTCCAACGGGTCGCACCTCTAGCTACAAGGTGGGCCAAGCTACCCGGCCAGGCTGCGGCGGGAAAAGCTCTCAAATTTCCCTGCCGACCCCGACATACGTTCCCGAACCTCTGACGAGGCCGGACAGACGATGCCGCTGGAAATGGTTTTTTACAAATTGATTGCGGCCCAGACGAACACTTAATTTCATTCAGGCATTTATATACGTAGAAGCTGCCCGAAAGTTACGATTAAAAGCTTGTCATTATTCCGCAAGTTATAATTCTAGCATAAATTGAACCTCTATACAATCGCTCTGAGAGAATTGGGTGTGACACAGATTTTTGCAATCAACATCAAGAGGCTTTAGCCAAATTGAATTTAGCCCGCCCAATTTTAGCCTTGCGCCAGGGATGGTCTGCCGCTGGTTTGCCAGTGTAAGCGGCGCGAGTGGGCTGGGACAAAAT
>JBBRBE010000139.1:0-16285 GCA_038206175.1 Chloroflexia bacterium
TACCTAAACTTCGTCCAAAAATAGCCTGATCTCACTTTTAGCAAAAAAGTGGCAAAAGGCTTCAAAAAAGCGGCGGGCGTATTGATGGCCCCGCCCTAAGCGCACTTTAACAATTTGACCCCCTTTGAACTTGAGGCGACCAGGCAGGCTGAACAGGTCGCGTACCCAGACCTTGATGCCAAACTCAGCCAGGCGCGGCTCTTCTTCACTAAGCCAATTTCTAGCCCAGACTACTAGGTTGTGAACCAATTGGGCCAGTAAGATCAGCATCTCTTGACCGTACAGGCTAGCTTTGCGGCGTTTGATCAGTTTCAAACCTTGCTTGTCACCGCGAAAGGAGGCACTAAGGGTCGTGGCCCGGTCATCATAAAAAGCCAGTTGTTCTAGTAGGGCGGCCTCGGCTAAATCCTGGGCATCTTTGAACGTTTCACGACGCAAAGCCAGTACGCTGTAGGCATATTCACTTTTGGCCCGACCTTTCTTAGTAGTTTTAGCTCCAGCTTTAGCTTCTTCACGCTTACAGCGTACCGCAATTAGCCGTAGTTTAGGACTACTAGCCCTTTGCAACTCGTCGGTAGTAGCATTGGTATACAAATCGCTGACCGCTTCATCTAAAAGACTAGCCCAGCGTAAACCGTTGTGGTCGCCTACCCATTGGTTTTCTTGTAAAGCCTGAGCCAGTTTCTTACTACGGCTGGCCGAGTGTAATTTGAGAATGAACTGATAACCCTCGCTTAAAAGGTATTCGATGATGTCGGTCGTGCCAAAGCCACCATCCAGCCGAATTAGCAATTGCCCCTTTTGCTGGGGGGCTAGTCCTAACATTTGGAGGGTCGCGGTCAGTACCGCTTTAAGCTGTGCCAGGTCTGCCGAACTAGCATTACCAGGCGACACTTTTTGATAAACAATTTCATCGTACTGGCTGGCGTTAACCCGACAAAGCTGCCGTCCGGTAGTGCCTTTCTTACAGTTAGCGAAGTAACCTTTAGAAGCACCAGCGTAGTTTTTGGAACAGGGCAAGCCCGTCAGATCAATGTCAAGAATAAGTGGGCCAGTCGAGTAGTCGTGGTTAGCAGCCCGCCCCAATTTTTGATAGATTTCGCGCAGCACCTGCTGCATTTGCTCGATATTAAGAGCAGTACATTCACTTAAAGTTTGTTTGCCACTGGACTGGTCGGCACTACCTTTTCGACCCCAGGCTCGACTAAGGGCGGGGTCAGCTCTCAAAACCGTATTAATTTGACTGAGGGCTTCGGCCCCGCAAGCAATCGCCAGGAAGGCATCCACCAATTTTTCGGTGGGAGAATGCACCAAAGTCTTTTGGTCAATTTTGACTAGCCGGTGGAGAGGGTCGAGCAGCTTTAACTCTTGAGCTTTTTGACCGATCAAGCATAGTAAAGCGTGTTGGGAGTGCATTTTCTCTTTAGATGCGTTAGATTTAGACATGGTAAAGGTCCTTTCTAGCTAAAATATGACAGTGAGATGCACATTTTAGCCTATTTGAGAACCTTTACCCCTCTTTCAATTGTTAAAGTTCTAGCCCAAAAGTGATTTGTGGCGAATTTTGGGCGAATCTTAGGTAGTTAATCCAAAAATAATGTAGGTTAAATCCGGGTCGGTTCGACCCAGCGACTTTCCTGGGCCGACTGCAAAATTGCTTCCATTATCGCTTGCACCTGTGCGCCCTCGCGGAAAGACGGGCGGCAGGGACGGTCGTTCAGAATCGCATCTACGAACTCGAAATCCTGATCATATCGGAAAGTCACCAGCGGGTCGCCCTGAGCCGGATCGCGCCCGGAACCGGGCCATTTCAAAAATTCGGTCGGCACGGGCAGCTTTTCTAGCCCCGCCCCGCCCGGTCGCCCGATCTGCAATTCGTGCGGTCGTTCCAGGTAATAAACCAGACTGGCTTCGCTGCCGTTTATTTCGCAATAATCCTGGCTCTGACCGCCTTCGCCGCGCCCGGTTGCCAGCTTGCTACTCTCTAATACGCCGGTGGCTCCTACCTCGAAATCGGCCAGCACACTCACCCAATCTTCCACGTCGGAGGGCTGGCCACCGCGCTCGTCCACAAAACGGCGGGAAGAGGCGACCAGCCGACTGATCGGCCCTAACATCGCCAGACCATAATCGAGGCGGTGCGAAAGCATATCACCTAACTCGCCGCTACCGGCCAGGGCCATCACCTGTCGCCAACCCAACCCACGCCCACCCCAATCCTGCAAGCGGTTCGCTCGGAAATGGTAGGGCTGACCAATCGCGCCGCTTTCGACCAGATGCGTCATGTAGCGCATGGCTGGAACAAAGCGGTAGGTGAAGGCGGTCATATGGCGCACACGGGCCGTGTGAGCCGCCTCGTACATCTGGCGGGCCTGGTCAAAGTTCAAGGCCAACGGCTTTTCGCACAGGACGTGCTTACCCGCCGCAATCGCGGCCAGCGCGATAGGAGGGTGGAGGTGGTTGGGGGTAGTAATTATTACGGCATCTACGGCTGGATGAGCCAGTAAAGCGGTATAATCCTCGAAAGTAACTTCCAGGCCGGTCTCCTGGCTGGCCCGTGCCAGCACCGCCGGGTTAGCATCGCACAGGGCGACCAGTGCGGTCTCGCGGCACAGGGCCAACCCCGGCACGTGGTTTGCCAGGGCAATTGCGCCGCTTCCAATAATTCCTACACCTAACTTCGCCATTTTTAGCACCCGTCTACTAAAAAGCCAGGAATCAAAAGCGTGTTTTTGACCCCTGGCTTCACCCAAAAATCAATAAGCAAAAGCCTGATAAACCTCTTCGCCCATCGCTTCCTCGACCGTGTTTACTATCGGGTTGAAACGCAGCCAGAATTTAGCCCGGTTTGAAAGAGTTTCGTAGGTCGAGCGCGGTATGCGGATCGAAACTTCCGGGCGGAACAGCCACCGCCGACTATAACCGATCACCACCATCGGGCGCGGAACATTCGTGTGACTGGGAGTTCCCCGGTGCAGGTGGCGAACATCCCGGATCATCACATCACCCCGCTTCATATAATAAGGCTGGAGCTTGATTTCGCCCGCTTCGATCCGGCGTAACCCTTCCGCCTTCGAGAGCATGTGCGTGCCGGGAGCGATCTCAATCGGGCCATTTTCAGGCGTGACATCTACCAGGGGAAAGTTAACCGCAAGCTGATAGGGCGGTGACTCTATGCCGGTTTCGGGAAAGAGCAGTTGGGTATCGCGGTGAACCTCTTGATATTCCGAACCGTCCAGAGGCGTATCGGTAGCAAGCTGGCACATCACTCCATCGCTGCCCACTAGCTCTGAAACTACCGCCAGCACGGTGTCGTTTTCGTAAATTGCAGGCTCGGCAAAGGGCGGAATAAAGGGCAGCGTGACATAGTAGCGATTTGTTCCGCGATTTTTGCGGTGGCCTTCCCGCTCAATATGCTGAGTTAAAAGAGGCTGAAAAGCTGCGTTCCAGGCGTCAATTAGCTCGGTCGGGAAGAGGCCCGGTATGATACAGTGACCATTGTCTAAAACTTCCTGAGCATAAGCTTTGATCTGCTCAGAACCAGGTTGTGTTTGTACCAATTTGTTTACTCCTTTCTCCGCGAATAAGTCAGGCTCAACCGCCGCTCGCACCCTTCTTACGGTAGGCCAGGCGATTTTGCAGCAGCACTACGATCAGTAAAAAGGCTCCCCGGATAACGGTTTGCCAGGAAGCACTGAGGCTAACATAGCCTAAAGCGTTCTCGAAAACCAGTATATTGAAAATCAAGCCCAGCAGCAATACCCCGATCAGGCTCGACCAGACCGAACCGACCCCACCTGTCAGGAGCGTGCCGCCTACCACCACGGCAGCAATGGCCGAAAGCTCCCAACCGTTACCTTCGGTAGGTTGCCCGGCTCCAAATTTCGAGGCCAGGATTGCACCGGCCAGACCTGCCAGCGCACCGCTCAGGGTGTAAACCACCAGCTTGATCCGGTCTACCGGCAAACCCATCAACCGGGCGGCTTCTTCGTTGCCCCCGACCGCCAGCACGTGCCGCCCAAAGCGGGTGTAGTTTAACACCACGATGCCGACCCCAAAAGCCCCAAAAAGCACCCAGACCGGGAGCGGCAACCCTAGAAAGTCGCCCTGCCCAAAGGTAGTAAAGCCGCTATCGTAGGAAACCGAGACGGACTGGTTGTTGGCGAACATCAGAGCCAGCCCACGCGCTCCCAACAGCATTGCCAGGGTCGTAATGAAAGGTAGAATACCCAGTTGAGTAATAATCAAACCGTTGATAAAACCCAGCACAAGGCCAACCAGCACCGCCGCGCCCACCCCGACCACAATACCGTTCGAGCTTAGCTGCGCCGCAATGACGCTGGCGAAAGCCGCCACCGAGCCAACCGAAAGATCAATTCCGCTGGTCATAATCACGAAAGTCATGCCCAGCGCGGCCAGCCCGACCATCGAGTTAGCCGCGATTGCGTTTGAAATATTTCCAAAGGATAGCCAGTTGTCGTAGCGCAATGAAGCTATCAAAACTACCAACGCCAGTGCAATCAGCACGCCCTGGCGTTGCAGCAGGCTAGCGGTACGCGCCCGCAGCCTATCCCTGGTTGCCGACGAAAGCGGCCTGTTAGCCGGAACGGTTGCCATAACCCAATCCTTTTCTCTCTATTCTTTAACTATCTGTTTGCTCTAGTCGGCTAACCCTGCCGAGGCCGCTGGATGTAAACCGCCGCGACGATAATCGCCGCCTTGACTACCTGCGCCGCCGAGTCGGGAATCTGGTTAGCGACCAGCGTATAGCGGATTAGCTGGATGATCAACGCGCCCAGAAGCGTACCAACAATGGTCGCTCGTCCGCCAGTCAGGGCCGTGCCTCCTACCGCCACTGCCGCAATCGCATCCAGTTCCAGGCCCAGACCGACCAAATTAGCATCGGAGGAAGAATTACGGGCAATCGCCACCAACCCGGCCAGGCCCGCCAGCATTCCACTGATCACGTACACCGCCAGCTTGACCCGCGTTACCGGCACGCCCGATAGCCGGGCGGCTTCCTCGTTGCCGCCCACGGCCAGCACATACCGCCCGAAAACAGTTTTGCGGAGAACCCAGGCGAACAGAGCCACCACCAATACCATCAGAATTACCTGGAAAGGGATCTCGAAAGGCCGTCCGGTTCCGATATACTGGAAAGAAGGATTGTTAAAGTTTTGCAGCTTGCCGTTGGTGAAAACCTGAGCAATTCCCCGGCCCGCAATATAAAGCACGAGGGTAGCGATAATCGGTTGGATTTTGAAGTAGGTGACAAGCGTGCCGTTGAAGAAGCCAAACACCCCGACCGCCAGCACTGGCAACACAAACGCCAGAATAATTCCCAGCACCGGGTCGCTGAATGGGAAAGTTTTACTCAGGAAAATCAAAGGAGCCAGTGCGCCGGAGATCGCCATGAGCGAACCGACTGAAAGATCAATCCCGCCCGTGGCAATCACCAGGGTCATGCCGGTTGCGACGATCACAATCGTGCTGACCTGGATCAAGTTGATGTTAAGGGTCTGGCTGGTCAGGAAGTTGCGCGTGAAAGCAGCGTTAAAGAGCAGCAATAGGGCCAGGGCAACTATGGCCCCGTAGGTCTGGCCGAAATCACGCACCCGGTCGCTGATCACAGGGCGGCGGGTGGGTTTGGGGTTGGAAGGCAAGCTGCCACCACCCCCCATGCTGGCCCCGTCGGGCGACTGAACCTGAGCTTTATCTAATTCACGCATGCGAAGTATCCTGTTCCTGTGAGGTGAGCGGGGTCGGCGGGCCGGAAGCCGTTTGAGGCAAGACTTCTGCGGTATCCTGGGCCATCGCAGCCATAATGATACTCTGGTTTAGGTCTGCGTGGTACAGTTGCGCCACGCTCCGCCCATCCCGCAGCACCACCACCCGGTCACAACCTTCGGTTAGCTCCTCTAACTCGGACGAAATCATCAAAACTCCCAGCCCTTCCTCGGCCAGTTCGTTAATCAGGCGTTGAATCTCGCCTTTCGCGCCTACATCAATTCCCCGTGTCGGCTCATCTAGCAACAAAAGACGCGGGTTAAGACAGAGCCAGCGTGCCAGCAAAACCTTTTGCTGGTTGCCTCCCGAAAGTTCGCGGATTTTTTGCTCTGGCCCGGAGGTTTTTATGTCAAGTTCTCTGACAAAGCGTTCCACCACGGCCTGTTGCCGCTTATGGTCAACCACGCCCAGGCGAGAGAGGGTTGGCAGGAGAGCCAGGGTCAGGTTTTCGCGCACCGACATAAACGGAATGACACCTTCGGCCTTGCGGTCTTCGGAACAAAAACCCAGCCCGGCCCGAATAGCATCTTTGGGCGACTTGAAACGTACTGGCCGCGCACCGAGGCTCACCTCACCGGCTTCCAGCCTATCCGCCCCAAAAATAGCGCGGGCTACTTCCGTCCGGCCCGATCCCAAAAGCCCGGCCAACCCTACAATCTCCCCGGCCCGTACTTCCAGGTCGGCCTGTTGCAGTTTGTAGCCGTTGCGGATGCCTTGAGCCTGGAGAAGCGGATCGCCGGGGTGATGCGTGCCAGGAGTAAAGCCGGTCACGCCGGAACGTTGCACCTCGTTGAGGTCTTTACCCAGCATCCGGGCAACCAGTTCCAGCTTGCTAATCTCACTCAGAGTGTGGTCGCCGACCGTCTGGCCGTCGCGCATAATCGTAACCCGGTCACACACGGCGTAAAGCTCATCCAGCCGATGGCTGACAAATAGAACCGAAACGCCCTCGCTCTTTAGCTGCCGGATAACTCTAAAAAGGGTCGCTACCTCGCGCTCGTCCAGCGATGAGGTTGGCTCATCCATAATCACCAGTTTGCTTTTGAACGAAACGGCGCGGGCCACCGCTACCATTTGCTGAATTGCCACGTTGTAGGTTAGAAGCGGCTGAGTGACGTCAATCTCGATGTCGAAACGTTGTAGAATCTCGCGGGCCTGCCGGTGCATCTGGTTCCAGTTCAAAAAACCCCACCGCCGGGGTTCACGACCCATGAAAATATTCTCGCTGACCGAACGGTAAGGGACGAGGTTTACTTCCTGGTAGATCGTGCTAACTCCGTTTAGCTGGGCCTGATGAGGCGAATGAAAATCTACCGGGTGAGCATCGAAGGTAATCGAGCCGCCATCCCGCCGGTACGCCCCGGTCAAGATTTTGATCATGGTAGATTTGCCCGCGCCGTTCTGCCCGATTAAGGCGTGAACTTCTCCCTGACTTACTTGCAAAGAAGCTCCGCGCAAGGCCAGCACACCCGGAAAGGTTTTGGTGATACCTTCCATAATCAGGAGAGGTCTAGTTTCTTCCACTACTATTACCTGCCTAAAATTTTAAGCTACTTTCTTAGACATTCCTGCCAGAAACAGGTCAGAAGGAGCTAAAAGCCTGCTCTTTACTCCTACTAGAAACATTATGGAAATAATAAGAAATGAAAAATCTAGATTTTTCATTTCTTATTATTTCCATATGTCAGGGAGCCGCCTAATACAGGCTCCCTGAGAGAGCTTTAGTAGGAAGTTTCAAACGAAGCTTTGGCGTTGGAGGTATCGAAGAAGCGATCCGGGTTGATGATCTTGCCTGGGATAGCGTCGCCATTGGCATAAGCTTTCAAGGTCTCGAAAGCTTTAGGGCCAAAGCGTGGGTTACACTCGACCGTTGCGCCCATTTTACCATCAATAATAGCTTGCAGGGCGTCTTTCTCGCCGTCAATCGAGACGACAATGACATCCTTGCCGGGCTTCTTACCGGCGGCTTCCAGGGCGGCAATCGCGCCGAGAGCCATCTCGTCGTTGTGAGCGTAAACCGCCGTCACGTCCGGGTTAGACTGCAACAGGGTTTCCATCACCGAGCGGCCTTTGTCCCGCGCAAAATCGCCCGTCTGCGAAGCCACAATCTTCATACCAGCCTGGCCTTTGATCGCGTTCTCGAAGCCAGTTCTGCGGTCATTAGCGGGCGACGCGCCGGTAGTGCCTTCAAGCTGGATGATCTTGGCATTGCCGTTGGTGTTCTTGACCAACCACTCTCCGGCGCGGCGACCTTCTTCGATGAAGTCCGAACCGATAAAAGTTACATAATCTTTGCCAGCCTGGGCCAGGGTCGGGTCTACGCTGCGGTCGAGCAGGATCACCGGGATACCGGCAGCTTTAGCCTTCATAACCGCCGGGATTAACGGCTTCTCTTCGCGGGGAGCCAGGAAGATCGCATCTACCTTCGCAGCAATCATAGCCTCAACATCCGAAACCTGTTTGGCAGCAGAACCGGCGGCATCGCTATAAACCAGATCCCAGCCCTGGTTCTTGGCTTCTTCTTGCATACTGGCAGTCTGGGCCAAACGCCAGGGGTTGTTGCTTTCGGTCTGGGCAAAGCCAACCTTGTATTTATCCTTCTTGGCAAGTTTGGGTAAGCCGGTGCCGGTTGCTGCTGTCGTAGCTGCTCCTGCACCTGCCGCTGTTGTAGCTGCTCCTGCACCTGCCGCTGTGGGGGCGGCTCCTGTGCTGGTAGTGGCGGTATTGTCGCCACAGGCGGCTAACATTGAGAGTGTTAGCAACAGGGCAACCAATAAGCCGAGCCTTCTAAAGGGCTTGAACATTATTTCTTCCTCCTTGAAGCTGTAGATTTGAAAGCAGACCGCTTCCAAATTCTCAAAAAACCCTGTAAGGGTTAAAATGTCACAATCTTTGTAGAATTGTAGTACAGCAGGGAGACAAAGGTGTCTTCCGTGGTTGATCGGTTAAAAGTACAAAGCTGTTGAGAGTTGCTTGCGGGACTAAATCCTTAGATGTGGTAGAGCGGTATGTTGAGTCCTCTAATAATTTTAGTGTATAACAATAATTTCGGCTTGTCAAGCCCAATTTTTATGTTACAATGCAATAAAGTTAGAGGTAACGCTTATCCAAGACCGATTTGAAACAGAATAATTGTGAATAAGGTAACATGACGCAAAATCAGTATGTCCAGAGGGTCTTAACCCTGTACGAAGACATCGAGGATCCCCAGTATCTAAGCGTACTAAAAGCTCTCGATAATATTAACCGGCTGCGCATCTTGCGCTATCTATGGAACAGAGTTGCCAGTATCAGCGATATTGCAACGGCCCTGGGCGTACCTGCCTCGACCGTCGCTTTGCACGTAGAAACGTTAGAGGAAGCCGGGCTGATCCGTACTGAACTCGAACCGGCCAACCGAGGGCTGCAAAAAGTTTGTATCCGAATGTTCGATAAAATCGAAATAGACTTGCCGGTTTTCGACCAGCCCCGCGAACAGGTGCTAGAAATACAAATACCTATCGGGGCTTTTTCCGATTTTCAGATAAGCCGCACCTGTGGACTGACCAGTGAAATTGGTCTGGTCGGACTGCAAGACGACCCGGCTTCGTTTTACGAACCGGGCCGGGTCAACGCGCAACTGATCTGGTTCAATCATGGCTACCTGGAATACCGGGTTCCTAACCGGCTTCCTACCGGAGCAATTCCTGAAACGCTGTGCCTGAGTATGGAGATTTGCTCGGAGGCTCCTAACTTCAACCTTAACTGGCCTTCCGATATTACCCTGTGGGTCAACGGAGTCGAGGTAGGAACCTGGACTAGCCCGGCAGATTTTGGCGGTGAGCAGGGCCGCTTGACCCCGGCCTGGTGGCCCCTGCGCTATACTCAATATGGCCTGTTAAAAACCTGGGAGATTAACCAGCGAGAATCGGTTATAGAAGGAACGCGCATTTCCGAAACGGCCATTGCCGACCTGAAACTGAACCAGGCTGATTATATTGCAGTGCGACTTGGAGTTAAACCGGATGCTAAAAACGTGGGCGGCATAAATCTTTTTGGTCGCCAGTTTGGTAATTATCCCCAGGACATCAACTTATGGATCAGCTATCGCACCCAGCGTTAAATCTCAGGCTGATCCAGACCGGGTTTCTCGGTTCCAGGGGTTAAGTTTCTTTCCTGGACGGCGGAGCGATTTTAATTCCTTCGGTTTGTAGGCGTTCGCGCAAAGCGCGGGCCAGGGCTGGGGCCGTCGGGCCGTCGCCATGGATACAGACCGTATCGGCTTCGAGTTCCAGCACCGTACCATCAAGGGCGACAATCTGGCCGCGCCGCACCAGTCGCACCACCGCCGAGGCTGCCGCCTGTGGGTCGGTGATCAGGCTTCCAGGCAAACGCCGACTGACCAGGCTGCCATCAGTGTTGTAGGCGCGGTCAGCGAAAGCTTCGCGCAATACCCGTAGCCCGGTCCGACGAGCCTCTTCGATCATCATCGGCGAAGTCGCCAGGCAAACTATCGCCAGGTCTGAGTCGTAGCGGGCGACCGCCTGAGCATAAGCACGGGCAACCGCCGGTTCCGCCGCCGCTACATTGTAGAGCGCACCGTGGGCTTTGACGTGACTTAGACTCGTCCCGGCGGCGCGGGCAAACCCGGCCAACGCTCCGATTTGATAGATAATCGTCACTTCAATTTCGCCCGGCGTCATATCAAGCCGCCGCCGTCCAAAACCCTGTAAATCGGGGTAAGCCGGATGCGCCCCGACTGCTACACCCTTCTGCACGGCCAGCCCAACCGTTCGGGCCATAACCGTTGGGTCGCCCGCGTGGAACCCACAGGCAATATTAGCCGAACTTACGTAATCCAAAAGCTCCGCGTCGTGGCCCAACGAGTAGGCTCCAAAACCTTCGCCCATATCGCAATTCAAGTCTATTTGTAAATCCATCCTAAATCCTCTTAAATCCTGATCTAAACCTCTTTTGAGGTTTACTCATCGCCTTTCGCGGCAAAGCGGCGGTCGAGTTGCTGCACCTGGGACAGGCCCAATAGCTCGTTCAGTTCGTCGAAGCCCAGCATGCTCTCAAGCTGTGGGGCGGTCGTGCCATCGGCTTTGAGGCGGGCCAGAAATTCCAGACCGGCGTGAGCAAAGAAACGGGTCAAGGCTCCCGGAAAAATCACCATCCTATAACCTAGCGCGGCCAGTTCGGGCGCACTCAGGAGCGGCGTGCGGCCTTTCTCGACCATATTTGCTACCGTCGGTTTCGAGATTGCGGCGTTGATCGCCCGCATCTCTTCGACCGAGCGGGGAGCTTCCACAAAAATCAGGTCGGCTCCCGCCTCGCTGTAAGCCTGCGCCCGCCCCAGGGCTGCCTCGAACCCTTCGACGGCAATACCATCGGTGCGGGCCACGATCACAAAATCCGGGTCGCGCCGGGCGTAAATGGCCGCTTCGATTTTGCCAACCATTTCGGCCTGGGAAACCAGTTCTTTACCGGCCAGATGGCCGCATTTCTTGGGCAACGCCTGGTCTTCAAGCTGGATCGCCGCCACGCCCGCCCGCTCGTACTCCTGCACGGTACGGATCACGTTCAAAGCATTACCATAGCCGGTATCACCATCCGCAATTACAGGCAAACTTGTGGCGTTGGCAAGTTGAGCCGCCCGCGCCGCCATCTCGCTCCCCGAAAGCAACCCGATGTCCGGTTGGGCCAGGCTGGTGTAAGATACCCCCGCCCCGGTCAGGTAAACCGCCTCGAACCCGCTCACCTCGACTAACCGGGCCGTAAACGCATCGTAAGCTCCCGGCGCGAGGATGATCTGGCCGGGCCGGTCGAGCAAACGACGTAGAACCAGGGTCGGTTTATGCCTGGGATTATCCATCCGGCTTTCTTCTTCCTGCTTAATTCAACCGATTACATTTGTTCCTGCGTCATAATCTGTCCGTCTCCCTACCCACCGACCGCTTTAGTTTTGTAGCCCAAACCGGCCAGATAAGCCGTAACTGCCTCACGGTGGTCGCCCTGAATTTCAAGTTCGCCTTCTTCCGGCTTGAAAGTACCGCCCGCGCCGCAACGCTTCTTCAGGTTAAGCAAAAGCTCCTCGAAAGTGACCCGGTCGTGCTGTAAACCGCCGATAACTGTCACGGTTTTACCGCGCCGCCGTTTGCTGTCGCGCCAGATGCGGGCGGTCTGCTGGCGCGGCGGCGGGCCTGGTTCAAGGGATGGTGGAGGCGGTAGTGGGTCGGGATCGGTCGAGTAAACCCGTGTCCCCTGCGGCGGTTGTCGCTTCATATTAAACCTCCTGACTTAAAACTGTTTCAAGGTTGCGAGAGCTTATTATAACATTCCTGCCTCCCGGTTGCCTCTCATATCACTTTAGCCGGGCAAAAACCGCTTTTTAATCTATTAAATTTGGTACTTGAAAGTTATTAAAAGAATGATACAATAAAATCAGTTCCACCATCTGAGTAACCTTAACAGTGTATCAATAGGTTGACGGCTATATCTCGCTACAAAAGCTTGTAGTGATTTTAGTGCGCCGGTTGGTTAGTTTCTAATCCCTCTAACTTTATTTCCCGCACCCGGTTTTAGGCCGTTAGAGGAAGCTGCCCGGCTCTTTTAGTTATGTAAAGCTGCGAGTGAAACGGCGAGCTAATATGCAGCCAGACCGTAGAACAGGAGCAATTCACTCTATGCAACCGCACTTTCGCGCCCGACCCCTTTTCAAGCTAATTTCAGGGCTGGCCTTAAGCGTATCGCTGGGAGCCTTGATGCTAGGGGCTTTTCTTACGACTACCGCGCCGGTCAGTGCCGCCGACGATTGCCAGACTTTCTCGGAGACTGGCTTCCAGGTCTGCGGTAAGTTTCTGACCTACTGGAAAACCCACGGCGGCCTGGCTCAGCAGGGCTTCCCGATTTCTAACGTGGCCGACGAGCAGAACGCCCCGCCACCCGCCGGAGATGGCAAAGTCCACAAGGTGCAATACTTCCAGCGCGCCCGCTTCGAGGAACACCTCGAAAACCAACCGCCCTACGACACCTTGCTGGGCCTTTTAGGAGGCGAACAGGTCAAGGTCAAGTACGGTAACGGTCTGCCCGCCCCCGACTCGACCTACCAGAGCAACGACTGCCAGACCTTCGCCGAAACCGG
The DNA here is from genome assembly GCA_038206175.1 of Chloroflexia bacterium. Lineage (GTDB taxonomy): Bacteria > Chloroflexota > Chloroflexia > Chloroheliales > Chloroheliaceae > 54-19. The sequence goes on from JBBRBE010000139.1 coordinate 12,911, forward strand.
CTTTAAGATTTGCGGTCGCTTCAAGGAATACTGGAACGCCAACGGCGGGCTGGCCCAGCAGGGCTTCCCGATCAGCCCGGTCTTCGAGGAGCAGAACGCCCCCGCTCCGGCAGGAGACGGCAAAGTTCACCGGGTGCAATATTTTCAGCGCGCCCGTTTCGAGGAACACCTCGAAAACGCCCGGCCTTACGATGTGCTGCTCGGTCTGCTCGGTGCGGAACAGCTAAAGGTCAAGAATACGCCGCCGCCGCCGCCGCCACCACCGCCGACCACCGTTTCCCAGGCTTGCAAGGACACGCCCGACCCGGTGAGTGCGCGGGTCAGGCCCGGCAAATGCGTCAAGCCTGGGACTGAACTTAGCATTGACATCTTTGGCTTTACCCCCAACGAGCAGGTAGGCTTCTGGTTGACCGACCCGAACGACAGAATCGTTGGTACTGTCAAAACCTCGAATATCGGTGCCACCGGCGCAGTAAACGGCTTAAATTTAGGTACAACAAACCTGGAAAAAGGCCGATGGTACTTCGTCTTCGAGGGCGTCAGCAGCAAACACAAGAGTATCGTCTACTTCTTGCTGGAAGATGGAAATACACCCCCGCCTGGCCCCGCGCCGACTGCATGCTCGAACGTGCCGGACCCGGTTAGTGGTCGCATCCGCCCCTCGAAGTGTTTCAAGGCCGGTACAGTCTACGAGATGGACATTTTCGGCTTTAACGCAAATGAGAAGATCGGCTATTGGATCACCACCCCGGATGGCTTGATCCTCGGAACCCGCAAAACCTATCAACTAGGCTCTAGCGGCGCGACGACTTTCAAGGATGACAGCACTGACTTGCCCAAAGGCTTATACTACTGGGTTTTCCAGGGTACCAGCAATGGACATCAGACGGTGATCTACTTCGAGATTACCGACTAGCCGCTTGTGTTATAACCACCCCGTAGAGGTGACAAAACCCGCTAGAGCCAGGCTTTAGCGGGTTTTCTTCTGCCCAACGCCGCCTGAATAGGCTCTATTTCTCATACCAGCGACTAGGTTTAGGGGCTAATTTCTGCTAAAATCCTTTTGAGTAAAGCTTTCTTTGGATTGTCTTTATCTTATATTTGGATGTATTGTATATCTGAAAAATAATCGGAATAAAAGGTGACTATCTCTTATTCCAATTCCAATGCTTCAGCAAGACCGGCTCTATATTTTTGGAAGCGGCAGGGCGGAAGCTTTCGGGCAGGAACTGGTGGGCGGGATGAACAAGGTTAAGCGGGTAGGGTTGGCCGGGCGAGGTTTACTCCTAGTAGGACTACTTGGCGGTCTACTGACGGCCTGTGCCGAAGGAGGCGCGACCGCCAGGCCCGCGACCACCACATCTGCCGGGACAACGACGGGTGCTAACCCGACCGCGACCGCTTCTCCTGCTGCGACCGGCCCTGGTGCCACCGCAACCGGGGAAGCAGGGGCGGGAAATAGCCCGGTGGCGGCGGTTTCGGCTACGCCTCTGGCCGCATCACCGGGCGCGACCACCCCTGTCGCCAGCGGAGATATTCCCAGACTCAACTCGCAACCGGCCACGGCAACTCCTTTTAAGCAAAACTGGCGGATCAATCTGGAAGGCGGCAGCGAGCCGGAAGTGGTCGGCGAAGCGCAAGGGTTGGCCTTCGTGCGTACCCGGCAGGGCGGGGTTTTTGCCCTGGACGCCAAAACCGGCGCGACCGTCTGGAAGCAGGTCGCGCCGCCGCTGGCCGGGCCACCGCCGCCCTTGCCGTCGCTGGTGTCCGTCACCCCTAATCTGGTGCTGGTAGGCGATCTGAATGCCGAAAAGCTGACCGCTTACGAAGCCAAAACCGGTCTTAAAAAGTGGGATTTCAACCTGCGCTTCGACGCTCCGCAACGCGACCTCGGTTCGCGCTTCGTCGGAGGCCATCTTTACGACACTACTTTTGTCGTGGCCGTCAGCAGCAAGCAAGACCCTTTTAACCCTCAAGCCCAGACCCGCCAGCCCGAATACCTGCTGGTCGTGGGCATCGAGATCGAAACCGGCAAAGAAGTCTGGAACACCATTACCGACGCGCCGGGCGATAACCTGGGGGTGCAACTGGGCAATGTAATCTTTGCCAGTAAGCTGCTCTTGCTGCAAAGCCCCGATTTTACCGTTACGGCTGTCGAGGGCGCGACGGGCAAAGGCCGCTGGCAATCACCCGCCCTCGTGCCATTGCGTACCTACAACCCCGACCTGCTCTTTAGCATCGTACCGGAAGCGGGCCAGACCCATCAGCCTCGCCTGCGTCGAATTGATATTGAAACGGGTAAATTGCTGTGGGAGAAAACGCTGCCGTTGAGCGTCGTGGACGATCCGTATATTGCCATTTCACCCGACGAACGCACGGCCTACCTGATTGTAGTCGTTTCGGCCACCGAGAGTTTTACGGCTATGGTTGACCTGGAGTCTAACAAGGCGAAATGGCGCAACAATACCAGCAATTTTGGCAACTACACCCTCACGGCCTCTAACGCCGGGGTGCGGCTGCGCAACTTTGGCAAACCCAGTGGCTTTGTCTTTCTCAACCGCGAAAATCCTACCCCGATTGGCTGGGCTGCCGGTGGGATCGAGATGGGGGAGGAGTTAGAATCGCAAGACGGCCTATATGCCACGGCCCGTGATGGTAAACGGGGGGATTTGCTCTATTTAATCGGCCTCGATAAAGGCCAGGTCAAGTCGGCCAGTCGCACAGATCTGACCACTGGCAAACCTTTTGTCGGCCAAAACCAACTATATTTACCCGCTACCGATACGGCAGGTAAGCCGGTTGTTGTGACATTTGCCCGGTAGTGGGGCGTGAAATTAAACCTTTTGTAGCGGCAAGCGGAAGATAAAAGAGGCTCCCTGTCCGGCGACACTTTCGACCAGGATCGTGCCGCCGTGAGCCTCGACCAGTCCTTTGGCGATTGCCAGGCCCAACCCTGCCCCGCCGTGTTCGCGCCCCCGACTACGTTCGCCCCGGTAGAAGGAATCGAAAATATGCTCCAGGTCGGCAGGAGCGATACCTTCGCCATTGTCGCGGACACTTATTTCGATTGCCCGCTCCGGTTCGTTCACCCTGGCTCCCAAAACAATCTGACCGCCCGGCGCGGTATGATGGATCGCGTTGCTGACCAGGTTGTTTAGAACGCGCTGGATTTTAGGGGCATCGTAGGAAATTTCCGGTAATTCCCCTTCGACTTCTCCCACCAGTTCGTGCTGGCGGGCCTGAGCCAACGCTCGCATACTTTCCAGCGTATCACTGAGCAGGTCGCTAAGCTGGCCTGGCTCTGGCTTGAGCTTGAGGACTCCGGCATCAAGCTGGCTGAGAGCGAATAAATCTTCGATCAGGTCGGACATATAG
>JBBRBE010000140.1:0-16240 GCA_038206175.1 Chloroflexia bacterium
AAAACCTGGAAGTGGCAATTGCTCCTTACAATTACACCACCGAGCCAGCTACCGGGGCGACCCAAACCGCGCTGGAAGTAATAGCCGAGGGCGGAAAAATCTACCGAAAGGGGAAACTCGTTTCAGACAGATTGGGTAAAACTGAAAGGATTGTAACTTCACCGGATGGAGAAACTCGTAAATTGTTATCCTCTCCACTTGGCGATCTAGTAGCGGCTCAGTTGGTTACGGCTGTTCCAAATGTGACTGCCTACCTTGAGCTTCCCCTGAGTAAGACCGTCCGACGCATTATGCCCGCAGTTCGGGCTGGCCTGAGAATTGGCCCGTTACGAAAAGCTCTTCAAAAGCAAATAGCTCGAAGTGCCGCAAAACCGACCACAGCGAGTGTAAGCTTTGACCCAACGAAACATTCTTACGCCTGGGTCAGAGCCAGTAAGGGACCTGAAAAAGTGGTGGAATTATGGCTCGAAACGGGTGAGGGTTATGAGTTCAGTGCTTTAAGTAGCGTCAAAGCGGTAGAAAGAGTACTAGAACTCCACCTTAAAGGTACGTTAGCACCGGCCCAGGCTTTCGAGGCAGATTTTGCGCTTCAATTTGAGGGAGTTAAGCTTATCAAGTCGGCTTCTTCGACCCTTTAATTATGCTTAAACAAATTATTTTTTAGTTACAACTGCGCTAAACCTAATCTCTGTTGGCAAGTGGGGCAAAACAAACATTGTGATCTAGCTGATTTTACCAGGTCTGCGAGTATTACCGGGTCGAAGCAGGTGGGGTTATATCGTGGTAGCTGGAAATGGGGGTTTTCTCCCGGCGGACGGTTATACCTGGCAAAAACTACAATATGAGCATCTTGGTAGTCGAACGTCTCTTTTTTCAGACATCGCTGTTACAGCCTACATATACTAGCAAAGTCACTAACTTGAGGTTTTCTATACGGCAAAAGCCGCAAATTGTGAGCTTTGCTAGTATAGCATCACCGCTTTACTACCAAACCAACGTGTAGAGTCTTCCATTGTCATCTTCGTAAACAAAGTTTGCAGCTTCTTCTCTCACATAATCTTCACGCCGTAACGATATTGTAATTCTACTATGGTCACTGAATTCCAAAAAGATTTCTACCCCTTCTACTACCCCGGCCTTAACCACAATTTTAGCTATTCTCCCGCACAAAGCATCTCTATACGCATCCATTCCCCATCTCAAATGAATATTTCTTTCTTTTACTTCTGCTGATGTAAAAGCTGACAAGCAGGGGCCATCGAAATACAATTGAACGTAATCTTGAAAAAATTTGACTGAATCTAGTTGAGAGCCAATAATTACTTCAAAAGGTTGCTCATCCATACTTTTTTTGCCTTGTAATATTAGGAAAGAGTAATGTACTTGAACTGAGAAAGCCAGGGCCGCGGTCTACCCATCCGGGTAAACATTCTCGGCTCTGGCGCAGGAACAGACCGATGCCAAAGGTCGCATTGAGGGGGAAAACTTGCGGGCTACTGGCCCAGGAAACGGTAGCGATTAAGCCTGAACTGATAATAGAGAAAACAGCCAAAGCAAAACCCGGCCAGTGCCACCGCCGCCGCAAATGCCACAATCCCGGCCAGGATATACCCGGCTAGAGTGAAGCCTAACCCGAAGGCAAGTTGAGCCAGGCCAAACAAAGTCAGGGCGATGCCGTTATTAAAGCGCATCAGGCGGCGGTCTTCCGTCTCAGCCTGGAGGATCTGGCGGGCCAGCACGCGCTTACCGACCTGAAAGATCAAACTGTAGCGTTGGCCTAGCACTACCGCCGGAAGCAGAATGAGAAAAAGTAGCGTCGTGACGAGCGGTTGCTGCAAAACAATTGCCAGCACTACCCCGCTTAAAAGCGTCCAACGGTTGAGCGAAACAATCGGTAGCGGAATGTCTTTACAATCTATTTTATCCAGATTTATTTGAGCTTGCACGTTTTCGTCTCCAATGTTAAGTTAACAAATCAGTTTAATCAATTATAAGTCAGGGGGTTAAGTAAGTCAAGAATTTATTCGACCAACACAGACGCGAAACTTGCTTAAGTGCAACTAGAAGGGCCGTCCACACGTTACTCTTAGGCTGTGCTATAATCGGCTGACTTTAAGCTCGATAGACCTTAAAAGCCTGAAACTGACATCTGCTTTGAGGAGGAACTGTTTTTGTCCGCTCCGCTTACCCCGGCTTTACCGTTCTGGCTGGCTTTGCCGCTCCTGATTTTCGGGCTGGTTGTACCCGGTTTCCTGACCCTGCAACTCGTGCTGACGGGTGGCAAAAGCGTTGTTTCTAGCCCATCTTCGGCCCTGGCCGGACGTGAAAAAGCCTTCTGGACACTCGTGCTGAGTGTATTCGAGGCCGGGTGGTTGAGCCTTTTGCTGGCCGAGATGGGTTTGTTCTCAATTGGACTGGTGGGGCTGATTCTGGCAGGGTGGTCGCTGGGAGCGGGGAGTTGGCTGTGGCGGCGGGGTTATCGGGCCGACTGGTGGCGGGCGCAACTGAGGTGGCAAAGGCCCACCCTCGATGGGTGGCTACTCGCCGGTCTATTGGCCGGTAGTGCCGTCCTCTTTTTCCTGGCCCCGCACGAAACCCTGCTGGGTTCGCAGGATAGCGGCGTGTACTACAGTAGCGGAGCCGTAATCGCCCGCACCGGCGCACTGGTGATTGACGATCCGCTCCTCCGCACAGTCGGCAGCACCGCCAGAGACCCTCAAATCGGCTCCAAGATATTGCCGCAGGTGCTACAAGGCCCGGCCAAGAAAGAAGATCGCTTCCTGTTCGTCCGGCATCTGCGGCTACCGGGCTTCTTCGTCCGCGACAACGAGGCCGGGTTAGATACCGGCGAAGTCGTGCCGCAATTCTTCCACCTCTACCCGGCTTATCTCGCCCTCGGTGGTGGGCTGTTCGGGATCAACGGGATCGCTCTGGTAACGCCTTTCCTGGGCCTGTTATCGGTTTTTGCGGTTTACCTGGCGGCCTGGCGACTTTTCCCGGCTCGACGGCAACGCTGGATTGCCCTCTTTGCCGGGTTGTTCCTGGCCCTCAACGCCCTTCAGGTCTGGTTCGCCCGGCAAAGTCTGTGGGAAATGCTCGGCCAGTTCCTTTTGTTCACCGGCATCTACGCTTTCTGTCTGCTGCTGCGTCCGTTGCCGGTTGACCTGATAGAAGAAGGCAATGGCAATGAAGGCCAAACTCTCCCTGACGAGCGGGTGGCTATTCTGGGCGGGCTGGGGGCGGGCCTGGCTTTAGGGCTGATCTGTCTCGCTCACGCTCAATTTCCCTTCCTGGTCTGGCCGCTTGTGCCTTACTTTATCTGGATGCGCCTGACCCGACGCTGGGGCGCAGCGCAGTGGTGGCTCCTGGTTTCGTTCAGCCTCCTGCTTTTGCACTCGGTAATCCATATCCGGCTTTTTTCGCTGGGCTATTTTGAAGGTATCTATCACCATAAAATTATTGACTATCTGGCGATCCTCCATTTCATCGTCCCGCCCGTTGCGGTCGGCTTCTTCGCCCTGATCATAATTGACGCTATGCCGGGCCGGGTGCGGGCCTTCGAGGATTGGGTACGGCGACGCTGGCGGTTTGTAGCGGGTGGACTGGCTTTCCTGACCCTGGCCTACCTTCTTTACAACTATTTCATCCGCGTTAACGATCTTTCGACCGACGGGCAGGGCAATTTACCGACGCGCCTGTGGAGCCTTAGCTCTTACATCGGCGCACCGACGTCCGAAGGGCCGGAACGCAGCCTTGTCCGGCTAGGCTGGTATTTCTCGCCAGTTGGAATCATTTTGATCTTTGCCGGGTTGGGCTGGCTGATCTTGCGGCGGCTAAATGGCTCGACCGCCTTCTTTCTAGCACTCCTGGCCGGTATCTCGCTGATCTTCCTCGATACTAACTACACCCAGGAGCAATACGTCTACAGCCTCCGCCGCTACGTGGTCGTCACGGTCCCGGCTTTTTCGATCTTGCTGGCTTACGCTCTGTTCGAGACACTACCCGACCTGGCGGGATTGGTCGCCCGCCGCTTACCGCGCCCGAAACGGCTGACCTACGCCCGGACTGCCGGTGGCGGCAACGTAGCTTTTGCCATAGCTCAGGAACCGCCCCTGCAAACGAACGAACCGGCTGAGAAAAGTGGTAATGTCGTCACCTCCGGTCGAGCAAACGGGATAGGACGCGGGCTGGGCTGGCTACTGGCGGTAGGGATTGCCCTGTTCCTGGCCTGGACAGGCCGGACGATCTTCCTGCTGCCGCAGTACGGCGCGGGCGATGGACAACCCGGCCTGATCAGCCAGATGAACGACCTGGCCGGGCGATTCGGGCCGCACGACCTCTTGCTTTTCGCGGGTGAACGCGACCGAGACGGCAAGGTAGCCACCCCGCTTACCTATATCTACGGGCATCCTGCCTTCGTGCTGACCGAAGCTCTTAAAAACGAAGAACTGGCCGGTCTTTTGCAGCGTTGGGAAGCGCAGGGCTACACAATCAAGGCTCTTCTGGGGCCGAACGGCGGGCGTTTTTCACCGCCTGGCTACGATCTAAAACAGCAAAGCGCGGTCACGCTCAAGCTTCGCCAGCTAGAAGAGCTTTCGACCCAGAAGCCTAACAATATTCAGTTAAACAGCCTGAGCTACGAAATTTACGAAGTACGCCGGGTCGGGGCGTCCGCCAATTTTGCCACCAGCGCAGGGTCGGGTCGGCCTGACACTGCCGGAGGTTGGAACCTCACGCTAGGCCAGAACGACCCCGCCGCGCTGGTGGAAGGGTTTTACGAAACCGAACGGGACCCTGAAGGCGCGGCCTATCGCTGGACGGCCCAGAGCGGCATTTTGCGCGTCCCCTGCCTGACTCCCGACGGCGTGGCGGGTCGCCTTTCGCTGACCCTGGCCGGTGGGCAACGTCCGGCCTCCAAAGGTGTGGCTCAGGTTTCGGTTTATCTCAGCAATTACCGCTACAGCAACGCAACTGGCAAAAGGCTTTCGCTGGGTAAAATTACGCTAGGGACCGGGCCGCAAACTTTTAACTTCGATTTACCTGCCGGAGCCGACCCGCTCTCGTGCAACCGGCCCGAAACGGCCAACTTCGAGGCGGGTAAAGCTCAGCCAGTCAACTCACTTTTCGTCTGGCTGGAAGCCGACCCTAAAACACCGTTCGTCCCCGGACGCGACGGCGACAGCCCGGACTTTCGCCAGCTTAGTTTTAAGGTTTACGGCCTGAATTTGACGGCGAAATAAGGGCAATCTAGCGGCCTGGCAAAATCTGGAAGGCATAGTCCCTAAATATGAGCGACAAGAAAGTTCCCATAAAAGAGCGTAGCACCAACCGACGCCTCAAGCGTAGCCGCAACTTATTGTTGGGAGCAGGAGCGGTCGGGGCTTTGGGATATGGCGCGTGGCAGGCCGGGCGCACCCGCTTTACCTCGAAAGTTTCCGGTACACATAAATTAGCCGGGCTGAGCGGGCCAGTCGAAGTCGTGCGGGACGAATGGGGCGTGCCGCATCTGTGGGCCGATAATACCGACGATTTGTTCTTTGCTCAGGGCTTTGTCCAGGCGCAGGATCGCTTCTGGCAGATGGAATTTCAGCGTCGCCTCGCCGCCGGACGCCTGGCCGAAATCTTTGGGCCGCTCGTCCTCGACGCCGACCGCTTCATGCGGCGGATCGAACTTTACCGGCAAGCCGAAATCAGCCACAAATGGATTTGCGAGCAGGAAGACCCCCGCCCTCTCGACCGTTTCTCAGATGGGGTCAACGCTTTTATTGGCCTCAAAAAGCTACCGCTGGAACTCTCGCTCTTGCGCTTCGAGCCGGAACCGTGGACGCCGCTCGACTCGCTGGCCTGGGCAAACGTGCTGGCTTTTGGGCAATCGGGCAATTTTGTAACCGAACTGGCCCGCGCCGAAGTTGTGCGTGCGGTTGGGCCAGAACTGGCTGCCCGGCTCGAACCCTGGCCCCGACCCGGCGCAGTCCTGACGGTTCCGCCGGGGAACCAGTACGAAGGGGTAGACTTCTCGGCGATCCTGGCCGACTACACCAAACTGGCCGAACTGCTGGGAACGCTACGAGTTGGAAGCGGCAGCAATAACTGGGTGGTGGCCGGGGCTAAAAGCACGACCGGCCTGCCGCTACTGGCAAACGACCCGCATATCGGCGCACAACTACCCGGCACTTTTTATGTGATGCACCTGCACGCTCCCGATTACGAGGTGATCGGGGCCAGCGTGCCAGGGCTACCCGGTGTGACGCTCGGCCACAACCGCGAGATCGCCTGGGGCGTGACTAACACGATGGCCGATACCCAGGACGCTTTTATCGAACGGCTCGACCCACAGGACGCCCGCCGCTACGAATACCGGGGTGAGTGGCACACTTTCGAGTCGCGCTGGGAAGAGATTCGGGTCAAGGGAGGGCCAACCGTTCGGCAAGAGCAATTCCGCTCGCTCCACGGCCCGATTGTCAGCGAATTTCAGGCGGGTGGGACGGTGGCGGCAGACGGTGGCAGCGTGCAGGGTGCGCCGGTCGCTCTGGCCTGGTCGCTCTATCATCGTCCGCTTTCGTTGGGCGGACTGCTGGCTCTCAACCGGGCCTCGAACTGGCTTGAATTTCGAGACGCTCTTAAAAATTACCCTTTTCCCTCGCTCAACTATGTCTATGCCGACCGGCAGGGCAACATCGGCTACCAGTACACCGGCCATGTGCCGGTTCGCGGCAAGGGTTGGGGTCTTTTGCCCAGCCCTGGCAACACTGGCGAATACGACTGGACGGGCTTCGTGCCTTTCGAGGATTTGCCCGGTTCGTTCAACCCCGCCGAAGGGTTTCTCTTTACCGCCAATAACAAGATAACCGGCGACGATTACCCCTACCACCTGGGTAGCGACTACGCTAACGGCGTGCGAGCCGAGCGCATCCTCCAGCTTTTGCGGGCAAAGGAAAAGCACAGCCCGGACGACCTGATCGCCATGATGCACGATCAGCTTAGTCTGACCGGGTTGCGCCTGGCCCGCCGCCTGACCTCTTTACGGGTGACAGAGAGCCTGGAAAGTCGCGCCCAGGCACTCCTGGCGACCTGGCATGGAAGGCTCACCCCGGAGAGTGTAGCAGGGTGTATTTACGAAGTGACGCTGGGCAAACTTTTGCGCCTCGTGCTAGAGCCGCAACTTGGCCCTGCCGCCACCGATCACTACCTGGGTGTCACCGACAACCCGCTGGCTCCGCTTACCGCGCTGTACAGCCTGGCCGGGACGCATCTGCTGGATGCGCTGGAACGCGATGACCCGACCCTCCTGCCGCCCGGCCTGACCTGGGAGGCTGCCCTGCAAAAAGCTCTGAGCCTGGCGACCGAGTGGCTCCGCCTGACCCTGGGGAGCGATCCCAAAGGCTGGGAGTGGGGCAAGCTCCATACCATGCCCTACAATCACGTTCTGGGCGTGCGCTCTCCGCTCGACCGCATCTTCAACCGGGGGCCGCTCGAAGTCGGCGGCGACTCGGATACGATTTTCCAGACGGCCTACGCCTTCAAGAAAGACTCCTTTACCGCCAACGGCGGCACTCCGGCCTGGCGAATGCTGGCCGATCTCGCCGATTGGGATAATTCGCGCTTTATGGGTCAGGGCGGCCAGAGCGGGTCGCCCTTCAGCCCGCACTACGCCGACTTCCTCGAACCCTGGCTGGCGGGCGAGATGCACCCGCTCCTTTTCAGTCGCGCCGCCATCGAGGGGCATACTGCCGGAGTGCTGCGGCTAGAACCTGAGCCTAAAAGTTAAGTTGACAACCTTTAGCCTGAAAGGTAAACTTAGGCCGCTTTTGCTAAGACATCAAAATAACTACCGTGAGCGAATGGATATAGACAAACGACCTCCCTACAATGAAATACCCTCCCTGATCCACCTTAACGGCCACGACGAAACTTTGACCGCCGCAAACCAGACAGAGATTAACCCTTTGGAGCCGAGCGAAACCGAGCAGATTTTCCTGAGCGTGGTTATCCCGGCTTACAACGAGGCTCTTCGCCTGCCCGCTACTCTGGGCCGCGCCCTGGATTGGTTAGAAGCTCAGGCTTATCAGTCCGAAGTGCTGGTAGTGGATGACGGCAGCGAAGATGCTACCGCGCAGGTCGTGCGAGGGCTGGAAGAAGCGCGGGCGACCGGGCCAAAAACTTCTTGCCGCTTGCGGTTGATCCCGAATGAACACCGCGGCAAAGGTTACGCCGTCCGCACCGGGATGCTGGCCGGGCAGGGCCGCTACATCCTCTTTTCCGACGCCGATTTCTCGACTCCTATCGAAGACGTGACCCGCCTGTTGCCCTGCCTGGAAAACGGCTACGACATCGCCATCGGTAGCCGCGAAGGGCCGACCGCCCGCCGCTACAACGAGCCTTTTTACCGTCACCTGATGGGCCGGGTCTTTAATCTACTGGTACGGGTGGTCACGTTTAGCTCTTTCCAGGATACCCAGTGCGGCTTCAAGGCTTTTCGCCGCGAAGCCGCCCACGACCTTTTCCGGCGGGTACAGCTTTACGGCGAAGGCAGCCAGACGGTACAGGGCGCGATGGTAACAGGCTTCGATGTAGAAGTCTTATTCCTGGCCCGCAAAAACGGCTACCGCGTGCGCGAAGTGCCGGTACAGTGGTATCACGTCGGCGGAAGCAAAGTTAGCCCGGTCAAAGACTCGCTGCGGATGGTGCGGGACATCCTCAAGGTGCGCCTTAACGACCTGCGCGGCCTCTACAAAAATCCCACTCCTTAAATCCCCGCCCCTAGTACGAAATTTTCAGCCGCCCGATAAAAGCCGATAGGGTGCGAACATTGGAAACCGAAATAGTCGGTTCGCTGAAGAGTGTATTGGCCCGCCAGAACTGGCTCCAACCGATCCCGGCCCCGGTGTCATAACCGGCCTTCTGGACAAGGCTATCTATAAAGTTGTTGTGATCGCCAAAAGGATAAGCAAAACTTCGCACCGGATGGCCCAGCAGCTTTTCCAGGTCGGCTTTGCTTCCAGCGATCTGGTTCCAGGCAAAATCCGGGCTGTTGCGGGTCAGAAAAGGATGGTTGCGGGTATGGCTGGCAACCTCGAAGCCGTCGCTATCCAACCCTTTCACCTGGGCCGGGGTCATATAAGGGTAAGCTACCGCCTGAGTGATAATGAAAAAAGTCGCCGTCATAGCACGTTTTTTCATTTCTTTGGCCGCGAAAAGCTGGTTTTGCCAGCCATCATCGAAGCGCAGGTTTACCGGCTTATCGGGCAATTCGACGCCGTAGAGCAAATAGTCGGCAATCTGAGCAATTGTCACCGTATGGTAGCCATTAGCCTGGAGCCAATCAAGCTGTTCGACAAAGGCTTGCGGCGTGACCGAATAATTGTTGAGGTCGGAATCGTAGGGCTGGGTCAGGTTACGGATGTGGTGGTACATCAGCGATGGAACCTGCGCCACCTGGCGGGGGCCGAGCGCAAGCGGCCTGGCTGGCTCGAACAGGCGCAGGTCGTAGTGCGCCTGGGCATACTGCCGCCCCAACAGACCTAATTCTACTTCGTAAAGCGTCCCGGCTTTCTCCGGGTGATACTCGAAGCGGCTGCGCTCGAAATATTGCACAGTGTAGGTCTGGCCGTCCGCCGGATTAAGTTCGCTAAATTCCTGGCTGAGTGGGTAGCCGAAAGCTGCCAGGCCACCGTGAGCCGTCCAAAATGCCGCAAAACCAAAATTGATGCTATGCCCGGTCTGGGCAAAATATTTTCCGGCTCCACCTGGATTCGGATCGGCTTTGGGAAGAGACAATCCAGCCGTCAGGAATGTGCCTAAAAGCCGGTGTTCGATGTAAGGCCGGGGCTGACTCTCGCCGCTTTCTTCCAGAGGTTGGTGCAGTTCAAAAATAGCTCGCTCGAACACCTGGACGGTCAGGCCGCTCTCTTCCTTAAATTCTTCGGTCAGGGGTAAGCCGTTGGTGGTCAAGCCGCCGGTCGCCTCGTAATTCTGCAAAAAAATACCACTCAGGTTGTGGCCGGTCTGGGAAAAATAACGGTGGGTCGGCGCAGACTGGGCCGATACGGGCCAGGCGGGACTAAGAGGTAGCAAGCTAACTGAGAAAAAAAGGGCAAGGCACACGAAACTAACCTGCCGCTTTTGCGGGTAGTGCTTCAACATAAAAATATTCGCTCCTGGCGAGATAAAAGAACCCTAAACTTCCGCTCCGAACTACTGTATTCATATTAGCAAGGCTGACCTTAGAAGTAAATAGTTCCAGGTCTGAATTTCAGGGCGATTGCAAAGTCGAGGTGTCACGCCCTGTCATTCTGAGCGTAGCGAAGAATCTTCTTGAAAGTGCAAAATTGGGCCTTGCCGAGAAGATTCTTCGCTACGCTCAGAATGACAGGGCGTGACGTGGCGAGACCGGGCGAGACCGGGCGAGACCGGGCGAGAAAGAAAAGGGCAGAACCCGACTTTGCAATCGCCCGGCTCTGAATTTTTACCGATTTGCCAGACCCTGCTATTCGGGTCTGGCTGTGTTAGAATACTTAACTTGAAAAGCCTTTTTTGGGTTGGGTATTGCCAGTAACCGAAAGAAAGTATATAATACAATCAGCTAACCGTAAAAAAATAGGGAAGTTACGGGAAGAAGTTAGCCCGAATAAATGCAGAAGGAGTAAAGAAATGACCATTCAAAAAGATAACCCCGATAGCGAACGAATCCTGGTAAGCGTAGCCTGGCCTTACGCTAACGGCCCTTTTCACGCCGGACATGTTAGTGGGGTTTATTTGCCCGCCGATATTTTTGCCCGTTACCAAAGAGCGCGAGGGCGGCAGGTCTTGATGGTCAGTGGCAGCGATGCCCACGGCACACCGATCACGATTCGGGCCGAGCAAGAAAATTCTACGCCGCTTGATGTGGTCGAACGCTATCACGCTTCTTTTATCAAAACTTTTGAAACGCTGGGTATTGAATTTGATCTTTTTACTAAAACTTATACTCCTAATCATTATGCGGTAACGCAGGATATGTTTTTACGGCTGCTCGAAAAAGGCTATCTCTACAAACAGACTATGACCGGCTCTTATAGCGAAAAGCAAAGCCGCTTTCTGCCTGACCGTTATGTTGAAGGCACCTGCCCGGTGTGCAGCAATCCAAAAGCCCGTGGCGACCAGTGCGATAATTGCGGCACTCTGCTCGACCCGGCCCAGTTGGGCAACCCGCACAGCCGCGAAGACGGTAGCCCGATCACTTTCCGCGAGACGGAGCATTACTTTCTCGATCTGGCCCGACTGCAACCGGCCCTGGAAGAATGGATCAACGGAGCAGACCGCAGTTACTGGCGCGATAACACCGTCGCTTACACCAAAAACTGGTTGAACCAGGGGTTACACGGGCGGGCGATTACTCGCGACCTGGAATGGGGCGTGCCGGTGCCGATAGACGATCCGGCTTTCAAGGACAAGCGCATCTACGTCTGGTTCGATGCGGTGATCGGCTATTTTTCGGCCAGCATCGAGTGGGCCAAACGCAAAGGCGACCCGGAAGCCTGGCAAAACTGGTGGAAGTTGGGCGCGGGTGGCGAGGCTCCGGCGCGGGGTTACTACTTCCTGGGCAAGGACAACATAACCTTCCACACGATCATCTGGCCCGCGATCCTGCTGGGCTATGGCGGACTGGCTCTACCTTACGACGTACCGGCGTCGGAATTTCTGAACCTGGAAGGCGAGAAGATGAGTACAAGCCAGAATTATGCGCTGTGGATGCCCGACATTGAAGAACGCTATCAGCCTGACCAGTTACGCTACTACCTGACCGCCACTGGCCCGGAAACCCGTGATAGCAACTGGTCGTGGGCTGATTTCGTGAGCCGGATCAATAACGAACTGGTCGGCACTTACGGCAATCTGGTCAACCGGGTGCTGGCTAACGTCTACAAAAATTACGACGGCCATGTACCCACTCCTGCCGCGCTGGACGAGGCCGACCGCGCTCTGCTGGTCGAGCGCGACGCGGCTTTCGAGCGCGTGACGGCCCTGCTGGAAGGAGTACACCTGCGCGAAGCTCTCAAGGAAAGCCTGGCTCTGGCAAGCGCGGCTAATCGCTACCTGGACGAGAAATCGCCCTGGAAAGTGATCAAGACCGACCGGGCCGCCGCCGGAACGACCTTCTGGGTCGCGCTGCAAGTGATCAACACGCTCAAAGTGCTGACGTATCCTTTCCTACCCTATGCGGCCCAGAAGCTGCACGGCTTTTTAGGCTTCGAGGAAGCCACCCCCGACGGCACATCCAGCTTTAGTGGTGAGGCCCGCGCCGGAGAAATCGCGGTCAGGCCCACCGCACGCTGGGCTATCGAAGAAGTACCCGCCGGGCAAACGCTCCGCCAGCCTCAAATCCTTTTCAACAAGCTGGACGAAAAGGTAGCCGAAGAAGAGCGCGAACGACTGCTGGCTAACCGCAAAGCGTGAAATCAAAAAGAGGCTCGCCCGATAATCGGGCGAGCCTCTTTTTCGTGAATTATTGTTTTGGAGACAAATTTTCCAGTTTTTCAAGCCATTGGTTAAAATGGGGGCATTGATTTCTTATTTGATCTAATCCAATTTGATTTGTTACTAAAGGCCCGTGAAAGGTTTTACGGTATTCTGTGAAAAGTTTTGTAATTCTTTTAGAAGGAGCAGTATCAGGATTATTGTTGATCTCTTCGGGAGATGCAAAACTATTCTTAATAGCGTGTAAATCTTTATTTTTGTTTGTACCAGGAAAAGCTGAAACAATTTTGTCAGGAGCAACAAATAGCATAGCTTCAAACTCGTGAAGGGCCAGATATGGGAGAAATCTAGGATCGTTAATATCTTTTTCTATAGCACTTTCTAAATGAGCAACCTGGCTGTAACAAGAGCTAGAAGGCATCGCACTATAGTTTGGAAAATCACTAGGTAGCCCGTAGAAATCAAAGAAAGTTGTAACAAGGGTAACATTCGTATCTTTCAACAGCCTTAAAATATCATTTCTTACTTTTCCGTAAGAAACAACACCGCCTTTGAAATTTAGCCCGCTTTTAACTATTTTAGTATTAACAAGTATAGGAGTGACATAAAACTCTTTTGAGTTAAGGTGAGGCGAGAGAGTGTTTCTTACAAATGTTTCCTCAGTCTGGCCTTCAACCAGAATAAAAATCCTGTTCATCTAAAAGCAGGTCTTCCACCAAGAATATTTTTCTCCCATAAATCGCCTAATCCATAATCCTCTAACCAGTTATCGAGATTTTCTCCTTCTAAACGTCTGAATACAGAGTGATCTTTTTCACGGTCAACTACAACAATGTCTTCTGGTAGAAATTGGTTAACTAAAGGCACTGACTGCGTAGAGACGATTACCTGAGTTTTGGTCGCGGCCTGCTTCAAAAGATCGGCTAGTAAAGTAATCGCGTAAGGATGCAGACCTAATTCTGGTTCATCAATAAGAATAGTAGATGGTAAGCTGGGCTGTAAAAGCAATGTTGCTAAACACATAAAACGTAAAGTACCATCTGAAAGAGAATAAGCGTTAAAATAAGTGTCAGGATGACCTTTTTCACGCCATTCTAATTGAATCTTGTTAGGATTAAGAGCAAATGGTCTTAGAACAAAATCTTCAAAAAAAGGCACTGCTAAGCGAATTGTAGAAGAAATACGCTCATAGAAACTTAGATGTCTTTGCTTCAAAAGATACAAAAAGGCAGCCAAATTTGAAGCATCCGGTTTTAATGAAGCGTTATCTCCAATATCTGCCGTTTGCTTTATTGCTGCACTATCGCTTGTATCGTGGAAATGATATATTTTCCAACTCGTTATACTGTTCAAAACGTGCGAAGCAATTTTACCAGGATATTTACGGGCTTCTTCGTGAAGTTTTGTTTCTTTGTGTCCATTTCCTAGATAAACATTATATGGTTGTTGGTGAAGAAGTCCTTGAAATGAACAGCCCTCGGCAGAAAAGATTAGAGTGTCAGGGTTAGAAGTTATTAAATTAGCTTGGTATCCATTTTTCCCAAAATCTAAATGCAAACGTATTTCATTAGTAATTTTTTGGCCGAAATGAAGCAGCGTACTTGCACCACCTGCTCTACCAACATAAAGTTGTAAATTTTCTTCTACAAGCTGGTTGAGAAGTTTGAAAACAGAGATAAAATTGCTTTTGCCTGCCCCATTAGCACCTATGAGAACATTGAGGTCTTCTAAACCCAAATCCAGCTCTTCAATAGACTTAAAACCCTTAATTCTAATTCTGTCGAGCTTCATTACAAGCTCCTTTTATCTAATTCATTACTTATATTGCCTGCATTATAAGTATCGCAGATTACAGCCATTGGTGCAATTTCACAAATCAGTTTTGTAATTTTAGTCTCGTAAAGTTTCCTCGATTACGTTCCAGGTCTGGGCGGCGCAAAACGGCCAGGAGAAACGGCGAGCCTGGTCTGGCCCGGCCTGTCGCAAATGAGCCGCCAGAGGCTCGTCGGTTAGCACCCGGCGCAGGACCAGTTCGAGAGCGAGAGTGTCGAGCGGATGATGATAGAGCGCGGCATCTCCGGCTACTTCGGGCAAGCTGCTCGAATTGGAGCAAACTACCGGACAACCAGAGGCCAGAGCTTCCAGCACCGGCATTCCAAAGCCTTCGTACAGAGAGGGAAAGACAAAAGCAGTCGCCTCGCTCAAGAGAGACGGTACATCCGCGTCAGCCAGGTAGCCGGGCAAAAGCACCCGACCGGGCCACCGGGCGTTCAGACGGGCCGCTTCATCCAGAAGCGGGCGGCTCAACCAACCGGCCTGACCACCCAGCACCAGTTGCAAGTCCTGGAACTGGCTGTCCCCGGCCAGGTGGTCGAAAGCAGCCAGCAGCCGCAGCAAATTCTTGCGGGGTTGGAGTGTCCCGATATAGAGCAGGAAGCGGCCCGGCCCAATCCCATAACGAGTGCGGGCTTCCTGGCGGGCCAGTCCCGGTTCGACCGGACGGAAATGCTCCGCGTCGTAGCCGTGGTAGATTACCGTAATTTTGGCCGGGTCAAGCCCGTAATGGCGCACGAGGTCGCTTTTGGTAGCCTGGCTAACCGCGATTATCCGGCAACTCCCGTTCGCACTGAAGCGGGTCGAAAGGTCGAGGTAACGCCGGACCGAGGATGGATGAGCCTGAGGAAAATAAAGGTAGCCTAGATCGTGAATCGTCACTACCGACCGGGCCGGATGCAGCAGAGGCAACACGTGGGCTGGGACAAACAGAGCTTCCGGTGGATGTTGGAGCATTTCGCGGCTCAAGCGCAGGTGCGTCCACAGGCGCGGGAACGGCATAGCTTTAAGGTGGGTGTGGCCGGTTAAACCCAGGCTATCCAGTACCGGCGCAGGCGGAAAATTATTGAAATAAAGCGTAAAATCAGTTTGGGGAGCGACCTGCAAAAGCCCGCGAGTCACCTGCAAAGCATAATTTTCGGTTCCGGTACGATGTCCGACCGCCAGACGGCTTGCATCAATACCTATTGTGCTGGCCGACCGCTTCAACTGCTTTTGGGTAGTCGGCTCGTTTCAGGCAGGGCAGGAGTTTGCCTCCGAACCGATACCAACCAGCCAATCATTGCGGCCAGTAGCAGCAAGGATAGGACACCACCCAGGACAGCTACCCCTAACGTCACCAGGGCCAGGATTACCGCCAGCAAATCCTCCCCGAAGCTGATCAAAGGCTCGAAAATGCGAGCCATCCGGTTGCGGCTTACCAGGGCCGGACGCAGGTTATTCTTGACCAGGTAAGTCACCAGGGCCAACCCAGCCCCTAGCACCACACTAAAAACCGCCTCTAGCTGGCTGGTCGGCATTACCGCTCCAAAAGCTAAAGCTCCTGTCACCGGGCGGATCAAATAATTTGCCAGGGTGTAGGGCTGCTGAAACCGGGGGAATTTATCGGCGAAAATATCCAGGCCGACCAGGATTGCCAGAATTATCAGCACCGGCACCGTGCCAACGAAGCCAAACGGCCCGGCCAGGTTAGTTTTGCCGCCCACCCCCACAATGCTCAAAACCAGTAGAGGCAGGTAGGGACTCAGCCCACAGGGTATCGCCAAGCCTGCTCCGGCCAGCAGCTTCACCAAAAGTTCCAATCCCGGCTATCCTTTCTTCAAGCTCAACTCGATAAGAATTTGAAAAGGTCTTGCTTTGCTTCAAATCCCTTTTTATCGGTTATGATAAATTTACTCTGTTGGATGATAGCAGGGTGCCGTTCAAGCGTCAAACGAGGTTTGAACCTGTT
>JBBRBE010000141.1:0-15883 GCA_038206175.1 Chloroflexia bacterium
TACCAACCGAATTCCTGTTATACTTTGCTCCGCCGATTATCAATTAGTCCGAAAAGTTGAGAAAGATTTAATACACCGAAATGTGACGTTTGTGCTAAAACCTTTTGATATTGCTGTTTTTATTGATGCTGTAAATCAATCTCTTACTTTTAGACCAAACCCCACAAACAAAGACCTAAGCAAGCTTGAGTTTATGTTAGCTCATCCGAATAACTAAGCCCGGCAGCTTCCAGGGCGAGATTGAGGTCATCATAGCGGGAGAACTGTACGACCCGTTTTCCCTCCACCCTAAAAAGAGAAGCAATGTCACGTTCGGCATTTACTTCACCTGTTTCGAGTGAACGCCATACCCCACGTTGTGCAACCACAAATAGGCCGTCCCGCCCGAATACCCGCCGGGTTTCGAGACCTAACCCGGCGCGGCCCAACCACTCCCGCAATACCTGATGACCGTAGCCTGATCCGCGAGGGCCGATGATTTCAATGTCAGGATCAGACAATTCTAAAAGACTCGCAATATCTTGATTGTTGGCCGCTTCCTGCCAGGCCGCAACGGTAGCGAACGGACTTTCATCCAGCATACAAACTCTCCTTTAACCCTTACTTTGCCCTGGCTAAAAGATTAGCCTACGGCAAAATCAAATGCAAGTCGCCAAACTCGTGCCAGAGGTAATTTTCTTGCAAGGCGGCGGCATAGGTCTTTTGTAGGTGAGTCAATCCGGTCAGGCTTTCTAACATCGCCAGATGCGTCGCCTTTGGCTCGTGCAATCCGGTCAGGAGAGCGTTGACCGAACGCAAACCAAGTGCCGGGGTAATGACCAGGCGTGTCCAGCCTTCGCCCGGATGGGTCTGGCCCGCCTCGTCCGTGACCGTTTCGAGCGCACGTACTACCGTCGTGCCGACGGCGATCACGCGCTGACCGTTCGCCCTGGCTCGGTTCACCAGGCGGGCTGTCTGGAGCGGCACGCGGTAAAACTCCTCGTAAGGCGGTTCGTGGTCTTCCAAACTGGCAACACCGGTGTGCAGAATTAACGGCGCAATTGTCACCCCTTTGGCAATCAGGCGGGTGAGCAGTTTGGGCGTGAAAGCCCGGCCCGCCGACGGCATTTCGGCACTACCCGGTTCGGTAGCATAAACCGTCTGGTAGTAACTGCCGGGCCAGCCTTCTTTGACATAGGAATAGCGGATCGGGAAGCCGTGCTGGGCCAGATAGGGGTTAAGGTCTGACGGCAAGTGCAAGCGGGCCAGCCACAGTCGGGCCGGGCCGGAAGTCCCCTCTGGCCGCTCAACTTTGTAAGGAGCCAGGACCAGGGCCGAAGCTTCGCCCGGCAGCCGCAACGTTTCGCCGGGCTGTAGGTCGTAAAACGGGCGAGTACAATGTGCCTGGGGTAAGCGGGCCTCGACCAGCCAGACTTCTGCCGGAAGGTGGGTGGAAAGGTGTAGTTCCAGGCGGGTGCCATCGCTGCGAAAAGCTTCCAGAGCCGCGTTCAAGGTTCCGCTGGTATTGATCACCAGCACGTCACCCGGTTCTAAATAGTCCTCCAGGCGGCGAAAGCGGGTATGAATGATGCGGTCGTCGGCGCGAAAAGAAACCATCAGCCGCACTTCGTCACGGGCTAAACCGCGAGCTTCGGGCGGTTCGGCGGCTTCCAGATGGGCCGGGAGGGTGAAATCTAAGGCTCGACCGAGCGGCAGACTTTCGTCGCAGGTCGTCCGTAATTGATAATCAGGAGTTTTAAGTAACTCGTTCAGCATATTTATACCTGTATTTAATAAGAAGTGGTTTCAATCGTTTCACTCTGAAACAGGCTCAATTTCAGACTGTCCAGCGCGGGCGGTTTCCGCGTCTGGTGCCTCCGATGCGACCGGCCCAGGCTCGGACGGGTTAGAAAGAGCGCGGGCGGCATAACGCTTGCTGGGATAGTCGCCCTTGATCAGTTCAAGCAAGCCTGGCACACTTGTTTCAGGGTGTGGCCGGTCGCTAATATCTTCACCAGGAAAAGCGTCCTGGTGCATCTGCGTCTGCATATCACCCGGATCAACCCAATAGACTCGCCAGGACGGATTTTCGGCGGCCAGCACTGCCGATAATTGCTCGAAGGCGGCTTTGCTCGATCCATAACCACCCCAACCTTCGTAGGGTTCCACTGCCGCATCGCTGGTGATATTAATTAGCCGCGCTCCTTCATGCAGGACGGGACGCAAAGCTTGAATTAGCCCTAACGGAGCGATTACGTTCGTGCGGTAAACCGCTTCCAGAACCTCTAAAGGGTAATCCAGCAGTGTCGGTTGTGGGCTAGGGCCGAGCATTCCGGCGTTATTTACCAGGAGATCGAGGCCACCAAAGTCTGTAGCTGCCGACGCGAGTGCCTGGCGGTGGGCCGGGTCGGTTATATCGCCGGGCAGAGCTAGCACCTGGGTTGAAGCAGCCAGGATAGTTTGGGCCGCCGCCAGTTCGTCCTCGTTGCGGGCGTCAATCAGGAGCGTCCAGCCTTGCCGGGCCAGTTCGCGGGCCAGGGCCAGGCCCAGTCCACGGGATGCGCCGGTAATCAGAGCGGTACGACTTGAGGACTTTATAGCCATACTGTTTACCTGTCAGTACCTTTCTTTTTTCTTGCTTTCTTTCTTTTCCCCTTTTATTTGTTTCATCTTAATATAGTATAGCTCCGCCGGGGTAGCTGGACGCCGGACGCCGGGTCAGTTGTAGAACTGTACAATAGTACAGGAAGGGGTTAAGAAGGTCGGCCAAATAGGTAAGCAAAGGGAGGTAACTAATAAAACCTTGCTCCAAGCAATTTCAGGCTTTGTCCATTACCTCCCAGGAAGAACTGCTACCCAATCGGGCTACGCCTCGCTAAAGAGGGCTGTTAAGTCGTGATCTCGCCGCAACTGGCACTAGGGATGGCATCACCCTGTGAGTTATGGACGTTCAGGTAGTAGCGACCGCCCGTAATCGAATTAAAATCAGCCTTGAAAGTAGCAGTCGAGGAAGCTTTGCCGTCCGGCCCGGCCTGTAGCGGAGTTAGAGGGTAAACAATCGGCCCTTGTTGCAGGCAACTGCCCTCGTGAACATGGGCGAGATGCTGACCGGGATCGAGATTTTCAATTTGTAGCGTTACGGTTACTGTGCCGTCGTCGCCCTCGGTGATAACGCCAGTTCCGATAACTTTGGTATTATTGAGCGGTCTGAGGCTTACTTTCAAACTGCGGGCGGCGGGGCGATTAGCCGAGAAGCTCAGGAGGGCCGGAACCGCGCCGCCCACTACCGCCTGAACCTGTTCTTTGTCGGCACTCCAATGCAGTCCGAGTATCGTGGCGGTGCCGGAACTGAACAGGTTCAGGCGTTTGTTGGTTTCCAGCGAAAAGAGTTGCACTTCGCCACTGGTGCTACCAAGAGCCACGCGAGAGCCGTCGGCACTTAGAGCCAGGGTTTGCACCGTTCCCGGCACTCCCTGCGAGAAAGCCGCTTTGCCCAGCGTCCCGGCGGCTACATCCACCGGATACACGGCCAGCCCTTTCTGAGAGCCAACCACCAGAGTTTTGCCGTTGGGCGTCCAGCTCAAAGCCACCACCGGGCCAGCGTCGGGCAAAGCCAGATTACCCCTGGCGGTCGTCTGCGCTTTGTCTGCCGCTACATCCCACAACACAACTCTACCGTCGTTGAGGCCAACCGCCAGGTACTTGCCATCCGGGGCATAAGCCAGGGCGGTCACACTTACGCCGTTATCGAGGGGTAATTTTGGCCCCCGGTTACTCTGGACAAAATGCCAGGTATCCAGTTCGCCAGGGCCGGGGTAGGGAATGAACGAGGCCGTATCCGGCGGCATCACTACGGAGGTAACAGCCTGGTTTGCCTTTGCATCGTCCACTACCGCCTGAGTTTTCAGACTGTAAACCTTGACAAATTTATCGGCGGTGCCAAAGACGACATATTGACCGTCGCTGCTCCAGGCTGCCGAAAGCACCCGGTCGGCGTTAGGGTTGTTCTTGTCGTCCAGGGTCAGGGTAGGCTTGCCGGAATTAGTGTCCCAAATTTTAAGAGTTTTGTCGTCCGAAGCCGTTACGAAACTCCGTCCGTCCGGGGACCAGCTAACCATGTTAATCGGACCGGCATGCCCGGTGAGATTCAGGCGGGTCAGGGGAGCGGGAGTAGGCAAACCTGCCGTAGCGATTGGCCCAACCGTTGGAGCGGTCGTAGGTGCGGCGGTCGTAGGTGCGGCGGTCGTCGGGGAGCCAGTAGTTACGGGCAAGGCCGTAGTAGCCCCAGGACTACCCGGCGTAAGGTTTGCCCCGGCGGAGGTGCTAACGCCCGCTGTAGTCACCGGCGGGCGACTGGGTTGGGTGGTAGTCTGGGCGACGTCGGTTGGCCCGGTTGAGTTTTTTGGGAGCAAAAACACTACGCCGATAATCAGTCCGACCAGCACCACCAGCGCGATAGCCAGCCCAATCTTCAGCCCGCCCATCCCGGAGCGAGGGTTGGGAGAAAGGGCTGGTTCAGGGGGAGTCTGTGACAAGGGTTGGTGGAATTGGGTGAGGTCTGACTCTGGTGTGACTGAGGGGCTGGCCGGAAAGTTTTCAGATCTCGGAGCCGCCATTTCGACGGCTCTAGCCCGGTCTACTCTCGGTATTAATGGCGAAGTTGCCGGTTCGGAAGGAGTGGTCGATTCGAGAAAAGGCCCAGGAGTCGGGGTCGGGGTGGGTGTCATCTGCATCCGTTCGCCAGGGTAAGGGCCGGGCGTGTAAGGGCCAAGCGGTGAGTGAGGACGTCCCACCCGCACCACCGGACGCAAGGCTAATTCGGCGGGCGTAAGCAGGCTGGCGGCGGCGTGAAATCCGGCTCCCATTTCTTCGGCAGTGGCAAAACGGTTTTCGGAGTGTTTTTGCAGAGCTTTTGCCAGGAAAGCTTCCAGCGCAGGCGGCACCTGGGGATGCGGTAGCGGTAGCGGGTCGTTCATATGGCGCATGCCTATTTCTAACGCAGTCGTGCCGGAATAGGGAATATGGCCGGTAAGAAGCTGGTAGAGAATGACTCCCATCGAGTACAAATCGCTGCGAACATCGGCATAGCCCATAAATTGTTCCGGGGCCATATAAGCCGGTGAACCAAGAATCACGCCGGTTTCGGTTAAGGAGACGTCAATACTTTGAGTCAGGGTTTTTGCCAGCCCAAAATCGGCGATGATAGGCCGTCCGTCTTCGTGTAACAAAATATTGCTGGGCTTGAGGTCGCGGTGCAAAATACCTTTGCGGTGGGCAAAAGCTAACCCGCCTAGCACTCGATCAAATAAATCGAAGGCATGTCCTCGGCTGAGGGGTTGCCGATTGATCTGCTCTTGCAGATTGCCGCCGCGAATATAGGGCGTCACTATATAAAGATAGCCGTCACTCTGTCCGTAGTCAATCACCGGCAAAATTACAGGGTGTTCCAGCCGTGCGACGGCCTGGGCCTCTCGCTCGAAGCGTTGAACGAAATTATTTTCGGTATCCTGGCGTTGGTTCAAAACTTTCAGGGCAACCTCACGGTTGAGAGTCACCTGCATCGCCAGCCAGACTTCGGCCATTCCACCCCGGCCCAGCAATTTTGTCAAACGGTAGTTGCCGAATTGTTTATTTTCTAACTGCACCAGACTGCTCCCGCTTCTTTATCTGTTCGTCCCCAGCTTTGATTAAGTTTGGTATATTGTATTATATCTTACAATATACGGATGGTGTAGTAAATTTGGTCACTTTTTAGGCAATAAATCAGCAGATTTGCTTAAAACCGTCTGTCCAGACCCTACTTTACTTTCTTTCTCAAACGTATTATCATGAAAGTCATATTATCAGAAAAGAGTGTTATGGCGTTGAACGAAATTTTCTTGGATAGGAGATTCTAAGATTTTGTCTGAAAGTAATAACGGGCAGGGGCCAAATTTAAGTTCGACCACTGACCCTCTCTCGTCCCCGGTCACACTACCCACCCAAACCTTGACTACGCCAGAAACTGGCGCACCGGAAGAAATTTTCTCTACCCCCTTTGGTCGTAACTATAGCGAACAAGCCTATGACCCGGAAGGTCTGGAGTTCGGTAGCGAGGAAGAACTGGACGGCCCAACTCTGGTACAGCGTTTCAAAGACCGCTATCCTTTTCCCCTGGACGATTTCCAGCAGCAGGCGATCAATGTACTGGCGTCGGGCGAGTCGGTGATGGTGGCCGCGCCTACCGGCACGGGTAAAACAATTGTGGCAGAGTACGGTATTTTTCAGTCGTACAGCCGCAAGAAGCGCATTTTTTATACAACCCCGGTCAAAGCTCTGAGCAATCAGAAGTTCAAAGACCTGCACGCGCAATATGGCGATGCGGTCGGCCTGCTGACTGGCGACGTGATCGAAAACCCCAACGGCTACATTATCGTCATGACGACCGAAGTGCTGCGGAATATGTTGTTGCAGTCGCCGGACGAACTCAAGCACGTTACCTGCGTGGTTTTCGACGAAATTCATTACCTGGCCGATAGCGAACGCGGCACGACCTGGGAAGAAGCGATCATCCTCTGCCCCAAGAACATCCAGCTAGTCTGCCTTTCGGCCACGATTTCAAATGCAAGCGAGGTCGCCGAATGGATCGGCAAAACCCATCGTACCGTGGAGTTGATCACCCACACCAAGCGGTCGGTTCCACTCTCGCTGTACTATTTCCTGGATGGCGAGCTAAACCTGGTGATGAACCGCGAAGGAAAGCAGGTGGCTAACTTCCGGGGCGTGGGCGGTGAGGCCAAGAATAAATTTCGAGGTAGGATTGGCCGCAACAACCCTGATACTGACGAACGCTCCCGCACCGAACGGCCCGAACCAACCCAGCGCGAGATCGTCGAGGCTCTTGAGAAAGCTAAAATGCTTCCGGCGATCTACTTTATGTTCAGCCGCAACGATTGCGAAGTAGCCGCCGAACTCGTGGCAATGAACAAGCTTGAACGGCTTCGTGACCCGCAGGTGCGGGCTGAAATCGAGGAAGTGATCGGACGCTACCTGGCCCGCCTGGAAGAAGACGACCGCAACATCCAGCAGGTTAAAACGATTGTGGGCCTGACCCGGCGCGGCCTGGGTTATCATCACGCCGGGCTGTTGCCGATCCTCAAGCAGCTAGTGGAAGAACTTTTCAGCCGGGGCTTGATGAGCGTAGTTTTTGCGACCGATACGCTTGCTCTGGGGGTGAATATGCCCGCCAAGACCGTCGTGATCGGGCGCATGTCGAAGTTCGACGGCCAAAGCCGCCGCCCTCTGCTGCCCAACGAGTTTCAGCAGATGGCGGGCCGGGCCGGACGGCGCGGCCTCGACCCGCAAGGCCATGTCGTGGTACCGTATAGTCCGTGGATTGGTTTTGCCGAAACTATCGAGATTGCGACCGGGCCGCTTTTGCCAATCGAAAGTGCCTTTACGGTGCGCTACAATTCGGTTTTGAATCTGTGGGACGCTCCGGCAGGCGAGCGAGTGCTGCAAATCTTGCGCTACAGCCTCTTGGAATTTCAGCAGGGCCGACGACTGCGCGAACTGGAAGCCGAAGTTAAAAAAGCCCAATCGGACTACGACCGCGCCCGCGTGGGCTGCTTGATCGGTTATCCCGAAGGCGAAGAACTGCTGCACGAGTACGAAGGTTTGGGCCACCGCATCGTGGATGCCCGCGACGACGAGAAACGCTCGATTGAGGAAAGTAGCCGCTTGCAACTGCGGATCGAAGAGCGGCCCTGGCGACGGCCCCAGCGCGAAACCCTCAAAGCTCTGTTCAAGTCTATTTTGCCGGGCTTACTCGTGCATAGCGATGAGCGCGGCTGGGGGATTTATCTGGGCCGGGGTAGCGAAGGCGGCGTAGGGCTTTTCCTCTTTGGTGATCAGGTCGTGCGGTTGGACGAGTACCGCGAGATTGACTACCTGCCCCCTGAACGCTACGAAGTAGCTCTGCCTCCGGCCCTGGCAACCGTCAGCCGTTCGGGGTTGGGCCTGGCCGAGCTTGCCATCGGGCCGGAAGAAATGACGGCCCTGACCACCCAATTACAGTCGTTTAGTCTGCCCGACCTGGCGGCAATGCAACGCCAGGCCCGCGCCGACAACGGAACTAAATACGGTCCACAACTTGAAAAAGCTCTGGCTAAAATCGAGGAGTCGCGCCTGTCGTTCAAAGAACTTAAAGAGCGCGAACGTAATCATCCTTGCCAGCGTTGCGAAGTTCGCAAGAAGCACCGCAGCCTGCAACGCGAAGCCGCCCGGTTGCTGGTAGACCGGGAGGAAGCTCAGGAACGCTACGACGAGCGCAAGCAGTATGAGGAAGGCCGCTTGCAACAAACGCTGACGGGTATAACTAATGTCCTCAAGCGGTTTGGCTACCTGGATAAAGCCGGACATTTTACTAATAAAAGTCTGCGGCTGCGCGATATTTTTGACTCGAACGGTTTGATCATCTGCGAGATGGTCAGCCGAGGTTGGCTCGAACAACTTGGGCCGTGGGATGTAGCCGAGGTTTTTACCTGGTTCGCTTACGACCGCGATTTCGAGTTCGTCAACCGTTTCGTGCTGCCCAAGCATATGACCGAGCTACGCAAAAACCTGGATGAAATGGAACGCGAGGTTTTCGCCAGCGAACGCCAGAACGACCTGATGATTACGAACGGCTACAACATTTATTTTTACGGGGCGACACGGGCCTGGTGTCGGGGAGCCAGCCTTGCCAGCATCCTGGATAAAATGCAACTGGCCGAAGGCGACATCATCATCACCTTTAACAAGACCCTCGACCTCATGCGTCAGGTCTACGATATGCTGATCCTCCACGACCCTGAAAATCCTCTGATCCCGACGTTGCGGGCCGCGAAAGCCCTCGTGCGGCGCGGCGTAGTGGAGCAAGTCTATAATATCGGCTTTGGTATCCTCAAAGATGCCCTGGAAGACGAAGAAATAGACGCGGATGAGGGACTTGGCCCGATCACGGGTGATGTGGGCGGTGAGCCGACCCAGGCCGAGATCGAAGCGGCCCCGGCCTTCCTGCGCCCGATCCCGACCCAGGACGAGTTCGAGGAAGAGACCCTGGAAGAGGGTGTATCCGACCCAATCGAAGGCGATGCCTCCGCTCAGTCGGCCCGCCGCTTCAAGTACCGGGCCAACCGGCCCCGCCTCAACAACCGGCCCAGGCGGTAGCCTTCCCGTTCGCAGGTGAAGCCTGGCTAATTTTTGCTAATATTTCAGCATTTCCCCCAACAGCCCCAGAACCTCGGCGGCTGCGGGGGGATACGGTCTGGCCGGATTGAGCAAAACATTAGCCTAGCTTTGCCCCTACAAAGTCGGGATAACCTCGCACGAAGTCGGCGACGGGCAGCATTCTTTTGCCGGGCAGTTGCAACTCAAGCGGAGCCAGCCCACCCTGACCCGTGCCAATAATCAGGCTCGGAGAGCCGCCGACCGGCAGCAGAGCCGTCTCGCCGGGCGAAAGATGGTCAACCTTTTCGGGTAGCACCTCACAGTGGCCTAATTTGAGCGTCTGACCCTGCCAGAGGGTGTAGATGCCCGGCCAGGGGTCGTAAGCCCGGCTTTTGCGCTCGATCCCGGCGGCACTTTCCAGCCAGTTGATCAATCCGTCCTCTTTCTTGATGATGCCGGTATGCGTGGCCTGGTTATGGTCTTGCGGTTCGGGCTGGATTTCGTGGTTGGCCCAGCGCGGCAACGTTTCCACTAAAAGTTCGGCTCCGGCCTGGGCCAGCTTTTCCAGCAAGGTCGGTTGGGTATCGTCGGGGGCTATTGGGACGACCACCCGGCTTAAAGCCGGGCCGGTATCCAACCCTTTTTCCATCTGCATGATCGTCACGCCGGTTTCGTTCCGGCCATCGAGGATCGCCTGAGCGACGGGCGACGCGCCCCGGTAGGCCGGTAAGAGCGAGGCGTGAACGTTAAGGCTGCCCAGAGGCGGCATTTCCAGCACCGCCACTGGCAAAAGCATCCCAAACGAAGCTACCACAAAGACATCTGCGCCGTTCGCAAATTCCTTTAGCCGAGACTGTACTTCCGGCCCGCGCAACCGCTCGATTTGCAGTACCGGCAAACCTAACTCCTGCGCCACCACTTTGACGGCAGGCGGCGTAAGCGTGTTCTTGCGGCCCGCCGGTCGGTCGGGTTGCGTCACCACGCCTATTACCTCATGTGAAGCAGCCAGTCGCCGCAAAACGGTGGCTCCAAAAGGCGGCGTACCCATAAACACAATTTTCAAAAAGGCTTTTTCCTTCTTAACACTCTTAACAGTTTTAGGCTGGGTGAAAAGTTCGACCGCCCGGCCCATTTATGGCCGGGCGGTAGAGTCTAATATACGGTTTTCCTCTATGTGAATTATTTATGCAATTGTTAAGTTTTTATAATCATCTTTATCTTGCTAAAACCCGACTTCTCAACGTGATGTACTAAATCGCGCCTATCGCGTGGTATTGGATGGCCTAACCTACGGGTTGGGTTTCCGCCCGAATGTATTCGTTACCACGGGCTTTGCGGTTGGTGACAGGGACGCGCTGGTGGAGGACAAAGCCGATTAGCACCAGCACCAGCAGAGCAGCCACCCCGATCTGATAGCCGGTTTTGCCCCAGCCGTTATCCGGGTCGAAGATCAGGAGCGTAACGCCCCAGATCAGCGGCCCCAGCACCCCGGCAAATTTGCCGGTCAGGTTGTAGATGCCCATAAATTCACCCAGCCGTTCGGGTGGGGTCAATTCGATCATCAGGGTGCGGGCGGCGACCCAGACACTCCCCAGGGCAATCCCGGCTAACGGCCCGCCTACGAAGTAGAAAACCGTGGCCGGAGGAGCCACCAGAGCAAACACAAACACGCCCACCCATAGCGTCAGCGAAATGTTCAGGGCTGTTTTTGGCCCTAACCGGTCGGTCAGATAACCGAAGGCAATCGAGCCAACTACCGCGAAAATCGTCGAGAAGGCCAGGAAGCCGTTCCGTTCACCATCGCTCAAGCCGATTACCTTCGTCGAGTAGACCCCCATTGACACGATCACGGTGTTCAGCGCATCCGAATAAAAGAAATTCGAGACCAGGAAGATAAACAGGCCAGGATAATGGCGGGCCTGTTGCAAGGTGCGCCAGGTCTGGGTCATCGAGCCGCGAAAGGTTACTCTGGTACGGTCTTGTTTGACGGTGTAACGCTTTTCGCGCACAAACAGGAAGCACGGCAACGAGAGCAACCCGTACAAGACCGCCGTTACCAGAAAGGTATTCGAGTTAAGAATTTTGCCGTTGGCGGCTTTGCCAAAGATCAGTTCGGTCAGGAGCGGCACCAGCAAGAAGCCTACCAGCCCACCCAGATAACCCAGTCCAACGCCTACACCGCTAATCTTGCCCCAGTTTTTAGGCGTGCTGACGCTGGGTAGAAGCGAATCGTAGAAGAGCAAGGCGGCCTGGTACGCACTGTTGGCGACCACAAAGAGAGCCACTGCCGCTCCCAGCACCGGAAAGACGCCCATCAGGAAGAGAGCCACGACACTGAGAACGGTACTCCAGACCAACCAACCGATGCGGTTGCCGCCCTGGTCAGACAGCTTTCCCATCAAAGGGCTGGCAAGCCCAACCAGCAGGGCCGCTATCGCCGCCGGTAGAGCGTACCAGATGTCATTAACTTTGAGGTCGTCTTTAATGAAAGCCGGGAAGTAGATGCTGACTATAGCGGCACTGTAAATCGTGTTGGAAAGATCGTACAAGGCCCAGGAGAAAGTCGCCAGGAAAGTTGGAGAGGTGGCCTCTTCAATAGAGGGAGAACCGACCTCACCCGGACTGGCCGTACCTTCTAATGGTTCGCCCGTGGTACTGCTCATGGCTTTTGGCTCCTCTGACCAGGCTAATAACCCGCTAGGCGGCTTTGGGTTTGGTTAAAGGCGGACATTTCTATAAAAACCGAAAAAAGGAAAAGCTGAACGGAGCAGAGTTTATCACGGCCCTGGAAAGGCTGCAAACGAAAGCGAGAAAGTTTTTTAGAATAAAATAAAAAATCAGGATAGGAAAAGAGGTGGGTGTAAGGCTCTAAAAGTAAAATAGCCAGGGTGAGCTATGCCAGAAAGTTCGGTTAACCTCACCCCGATCTAAAATTGAAACTAGGTCAGACCGCGAGTGACGCCGCTGAACATCGAACCAATTTGTGGGCCAAGCAGAATCAGGATTCCAACGACCGCGATGGCAACCAGAAAAATTACCATGCCATATTCGACCAGACCCTGACCTTCTTCCCCTTCTTGACTCTGCCACCAGTCGCGCAAGAAATTAAGTGCTTTTAACAAATGCCGCCTCCTGCCAAAATTGTGCTAGAACTTCTCGCTGA
Organism: Chloroflexia bacterium; assembly: GCA_038206175.1. GTDB lineage: Bacteria > Chloroflexota > Chloroflexia > Chloroheliales > Chloroheliaceae > 54-19. The sequence goes on from JBBRBE010000141.1 coordinate 12,332, forward strand.
CCTCAGGAAGGTCGGCGAGGGTAGTTTAACTGAATTAAATTTATCAGCCCTAAGAATAGAATCTAAAGACGACCCCATATAACGGCTTATTGAAGTGAAGCCGGGAGGTTTTAACCCATTTAGATTTGCACGGCAGGTTGGGAATTGACCAACACTATCCCGATTGGCTAGTCCTATCTTAACCCATCGTCAGAGGTACTACAAGGTCACGGGGAAGAAAGTACCGCCGTGGTACTGCTACTCTTGCAATCGGCCCGTCAGTACGCTAAACTAACTATAACTATACATAACCCTGGCTAATTCAAGAAAGCGAGACCGCCCATGTCCGACCATCCGGCCTTTTCACCACTCTCCGCTCTCCCCGGCGAGGAATCTTATTTAACCTCGGCTCGCCTGGAAGCGGTCGAGACCCGGTTGGCGGCGCGGGCGAAGTCTACACTAAATGGTCTTTCTGCCTTAACTACGGCTCAGGATTGGCTGAGTGCGGTGGGGTGGCCGACTACAAACTGGGGACAGGCTCTTTTCGCGACCCAGGCAGGGCCGGAAGGCGCACCTGCCTTATTAATCTACTTCCCGCCTGACCCGGCGCAACCCTACAACCTGGCCGCCCTCACGTTGGCCTGGAGTGCCTGGCAGGATGATACAGGTAGTGGGCCGGTTACTCTCAAGCTACTGGTTGGCCCGGTGGATCAGGCCACTCTGCTAGCTCACAGCGAGGAACTGGCGGCCTCGGCGGTGGTTTACAGTCAGGGTGAATATAGCGAAGGGCGGCCTCTGGTCAGTCTGGGTCTTAAAGGACTGGTTCAGGTCGAACTGCGGGTTAACACCATGAGCCAGCCTGCTCCCAGTGCCTACTCTGAAATACTACCGGCGGCTTCCTGGACGCTCTTGCGGGTACTCGACTCGCTTAAAAGTGATACTCAGGAGATCAAAATTGATCATTTCGAGGACGGCCTGGCTCCGCTACCCGCTGCCGAAAGTCGCCGCTTGCTGCAATCGGTGGCCGGTCAATCCGAACGTTTAGCTCGGCGGTTGGCTCGGTATGGCCTCAAGAATTATCTGTTCGAGCTACGCGATTCGCTGGTACTGCAAACCGAATATCTCGTGCCGACTGTGAACGTGTCGGCTTTCGAGTGCGGCAGTTTCGACGAGGCCGGAGCCTTGAAATTGCCCGCGACGGCCCGTGCCAGAGTAGATTTTCATCTCGTGCCAGACCAGGAACCGGCTCACATTCTCGAATTGTTGAGTGAACATCTTCGGGACAACGGTTTTGAAGAAATCGAACTTACCGAATTGCCCGGCCAGCAGCGTCCGGCCCGTACTCCGCTCGACACCCCTTTTGTCGAACGGGTGCTGGCGGTAGCCGAGGTTGTGAGTGGAGCAGGGTCGCTAATCGCCCCAATTTCACCTTTTAGTGGGCCGTTGGCTTCGCTCAAAAGTATTCTGGGGAATGTTCCGGCGGTCTGCGTCGGCCTGAGCGAAGAAAACACGGCGTCCGAGGAGAATTTTGCAGCCCACTCCCGGTTCCTGGCCCGGCTATTGGCCGAGACTGCCGACCTGTTCGCGGTTTCGGTTCTGCCGGAAGTGTTTTTCGAGTTGCCGCCGGATTTGCCTGTTCAGGCTCAAGAAAGCGTCCTTCCGCTCGAAATTTTCCAGGCAAGTGAGCTAACTTTCTCACCTTCTGCCCCGGCCTCAACATCCGATCCAACTCCAACCTTGAATGGAACATCCGCCTCAACCTCAAATGGAATTTCGGATGAAGCCTCATTCAGAGTTTCGGATGAAGTTTTGGAAGAGCGCGAACTAACTTTTGGTGACACGCCGGAGTTTTTAACCCAAAGCGAAGGGTCTTTCCCTCTCTCAGACGGATTTTTACACAATGGTGAGGTAGATTTAGCCCAGGCGGAAGCGGACGAACCAGAGTCTGGCCCTGAACTGTTCCAGCCCTTTGAAATGCCCTTTTCCGCCCCGGTCGGCACCGATGAAGACCTGGCTCAGGAGTCGCCCGAAGCCGAGGAAGAGGTTCCGCTCGTCCCGTATACCGAAGGATCGTAAGATAGTAAGCGAGAGAGAGCAGGAAGCGGGCGTGGCTAAACTTTTCGCTCCGGTCTGGCGGCCTTACCTTGTCTTGTTCCTGGGTGGGCTGGCCTTCCGACTGGTGACGGCTTTGTTCTTCCGACAACCCGGCTACATGGACGCCTATTATTACTCGAATGTAGCCGAATCGCTGTGGCGGGGGCGCGGCTTCCGCGAGGATTACCTTTTCAACTATCTTTCCCAGCCTTTGCCGACCGGGTTGCTCAACCAGCCTTCGAGCGTCTACTGGATGCCGCTTACTTCGCTTTTGATTTACGGCGGCTACCTGCTAACGGGTGGGCCGTCTTTCCTGGCCTCGCAACTACCGATAATGCTGGTCTCCTCTTTCCTGCCGCCCCTGACTTTCTATCTGGCCCGCGATATTTTTCCCGACCCAGACGAACGGGGGCGACGCTTTGGCTGGTTAGCCGGACTTTTGATGATCTTCTGCGGCATTTATGCGCCATATTTTAGCCTCCCGGACAATTTCGCGCCTTTTGCTCTCTTCAGCCTGCTTTTTTTGATGTGCTGCTACAAAGCTTTGCGCTTACCGCCTGCCTCGCGCCGTCAGGCTCATTTGTGGTTGGCCGGGGCCGGAGTGTGCGCGGGATTGGCTTACCTGACGCGGGTGGACGGCGTGCTGCTGCTGGCCGTGCCGTTTCTTTTGCTGCTGCTAGGCCGGGCCGGGCGGCAACCGAGCGGCCTAAGCCTCGGTGGATTAGGGTTGATGCTGGCTCTGTTTGGGCTGACAGTCGCGCCCTGGCTGGCGCGAAACCTGGCCGATACCGGGTTGCTTTTTCCCGGTGGCGGAGTTAAAACGCTTTTCTGGCGCGAGTACAACGACTTTTTTAGCCTGAATAAGCCGCTCGATCTGGCCTATTACCTGAACCTTTCGCAACCTTCGTCCGCCTGGGGTATCGGCCCGCTTCTGGGTAGCAAAATCGGCGCACTCGTTGAAAATCTCTGGCTGATCGGGCGCGGCGCACTTTTCCTGACCCCGCTTTTTGTGGTCGGTCTGTTCAGCCGTCCCACGCTCGAAAGAGCACAAGCTTCCTCGGTCAGCAATATTTCTTCGACCCTGAAAAAGCCGATTTCAGAACAAGCTCTTTCGGGTGGCGTTACTGCCGTAGCAGAGGTTAGCAACCCGGCTAAACCGCCTCGTCTGTGGCGGCGGGCGGAGTTCTTGCCTTTTGTACTTTACGTCGGGTTGCTTTACCTGGCAATGTCGCTGGCCTTCACTTTTCCCGGCACCCGCGGCAGCGTCTTTCATTCTTCCGGCGGGCTTTTACCTTTTATATATCTGATCAGTTTTGTCGGGCTGGACACGTTTATAGACTGGCTCGGTCGGCTTTCGCGGCCACGGGCAACCGCACGGCGACGGCAAAGTTATAGTCTGCTGATTGTGGTGGCTTTCGTGCTGGTTTCGCTCGGTTTCACTTTTAGTTTGCGGAGCGGTTGGGATACCGACTACAACCA
>JBBRBE010000142.1:0-15778 GCA_038206175.1 Chloroflexia bacterium
TTTTCAGATCGAGCGTCTCAATAAGCTCGGCCAGGTCGTCGGCGTAATGATCCATATCGTTGCCGTCCCAGGGTTGGCTGGAACGACCGTGACCGCGCCGGTCGTGGGCGATGACCCGATAGCCCTGGGAAGCAAAGAAAAATAGTTGCTCGTCCCAGGCATCCGAGTTGAGCGGCCAGCCGTGACTGAAGACAATTGGTTGTCCCATCCCCCAATCCTTGTAATAGATCGTGGTACCGTCTCTGGTGGTGATAGTATTAGGCTTCGCTTTCGTCATGGTATCCGTGTTCATGGTTAACTTCTCCTTTCAGCTTAAAACTTTCTCTGTTATCAAATTAGGGTGTGCAGCTTTTCGCGTCTGGCTGAGCATTCGCGGAAGTTGCTGTCAAGGTGCCGCTGCGGAACCGCCAGAGCTTATCCGCCGGATTAGTTGAAACGCCATCATTAACTCGATGGGCCACATAACAGCCTGCGAAGATCGTTTTCGAGCCGCCAGTTTGGGTAGAGGTCAGCACAATAGGAATACTGGCATAGAGTTGACCCGCTCCGGCATCCGACGTAAGCTTACCGAGGGTATAGAATACCGAAGTGGTGTCGCTGTAACCTTTCGCAAATTGATCAAAGGAGCCAGGGGTGTTGGTGTTACCCTTGCCGGGATTTTCCCAGTAGGAATAAGCTCGTTGATAATCGCTCAGGCTAATCGCGTTGTAGTAGGATTTCACCAAATTTTCCGGGCTACTCTGGTCGTTAAACGCCCCGGTTAAGCGTCCTTCATTAGAAGAATTACAGCTATCAGCCTTTGGCTCCGCCCCCGCCGTCGCTACAGCCAGCGTACCACTGGTAAAACGCCACAATTCATCCGCAGGGTTGGTCGAAATGCCTGTATTTACCCGGTGGGCAATATAGCAACCGGCAAAGGTTTCCTGCTTGCCGCTGGCGTGAGTTGCCACCAACACGGTCGGGATTTTGGCGTAAAGCTGACCTGCGCCAGCGTCTTGCATAATCTGCCCCAGGGTGAAAGTCACCGAGGCCGTATCGGCATAGCCTTTAGCAAATTCGTCATAGCCCGCCGGGGTGTTGGGTGCGCCGGTAACTTGCCAGTAGCTGTAAGCGCGTTGATATTCCTTGCGGTTAATCGCGTTGTAAAAAGCTTTTACCAGATTCGGCGGACTGGTGCGGTCTTCAAAAAGGGGTGCAGTCTGACCGCTACCGGCTACCTGGGTACTGGGTGCTGCCGCCGTCGTATTTGCTGGAACAGTAGTAGCTGCGGGCTGAGTAGTTGTCGGAGCCACAGTGGTGGGTTGAGTTATCGGGGCTACGGTAGTGGTAGCAACGGTAGTTACAGAAGCGGGTGTACTGGTAGAATCGCCGCAGGCCGCCACCAGTCCCGTTAATATCAGCAACAAGCTGGTCAGGCTAATTCTTTTGCGCCACTTTGCGAAAGCTTGCCGGAGATTTATTTGCATTTTATTACCTTCGATCATTGAGCTATCTATTCTTGAAAATGACAATAGCAGCTTACTTCAAACAGGATTGGCCTTACCCTCGCCGCCTGGTTTGTGCCACCAGGCGACGAAATTGGCGGTGATAAAATTAGCTTGCCTCTGCCGCCGCCTCGATCATCTGCGCGACTTCTTCCGCATGTAAAACCATCAGGGCGTGTGATCCCCCTATGATCTGTTTGGTTTCTTTTGCCCTGGCCCGCTCGGCCATAAAAGCGTGGGCGGCGGCTGGAATATTCTTGTCGAGTTCTCCGTAAATGAACCAGGAAGGGATAATCTTCCAGGCCGGGTCGCCAGAAGCGTCATTGAGGGCGGCTTCGGTAGCAGGGCGCTGGGTAGCCGCCATAATTTTGCCCTCAGCCTCGCTGACATCGGCCACAAATTGCGCCCAGAACTTATCCTGCTGGATATAAAGGTCTCTGCCGCCTTCCGGCAAAGCCACCGGGGGAGCCAACGTCGGGCCAAGGGTACTACCCGGAAAGCGACTGGAAAGCACCCCCGCGCTCTCCCCTTTTTCGGGAGCAAAGCCTGCCACATAAACCAGGGCTTTGACGTTGCGATTACCGGTGGCGGCTTCACTAATAACCATACCTCCGTAAGAGTGACCCACCAGTACGATAGGCCCCTGAATGGTTTCGAGAAAGCTGGCGAGGTAGGCGGCATCCTTCTGCACACCCCGCAGCGGATTTGCCAGGGCGATCACACTATAACCTTGAGCTTGCAAAATGCCGATGGTACTGTTCCAACTGGCCGACTCCGCAAAGGCACCGTGGACGAGAACAACAGTTTTATTTGCCATGGTTCATCTCCTTTATATTTATCTAAAATGTTCTAAACAAACGAGCTAATTATGGAACTGAGATTTGTAATGTACTGGTAGTAGTATAGAAGGATAGTGTGAAGAAAGCACCGACCATAAGTTCCCACCTCACCTTCCATTTCAGTTCCCATGTTCAGTTCACATTGCTTCCCCCAGGGCTAGAAGTTAGTTGATGAATAGATACGGACCAAAAGCGCGTCGTTCGTCGTTTGAGTGCCAATCTGCTATGATACTTAGTGAGCTTTTCTGTTACTTATAAGATGAGAAACAAAAATAATTCATCCATCCTTACGCCATGTTTATTTACCTTCTCAAACGCCTGATGCGGTTACTTGGGCTGTGGCTGGCCCTTATAACGCTAACTTTTGGCCTGCGGCTGGTAATACCAGGTGATCCAGTCGAGGCTCTTTTTGTAAACCAACCAACTGACCCCCAGGTAATTGCCGAGGTGCGGCATGAGTTTGGCTTAGACCAGCCTTTGCCAGTCCAGTATTTCAACTACCTGGCTAATGTCGTGCAGGGAGATCTGGGAAAGTCCTTGATAACCCGCCGTCCGGTGCTGAGTGAAATTAGCGACCGCTATTTTAAGACGGTACTCCTGGCCGGGGCCGGGCTGATTCTAGCTCTGATATTTGGAATAGGTAGTGGGGTATTGGCAGTCTGGATTAAAAATCGGGCTTTTGAAACGGGGTTAACCGCCCTGAATCTGGTTTTACTTTCAATGCCAGGTTTCTGGCTGGGTTTGCTGCTACTGGATTGGTTTAGCGTTCAATTGGGCTGGCTGCCGGTCTTGAGCGAGAATGAACTGGTGCAACTGATCTTACCGGCCCTCACGCTGGGTCTTATTTCAGGAGCTTTACTCTCGCGCGTGGTAAAAGCGCAACTGCTAGAAGTGCTGAACCAGGATTATATCAAAACCGCCCGCGCCAAAGGGTTAACAGGCCGGGCGGTACTTATTCGCCACGCTCTAAAAAACGCGCTTACGCCGGTGCTTACCCTGGTCGGTTTACAGTTTGGAGCGTTAATGGGCGGCGCGATAATAGTTGAAAACGTCTTTGCCTGGCCGGGTCTGGGTCAACTGGCGGTACAGGCCATCAATCAGCGCGACTACCCGATTATTCAAGGTCTGGTTCTGCTTACCGCTACCACTTACGTGGTGGTTAATACTATTGTGGATTTGCTCTACCACTGGTTAGACCCGCGTATTCAAAAACCGGGCTGAAGAATGGCCCACGTAATTTTGGAAGTTAGCACAATGTTAATAAGAACATGATTACCGGGTTTGTGGTTAAAAGTGAGTCAGGCTCAAACGAGCCACTCAGAAATCGAGTCAGGGCTTCGAGCTTTTGGAGGCGGTTACTGGCTAATCCGGCTGCCTGGCTCGGTGGCTTTTTAATGCTGCTGCTAATAACTACGGCCTTGTCAGCACCTGTTATAGCATTCTACCCCTATGATAAAATAAATCCGACCCAGAGTTTGCAACCACCCTCCTGGCAACACCCGTTCGGTACGGACAAACTAGGCCGCGATATGTTTAGCCGGGTAGTATTTGGAGCGCAACTGGCTTTGCAAATTGGTTTAGTTGCGCTGGTGATTGCTTTAGGCGGGGGGCTAGTGATTGGCCTTGCCAGTGGTTATCTGAAAGGTTGGACGGATGGCGTGTTAATGGGCCTGATGGACTTGATGCTTTCGTTTCCGCCGGTTCTGCTGGCCCTGATTATTACGTATGTGCTAGGGCCGGGTTTTGGTAGCCTGATGTTAGCGGTTGGCCTAAGCCCGGTGCCAGGTCTTGCCCGGTTGGTGCGCGGGCAGGTTTTAAGCCTCAGCGCAAAAGATTACGTGCTGGCGGCCCAGGCCATTGGTGCTTCGCCGTCGCGTATTATGCTTCGGACTATTTTACCGAACATCCTGACCCCGGTTATTGTGCTGGGTACGGTGCTATTCCCCGAAGCGATATTGGCGGGAGCCGGATTGTCTTTTATTGGGTTGGGAGCGCAGCCACCTTCGCCAGATTGGGGCGTGTTGCTGCTCGATGGTCGAACTTATCTCGTCGAGGCTCCCTGGCTGGTCAATTTCCCCGGCCTGGCAATTTTGCTGGTAGTATTAGGCAGTAATTTATCGGGTACCGCTTTACGTGAAGCTTTAAGCCCAAAACCCTAGATTTATTCCTTTCCTTCGCTGGTACTTTGACTCTGAGTTACACCAGAAAGTAAGTTGCCTGTAGCCATCTTCTATTCTATACCCTGCGAAACCTTGTGCAGTAACAGCGATCAAGACAACCAGACTTCGTTGTAAAGCGGATTGCCCAGCGTATCTGTTTTGACACCTTGCACCTTTTTGTTAAAAGCTACTCCCGACCAGCGACTGAGAACTGGGATGACTAAAGCCTGGCTGTTAATGTACTCTTGAATTTGTTTGGTCAGGTCTAGCCTCTGATTAGAGTCCAGGGTTGCATCCAGTTTAGTAATGAGTGCATCCAGTTTCGGGTCATTAAATTGGCCGTTCCAACCGGGTGTTTTGAAGTGGATCGAGAAGAAAAAGGCATCATACCAGCCCGTGCTGGTAAATAACAGTTCGTAATCTCCGGCTTTAGCAGTTGCCAGGAAAGAAGGCGGGTCAACCGTCTTTATTTTGATTTCGATGCCTACGTCTTTGAGGTTGGCCGCAATAATTTCGGCACTGGTTTTTAGAATACCTGCGTTAGGGGTCAAAAGGGTAAAGTTGGCCGGTTTACCGTCTTTTTCCAAAATTCCGTTCGACCCGGCTTTCCAGCCTGCCGCCGCCAGTAGGCTTTTAGCTTTAGCCGGGTCGTAAGCATACCCCTTCGCGCTTTCGTCCCAGCCCGCCACGCTTATTCCCAACGGGTTAGGGTTGAGGATGCCGTAGCCATCGAAGGCTTTATCCAAAATCAGTTGTTTATCCAGGGCATAGGCTACCGCCTGGCGCAAGCTAATATCGGCGTTAAAAGGGGCTTTGTTGGCAAATTCTAGTTGGGCGACCAGAATAGTCTCTTTAACTGGCTGCACCACCAAATTTTTATCCTGGTTCAAGCGGCGCACATCCTGGGGTGATACGTTGCCAATCAGGTCTATCGAGCCGGTTTGCAAGGCGGCGACCTGGGTCTCTAGCTGGGGAATAATCTTGAAATTGAGTTCATCCAAATAAACCGGGCCTTTATTAGTCGCGTCTTGCCGGAAATTTTGGTATTCGGCGTAACGGCCCAGCACTAATTCTTGACCGGGTTTCCAGCTTTTGAAAACGAATGGCCCGGCTCCTACCGGGTTGCGCCCGAACCCTTCACCATACTTAGCTACGGCAGTTGGAGAGACAATTCCGGCGGAGTACAGACCGGCATTGGTAAAAAAAGAGGGGAAAGGCTGGGTAAATTTGAAGGCCACCGTCAAGGAATCTATTACTTCGACCGTTTGGAGTGGGCCAAACTGAGCTTTGACCGGCGAAGCTGTTTTAGGATCGAGGATGCGGTCGAAGCTAAATTTAACAGCGGCTGCATCTACGGCTGTTCCGTCGTGAAATTTAAGGCCAGGCCGCAGTTTAAAGGTTATGGTTTTGCCGTCCTCGCTATTTTGCCAACTTTCGGCCAGCCAGGGGTGCGGTAATTTATCTGTACCACTATGCACTAACCGGGCGTAGATATATTCGATGAAGAAGCCACCGGCCGTGGCAGTTTTAGCCGGGTCAAGGCTATCAGGCTCCAGATTAAAGCCTACTCGCAAGGTTCCACCCGATTTAGGTGTTGTTACCAATTGAGAGGCTGTTACTAGAGGGTTGATTTTAGCGTTAGGTGTCTGTCCAGTAGTGGTTGCAGAGGCACTGCTAACAGTCCCGGAAACAGGAGCAGGTACAGTCGAAGGGGTTGTTTCACTTCCGCACGCGGCCAGAAACAGATTACCCAGCAGAACTAGCCTGAGTAGCCATTGCAATACCAACTTTTTTGCCATCTTTGCTTGCTCCTTTACGAAAAGTAAGGTCTAGCTTCTTCGGTAAACAAATTATAGCGGGCTAGTACACCAGATAACATTCATTCGTAGCGTCAAAGTGAAAATCGCTCAGTTTTCCACTGCGCCCAAAGCAAGTAAAGTTGCTCGTTGGGCCGCCGTCAAGCCGGTCGCCCCGGTGATATTAACTCCTTCGTAGGGCTGAAAATCCCGGTAAGTCGCCACTATCTCGCCGCTTGCAATATCCCATAGCTTGATCAGGCTGCCCTCCCCGGCACTTACCACTCTTTTTCCATCCGGGGTAAAGGCGACTGAACGTACAAACCCCCCGTGCTGGAAGCGGGCCAGTTCCAGGCCGTTCTCGACGTTCCATAACCGGACGGTGCCATCGTAGCCACCACTCAGCAAAATGGCTGAGTTGGTCGGTTCAGGACTAAAGGCCACCGACCAGACTGCTCCCTGATGCCCTTTGAGCATTAAGGGGGGTTGAGTGGTATCAGCCGTTTGCCAGACCTGGATAGTCCCGTCATACCTGGCCCCGGCTAAAAGTTGGCCGGTTGACTGGTAGGCCAGGTTTGCAAGAGGTATCTTATCACTGCTCAGGCTGGTTTTAAGTTGGCCGGTTTTAGTATCCCATAGCCGAGCAGTGCCGTCATTGCCGCCACTGGCAAGGGTACTTCCATCCGGGCTAAAGGCTACCGTCCAAACTAAAGCCTGGTGTCCTTCTAATGTTGCTAAAATTTCCCCGTTAATAGTTGACCAGAGCCTGACTGTGCCATCGGCGCTGCCACTCGCCAGTAAGCTGCCTTCTGGGTGGAAGGCTATAGTATTGACACTATCAGTATGACTGGTAAGGGTAAGCCGTGCCTGATCCTGGCTGCTCTCCTTATATCTGGCTAAATCCCACAGTTTGATAGAGGCATCCTGCCCAGTGCTGGCAAGATAGTTTCCATCCGGGCTAAATGCTACCGCCATAAGCTGGTTGGTATGGCCTTTCAACACGATTGAAGGTGTAACTTGATGGGTGGGTTGCAGAGTCAGGTGGCTCAATCGCCAGACCAACACTCGATTATTACTCCCAGTGCTTGCCAGATATAGTCCGCCTGCACTAACCCCTACTGCTGCAAAGGCGTTTGTATAGCCTTGTAATGTCACTAATCCTTCGCCATTTTGCACTGACCATAACCGCACACTGCGGTCACTGCTGCTGCTGGCGAGAGTAGCACCATTCGGGCTGAAGGCCAAAGCAGCAACGGGAGCGGTATGACCGGACAGGGTGAGATGTGGCTTTTCATTCCCAGGCTGCCACAACCGGATAGTCCGGTCAGTGCCGCCACTGGCAAGCGTTGTCCCATTCGGGCTGATCGCCATAGCTTGCGCCGCTCCAACGTGACCTTCTAAAGTTTGGATTTGTTCGTGGTTTGCTACCGACCATACCCGGATGGTGCTATCGGCCCCGCAACTGTAAAGGGTCTGCCCGTCCGGGCTGAATGTTAGTCCCGAAATCCCACCGGCGTGTCCATCCAAAGTAGCCACTGGCCTGTAGGTATTGTCCGGCAGGTTGGCCTCCCATAGCTTGATCGTACCATCAAAGCTACCGCTTGCCAGGGTGCGACCATCCGGGCTGAAGGCTACCGACCAGACCCAGGCCGTATGCCCGGTGAGGGTCGCCAGGACTTCGCCGGTAGCCACCCGCCACAAGCGAATGGTGCCGTCAAAGCTGCTGCTTGCCAGAAAGCGGCCATCCGGGCTAAAAACTACCGACCGCACGGTGTCGCCGTGACCTTCTAGCACCAGCAAGCTCTGACCGCTCCGGGCATCCCACAACCTTACCGTGCGGTCGTAACTCCCACTCGCCAAAAACTGTCCGTCTGGGCTATAGACCACCGAACTGACCATATCGCGGTGGCCCTGACATTCTAATAGCAAAGAATACCCCGCGCTTTCAGCCTGCCCTCCCAGTTGCCAGACTTTTATATCCCCGGCCAGGCTGCCACCGGCCAGATACTGCCCGTCCGGGCTGTAAGCCAGGGCCAGGATCGAATTAAACCCTTCGGTAAAGACACTTCCGCGCAGGTTAGCCCCGGCCAGATTTACGTTTCGCAGTTCTACCCCGGCCAGGTACACTTGCCACAAATTCAGCCTCGAAAAGTCCCAGCCCGCTAAATCTAAATCCTGGGCCAGCAAGAGGTTCAAGATATTACCGCCCACATAGCCCTGCTGGTCTTGCGGCAGGGTGCGGACTCGTTCCAAAGTTTGTCTCAGGTAACTTGTCACCTGGCTGGCCCCGGTATGAGCATCTTTAAGCCGGGCCAATAGCGGCCCGATAATTACACGCTGTTGGCTCTGCCGCACATAATCTTTAGCCTGTGCCTGTAATAGACTGTGCTGGGTCAGCCGGAGGAGCGAGCCTTGCATTAGTTCACCGGCTACTTCCTCCACCAGCCGACTGGTCAGGTACTCCAGCACCACCGATTGCAAAGTAAAACTGCCCGCCTTTTCCCCCCGCTCGATTAACGAACGCCGGTGTAATGCCTCCATCATTTCTAATAACCGGGTTCGGGAGATTGGATTGACCAGCGGGGTCAGCAGCTCATTTAAGGTCGCCGGTTCTCGCAAAATTGCCAGCCAGATCAGCACGGTTTGCTCCCTGGCCGAAAGCCGGGCAAATTGCTGGTCAAGTAGTTTCTTTACACCGCCAAATATCGCTTCGCCCTGAGCCAAAAAAAGGGCAATATCTCCCTCAAACAGCTCTACAATGGTCTGGGCCACGATTTTCAAGGCCAGAGGATTGCCACTGAAGATTTCGCTCAGCTGCCCTCGCTCAAGGGAAGTGCCTCTAATATCCTTGTCCAACAGCAACTGTTCGCAAGCGGCCTCATCCAGCCGGGTCAGGCGTAAAACCCGTACCGGAGAACGGCTACCTTCCAGCGAGGCCAACTCCACCGGTTTCTCCCGGCTGGTGAGCAGCATACAACTCTGGTGATTGGTTTGGGCTATCTGGCTTAACAGGCGGCTATAGCCCTCATAGCCCTCCCGCATATAGCCCATCCCCTGACCCTCTTCCAGCAGCGTTTCCAGGTTGTCCAGTACCAGCAGCACCCGGCGGCTTTGTAGATGTTTAAGTAAGAGGCTGATCCGTCGTTCGAGGCCAGTCGAGAGGTCATTAAGCACCTCTGGGGCTAATATCTGGAGACAGCCGTCAAGTAGGGCCTCGCAACTGGGGGCATCGCGCAAGGAACGCCAGATCACTACCTCGAAACTGGCGGCTACCTGGTGCATCAAATTGACGACCAGCGTGGATTTGCCGATACCACCCAGACCCAAAAGGCTCACCACCCGGCAGCCTTCCTCCACGACCCACTTTTGTAGCTCGCTTAACTCGTCTTCGCGTCCGTAAAAACTGGAAGGGCTGGGCGCATCTCCCCAATCCACTTTTGGCCCGCCGCTCAGCTCAGGGCTAACGACAAGCGAAGAGGAAGGGCCAGGAGCCGCGATAATAATGGTGGTGGCATTCTGCTCCGGGCGAGGCTGGACAGAGGCCGGGGCCGGAGTAGCCGAGGCTAACACCTCGGCAAGCCAGGCTTCATCGAGTACCAGTTTCTGACGGGCGGCCCGCCAGAGTGTCCGAATCTCTTCGGCTTCGCGGCCAGCCTCAAAGGCCTGATGCTGGAAAGCCAGCCCAATAAAGGCTTTAAGGTGGGGGGCTTTAGGGTAGGTGTTGCCATTCTCCCACTCGCCGATGGCCCGTCGAGAGACCCCCAGGTACTGGGCCAGGCCAGCCTGAGTTAGCCCCGTGACAGCCCGCAACTTCAACATAGCTTGCCCAAAAGCGAGATCTCGATCTCGATAGGAGAACCGCTTCATCAATAAATTCCTTTTACCTGGTTGAAAAGGCCTCGCTATGAATGAATGGAATGAAATGAGATTAGCTTAGCTGATTTCCCTTACTAAGCTCACTTCATTATACTTGTAAATAGGAAAAATTGCTGCATTGATTACTAATGAACCCAGAAAAAACATTGATAGGGGCGGCGAATTCAGCCCGGCCCTGGATACTCAACTTCTGAATAAGCATCCGTTCTGATTTTTCTTGTCCGGGATTGGTAAGTGAGGTTGGAGAATTTATAAAGATGAAGAGATTATAACCGTAGCATCAAGGTCAATAGAGCTACAAAACAAAGTTACTCTTGATTTTAGGATTGCCGAATTAAGTTTGGGGACGAACAAAGCTAAAATTTGTTAATTTACGGGAATTAGTAAACGATTTCCTTCCCAATTTTGGAGTGTATTTGAATAATACCGATCTTGGCTTTGCTGCATATAGTCTTTAGCCCGTCCGCGTGCGAAGCTAAGTTCCAATGGGCGGGTGAAATTAATTTGCACAGTTTCGTCCGCTACCTCCGTGGTCAGTTGAGAGGTCAGGTATTCCAGCACTACCGATTGCAGGGTAAAACTCCCTGGCTTTTCCCCCCGCTCAATCAAGGAGCGACCATACAGTGCTTCCACTGCTTCCAACAACCGCACGGGCGGGATTGGCTTAACCAGCACCGCCAATAGTTCATCTAAAGTAGCCGGTTCGGGTATAGTCGCCAGTCGGTACAACACGGTTTGTTCAAGCGCAGAAAGGCGGGCAAATTGCTGGTCAAGTAACTCTTTTACTCCCCCAAAGATGATTTCCCCTTGCTCCAAAAATGGGGCAACCTCCCCACGAAAAAGGTCTACAATGGTTTGGGCGACTATTTTCAAGGCCAAAGGATTGCCTGCGAAGATTTCGCTTAATTGCGCTCGTTCCACGGAACTGCCTGCAATATCCTTGTCTAGCAGCAACTGTTCACAAGCCTCGGTATTCAGACGAGCAAGGCGCAAGACCCGCACTGGCGACAGACTACCTTCCAGGGCGGCCAGCACAATCGGTTTCTCTCGGCTAGTCAGCAGCAAACAACTTTGATGGGTCGTTTCAGCCACTCGGCGTAAGAGGCGGCTGTAATCTTCATAACCGGGTCGCATAGAACCGCTATTCTGGCCTTCTTCTAATAAAGTTTCCAGATTATCCAGCACTAGCAGAACCCGGCGGCTTTGCAACTGTTTTAGCAACAGACTGAGGCGTTGTTCCAGGCTAAAAGACCCCTGATTAAGTGTCTCTGGAGCCAATATCTCAAGGCACTCATTCACCAGAGTTTCACAGTTGGGGGTATCGCGCAAAGAACGCCAGATCACCACCTCAAAGTGCTGAGCCACCTGGTGCATAAAATTGACCGCCAGGGCCGATTTGCCGATACCACCTAGCCCTAGCAAGCTCACCACCCGACATTCTTCTTCGACTACCCACTTTCTCAACTCATTCAGTTCCGCCGCACGTCCATAGAAAGTCGGGACGCTGGGGGCATCTCCCCAGTCCAACCTCGGCCCGATCTTTTCTGCCGCTACTGGAGAAGAGCCAGTCGCAAGAGCAGGAGCAATGGTCGGCTGGTGCGGCTGTGCGGTTTTGGCACTTGATAGCAATTCGGTGAGCGAGACTTCATCCAGTCGCACTTTCTGACGAGCAGTTTGCCAAAGTGAGCGAATTTCTTCGGCTTCGCGTCCAACCTCGAAAGCCTGATGCTTGATGGCGAGGGCAATAAACTGTTTGAGATTATTAGCTTTGGGATACTTGTTGCCAGCCTCCCAATCTCCCACTGCCCGACGCGAAACTCCCAGATATTCGGCTACATTGGATTGAGTTAAGTTGATAGCAGTACGCAGGGTCAATATAGTTTGCCCAAAGGCAAAATCGCGCTCACTGTACGAATACTCTCTCATAAAGATACTCCTCGCCATTCAATATTCTTAAAGATAGCAGCCGGAATTAAGCTGAGAACTAAGCTCTGCTAATTTGTAATTTCACATCAATTTCTTGAGGCTTATTTGGCCTTTAGCTGGGCCGGGTCGAAGTTCGGCAGCACAAGCTTTTGGATCGTGCCGGACGAAACATCCCTGGCAAGGGCCTTGTTGTAACGGGCTGTTAGATCGCTCAACATCTTGTCCAGGTCTGGGGTGAGACCAAACACATACTCGGCAAACATCGCGCTAAAATCTTTACCCTCGATTTTGCTCACCGTGGGCGGGAGCGGCCAGACAGCATCCGCGTTTTTGAAGTCGGGCAAAAAGTAACTGCTACCAGGCGCGGTGGGTGCTTTGGCACTCTTCGATAGACCCGGTAGCACCAGGTTGCCGTACCCCTCCTCCTGGTATTTGATCAAAAACTCTGGCCGGTAGAACCACTGCATTACCTTCCAGGCCGCCGCTTTGTTCTTGCTCCGGCCACTCATTGCCAGCCAGTCGGTGCGTCCCATCAAGCTACCGCTACTGGCCGGACTATCTACGGTCGGCACGGGTGCGGCAGCCCACTCGATTTTAGGGGTAAATTGGTTGACATACACTCCTACTTCCGCCGAAACCGACATATACATACCGATTTTGCCGTCGGCGAACTGGCTGCGGAGCGGGTCAATATCCAGCGAACGATAACTGGGGAACATACTGCCGTCGGTGACAATCTGCCGGAAGGCTTGCAAAATGGGCTTATCCACTGCAAAGTTGTACTGGCCGGTTTTGTAGTCGTAATCACGAAAGCCACTCCGGGTAGCTACCGGGGATAGTGTGCGGTTCCAGGCATTCGAGGGAGTTTTTAAGTTAATCGCAAAACCGTATGCGCCCTCAGCTTTGCCAACCTGGGTCAACTTTTTAGCATCTTCAACCAGTTCAGTTAAAGTGGTCGGAGGCTTGCTCAAACCAGCTTTTTTGAACAGGTCTTTGTTATAAACTAGCCGGAAAGTCGAAGCAAAAGTCGGCAGGCTGTAGAATTTACCGTTGAATACTGTCATGCCTTCGGCAAAATTGACCTGACCGATTCGGTCTTTGATTTCCGGGGTTAAATAGCTGTCCAGCGACTCGACGTAACCGGCTTTGACCATGCTTGGCATGTTTTCAAGTGAGCGAGTGATAAAGATGTCGGGGCCTTGATTGGACTGAAAAGCCAATTGCAACAAGTTCGGATAATCATCGGTAAAAATCTTATAATCAATTTCCAGGTTATCGGGATTTTCCCGGTTGAATTGCTGGATTTGGGCATTCATCAAAGGCTGGTCGTGCCGTTGGTTTGACCAGAAAACCACTTTAGTTTTAGAGCCTGTACCATTACTGCTGGCATTCCCAGCCACTGAGTTCGTATTGTTAGAAGACGTAATATTGCTGCCAGTTGTGGAATTTGGGGAAGAGTTAGCCGCAGTTGTAACGCTACCGCTAGTGCCAGAGGTGGCAGTAGTCGCTACACTTGTAATTACTGTAGCAGCGGTTGGCTGAATATTATCGCTACAGGCGGTCAGTAACAAACTTAGAGCTATCAACCCGAAAGTAAAAACCCCTAACCGCTTCAGGGATAGAGAAATTGACCTCATCACCATTGCTCCTTTTTAAGTTGAAGTAGTAATAAACCAATTTGACAGAATTACAGCAAACTTTGGTCAGAAGAGTTCGTTAGATTTAGAATACCTCAATCAGGAGGGAATGTTAATGGGGGATTTTTGTTCAGTAGGGAGACTATCTTGGGCAGTCGGTTCGGCTGGAATTGACACTCGAATTTCAAGACAGGTTCGCTCGTAGGGTCGGCTCGACATGTCTAACTGGTAAGCCGTCCCATAATGCAATTGCAACCGAGCGTGGACGTTGCGAAGGGCGTAGCCATGCTCAACTTCAGGACTCGTTTCAGTCCAGGTTTCGCTAAGAACCAGTTGTTGCCTGAGTTCAGCTACGTCAAAGCCACATCCGTTGTCGCAGACGCTCAAGCAAAGTTGGCCGGTTACATCATCGCGGCAAGCGGCAATTTCGATCCGGCCCCGGATGGGCTGGCTTTCTTTTTCTTTGAGGGCTGTAAAACCGTGTAGCAGCGAATTTTCGACCAGAGGTTGTAAAATCAGCTTGACCACTTTTAGCTCGGCTACGCCCGGCTCTGTACTGATAGAATAAGTAAAGGTGTCGCCATAGCATAACTGCTGAATTTCGAGGTAGTTGCGAACGTGTTCGAGTTCTTTGGCGACCGTAGTGATCTCGCTCCGTGAATTGAGGCCAAGCCGAAACAGGGTTGAAAGCGATACAGCCATTTCGGAAACCGCCTCGGTCTCCTTCATCAAAGCTTTCCAGTAGATCGAGTCGAATGTATTATAGAGAAAATGGGGGTTGATCTGAGCCTGTAAAGCCCGTAATTCGGCCTGTCGCTTGGTACTCTGCTCGGTTTTGACCTGGGCCAGTAGTTGCTGAGTTTGTTCGATCATCGAATTAAAGCTGCGGCCCAACTCACCAAATTCGTTTTTGTAGGGCGAGTTAAAGCGAGTGGCATAATCGCCCGCCTCTACCCGGCGCATCAGGTTTTGTAAAACCCCTATCGGGCGGGTAATCGTAGCAGCCAGCCAGGAAGATAACCCTAGCGAAAGCACCAAACAAATAAAACCAACCAGCAAAGTGAAGCGTTGAATGTCGCCCAACCCGGCCAGCAGTTCGGATTTTAGTCGCAGGCTGACTATTTTCCAATCGTTAATATCCAGATTGGTGTAGTTGATGTAAAGCGTCTGGCCTTTTTGGTCGTACTCAAAATTTTTGGGCAACTGGCTCTCACTATTTAGCCGGGTCTGAAAATCGGGCGATTGCAAGAGGTCTTGATACTGTGACCCACTCCAGCTAAAAGGCTGGCCCTGAATGGTGGCGATATACATCAGGCTTTGATTGGAGAGATTAAGGCTTTGCAGGTAGGCTAGAATTGCCCTCTCGTCCAAATTTATAATCTAGAAATTACGATCATCGCTCGAAACGACCTGGTTAAACAAATTAAACGGTACGACCAGAGGAATAACTCGTTTGCCGCTGTTAAAAACCTCGTCTAGGCGTGGCGTAAGCCAACGATCCTCGGTTTTAATCTGTTCGGCTTCCATAAAAGTGCGGCTGTTAATAAAATCCGGGTTTGGTTGCACCAGAAAATCGTAATACTGATAGGTCGGGTGGTAGATATAGGCACTCACAATGAGCGGCTCACGTAACCGCAAGGACGCTAAGCCGGGCTGAAGTAGCGAAGAAATCCGGGCATGATCGCTATTGCTCAAATTCCCCTCGTCGCTAATCGCCTCGATAATAGTATCCCGACTGCTGGTTTCCAGGTTTATAACCTGGGACAAAACGTTGCGAAGTCGGTCATTTACATTGGTAGCGGCCTGATTTACGGTATTGCTGGCCTCGTGATAAGCCTGGCTCTGAACCGGTTGTGTCAAATCTCGATTCGCATAGGCTTTTTAGAACATTCGGTCGTATTCTAAACATCATTATAACTAAACTAGAAGCAAAGGGCTTTGCTGCCAGTGCAGCTTCTCTTCCAAGAACTTACGCTTAAGCCTTAGGTACTGACCCCGGAAATGCACCCGCTTCTTCGTCAGGCTGACTGGTTCCTTGAGGAATTTGCGAGGCCGAAAGTA
>JBBRBE010000143.1:0-15673 GCA_038206175.1 Chloroflexia bacterium
GCAACGCTTCGGAGGCAGTGGGATGCGGTGGTCACGGCAGGGGGCTGCAAATCTGATGCCTTTGCGGGCGGCCCAAATGGGAGGTTGTTTTGAGCAAGTCTGGGACGCTCTTTCACTTTGCCCCCAAAACTAAATGCACCCAAAAAGATTAGAAACACCTATTTCTAATTGGAGAAAAATAAATGGTCATAGTTATTGACCCAAATACTGGCTAATTTAACGTTCTTTATCATCGGGTTGCGCCTTGTTAGTCAAAGCGGTAGTGGCTAAACTTTGCAACACTGCAACACTTTGGCCCGCCGTAGGCCCATTTAGAATAATTAGGGTGGGCCTTCTGCGGTCAGCCTGGCCCACCCCTGCATTTTAGAAGCGAAAATACTGCCGCTTTAGTGCAATTTAAGGTAACTGTCTAAGCCCGCTAATGCTACCGTCCGCATCTTTTACCAGAGCCGTCAGCATACCGCCTCCGACATCCTGAACTTCTTGCTGCATTTGTGCACCCGCTTCCACAAGTCCTTGCAGACTTTGCTTGATATCTTCAACCTGCCAGTAGGCAACTGGCCCGGTCAAGCCTTTGTTGTGACCATTCGGGTCTAAACCAATTTCCTGGTCTCCAACTCTAAAGCCCACGTAGTAGGGCGAATCCACATAAGGTTCTACAGCCAAAAGCTGGCCGTATAACGTCTTTGCTTGAGCCAGGTCTCGCACGGGATAAACCAGTAACTTGATACTATGATCCATGTAAGTCTCCTTATAGTAATTTGACTAAATCTCATAGCTTCGCAGTTGGGCCAGCCTCGGTTGGCCGACGCTAGTTCTGTTATAATGATGGCCACTCAGTTTCGTGATTGAATGAATAGCAAGCGGTTAGAATTTGGTCGTTTCGCTTCGAGAATGCCGCGCTTCCTATTATTAACCCGGCGTTAAGTAAAATCATTATAACTCATACAAGAAATTTATGTCTGAAGCAAATATCACTACTATGCCCGATTTGAGCCAACCTTACAGGCTAAATCAGGCTCAAATCGAAAACTACCAGCAAAATTGCTACGTGGGGTGGCTACCGAGGCTGAAACAGCGGCTTACCGCCCGATAATCACAAGCGCGGCCTACCGTTACAATACCGAAACGCGCTCACTGGCCGACCGCGACACTTATGGGCGAGCTTTCCTACAGATCATGAATCTTTGGACAAAAGATACTTCCGTCCGCAAATTTGTGCTGGCCCGTCGTTTCGCCCGGATTGCTGCCGAACTGATGGGAGTTAAAGGGGTCAGGCTCTATCACGACCAGGCTCTTTTCAAAGAAGCCGGAGGTGGCCCAACCCCCTGGCATCAGGATCAACATTACTGGCCGCTCGCTACCGATAAGACCATAACAATGTGGATGCCCTTGACCGCGGTTAGCGTCGAGATGGGGCCGATGACCTTTGCCAGTGGCTCAAACCGTTTTGGCTACCTGGGTAAATTCCCGATTTCGGATGATTCCCAGGCCCGTTTCGAGCAACTGATCCAGGAGCGGGCTTTGACCCTTACCTATGGCACGGCCATGGCGGCGGGCGACGCCACTTTTCACGCCGGTTGGATGCTCCACGCTGCCCCGGAAAACCTGACAGCCCAGACTCGTGAAGCCATGACTATTATGGATTGGTGGAGCAAATCCAGGCTCTATATCAGCCCCCAATCCCCTGGGATGTTGAACTGGCCCGCTGGTTCGGCCAGCACTTCCCACCCCAGGAAAAGCGGCGCACCTATGCCAGGTCTAGCCGACGCCAGTCGGCAACTCCCGACCTTCCTCGTCCAAACTTGCGGCTTGAACCAGACCAGGAGGATGTACGTACCTTCGCAGTTGTGCTTGATACCTCCGGTTCGATGGATCGCAATTTGTTGCCAAAAGCTCTGGGAGCGATTGCAAGCTACAGCCTGGCGCACGATGTAGCAGCGGTGCGGGTAGTCTTCTGCGATCGGCAGCCTATGACCAGGGCTATTTGTTACCGGAGGCGATTGCGGGACAGGTAAAGGTGCGCGGGCGAGGCGGTACAATTTTACAGCCTGCTGTTACGCTTCTGGAAAACGCCACCGACTTTCCAAAGGATGGGCCAATTCTGATCATAACCGATGGACAATGTGACCAGGTGAAAGTCCGGCGAGAACACGCCTTTCTGATCCCGGCCAACCGCTATTTGCCTTTTATCTCTACTGGCAAGGTCTTTCGCCTCCAATAATTTTAATAATTAGGTAAGCTTATCTAGCCTTGCGGCTGCACGAAATTGCCGTCCTTCATCGTCAGGATGCGGTCGGAAAAGCTGGCGACTTTGGGATCGTGTGTCACCAGAATCACGGTCAGGCCCATGTCGCGCCGGAGTTGCTGGATCAGGGCCAGGATTTCGTCGCCTCGTTCGCTATCGAGGTTGCCGGTAGGTTCGTCGCCCAGCAGGATCGCCGGTTGATTTGCCAGAGCGCGGGCAATCGCCACCCGTTGTTGTTCGCCACCGGAAAGCTCTTTGGGTTTGTGGTTAAGCCGGTGGCCCAACCCTACCAGCGTCAGGAGTTCCTTTGCCCGCTTTTCAGGATTAAAACGACTCCTGTCGTCGAACTGTACCGGCAGCATTACATTTTCGACTGCCGTAAGGGTTGGCACCAGATTGAAAAATTGAAAGACAAAGCCGATAGTGCGGTTGCGGACATCGGCCAGTTTATCCTCGTTCAGGTGGCTAATATCCTGCCCGGCTAACATAATTGTTCCGGCGGTGGGCGTATCGAGGCCGCCGATCAAGCCCAGCAGCGTCGTTTTGCCCGACCCGCTCGGCCCCACGATAGCCACCACTTCACCCTTCATGATAGTCATGTTGACGCCTTTGAGGATCGCCAGCTTATCACGACCTATCGGCAACTCTTTAGTCAGGCCGCGCACTTCCAGGATCGGTTGTCCCAGGTCAGCCTGGGTCGCGCCCGGTTCAGTCGAATACTGCAAAATAAATCCTCTTTCTTAAATAACAGCCGGTTTAACCCTGAAACCACAAAATATGGCTATAAATCTATTCCGCCGTTCTACTCATAGCGCAGGACAACCAGCGGTTTTTCCTGAATAGCACCCCAGGCACTGACAACCGTGGCAAAAACAGCCAGGCCAATACCCAGAGCCAGCAGGAGGCCGACCGAGATCAACGAGAAAGTGATCGGGATCGAATTAGCCGACGAACTACCCCGCCCGCCTACGGAGGCCAGGGTCGGCACCAGAAGAGCCAGGACGACCCCAAAGCCCACCCCGATCAGGCCACCCAGCAACCCGACCAGACTACTCTCCCAGAGCAAAATGTTCAACACCCGGCGGCGTTTAGCCCCGATTGCTTTAAGGACGCCAATTTCAGTGCGGCGTTCCAGCATCGCCAGGGCTACATTATTGGCGATCAGGATCGCTCCACTGAACAGGCTCAACAGACTCAAGAGCAAGGGAAAGGCCAGCACTTGATCGAGAATCCGGCTGAAAGTGTCAATCAGGTCGCCCAGGTCGAACACATAGCCACCCACTAACTGGGTTTGCACCTGGGTCAGGGCCGGTTTAATCTGGGCACGGTCTACCAGCATGTAGAAAATGCTGAAATTGATCCCGGCGTCGGCCACCACCTTAAACGGGGCGACCCAACCACGCTCGAACTGAATCGAGGAAGTGCCTTGCCGCACAATCCCGACTACCTCAAAATCTTCGGTTCGCGCAGCCGAACGCTGCACGCCGGGTTGGGCCGGGCCGAAAGAGTTACCGTAAAGTTGAATTGTCACCCGGTCGCCCACCTTGACTCCCAGGCGGCGGGCTTCGTCTTCCGAAACTAGCAGCACTTGCTTGTTGGCGTCGGCACTGCTCAAATTCCGGCCCGCCACCAGCGTCTGCGGCCCATTTGGGCTGATGCTTTCCCCATTTGCCAGGGCGCGGCCACTCAGACTGATTGAAGAATTGCCGCCCAGCCCGACCGTGCTACCACCAGGGCCGCGGGTAGTCGGTGCGTTCGCGGCATTAGGCGTCTGACCGTTAACCGCCTGGATGTTTGCACTGATCGAATTTCCGGCGAAAATCTTTTGCAAGCCCGGCACATCTTTTTGAAAAGAAGTTAATAGCTGCTCAGTCTGGTTGCCCAGCAGGTTCAGAGCCACCACGTTAAAGCCCAGATTTACATCAAAAGTCTGGCGAAGCGAAGTTTTGATGCTATCGGCGATAATCACGATAAAGGTGATGAAAAACAGGCCGGTAGTCATCACCAGGAGGGTGGTGGCGGTGCGTCCCCGGTGGCGGCTGAAACTTCGCATTGCCATTTTGAAGCTAGGCCCAAAAGGAGCGGGCAACTTGCCGGTCAGGAAGACCGCCAGATACATGAAGGCTGTAAGTAAGAGCAGCACCAGCAATGTCACAAAGGCTATCACGATGCCAAGTGTCAGGGCGTTGATTAGAACCCCCGCAATCAGGCCCATTACCAGCGTCATCAGGCAGATGATCAGCACGGTAGTCCAACCACCAATCCGGGGTAGGGCCGTCGTTTGCTGCCGCAAGACCGTGGCAGGCCGCACCCTTCCGGCCCCATACGAGGGCAGGAAGCCAAACACGCCCGAAGTAATTGTCCCGACCAGAAAGCCAATGATGAGCGGGCCGGGGTATAGACCCCAGTTGAGCGGTCGGAAAAACAAGCCCTCGGCCACGCCCTTGACCCCAAAGCCGAGCGCGACCCCCAGCACCAGGCCGAGTAAGCTACCCAGCAGACCGAGAATTACCGCTTCGAGGGTAAAAATCAAGATGGTCTGACGGTTTTTAAGGCCGAGAGCCTTGACCGTGGCAATTTCGGTCGTGCGCCGCCCGATTACGACCAGCATGGTGTTGATCACGCCGACTCCGCCGATCAAGATTGCCAGCAGACCCACAATCGAGAGCAAATAGTCTACGTTGTTTAGCTGCGTGCTGATTTGTTCCTGGATTTCAGCGGCGGTTTGCACGTTATAAAAAAGGTTTGGTAAGTAGCGATACTCCGTCCCGGCGGGTTGGGCTGCACTGCTAATTTCCCGGCGAAGGGCGTCATTGTTCGCGCCGGGTGGGGTTTTAAAGTAATAAGAAAGAGCCTGGGTACTGCTCGTTTCCGCTTCCAGAAAAGTTGCGGCGGTCGGAGGGGAGATGAGGCCAAAGCCGAAGATCGTGCCGCTATCGAAAGGTACACCCGGCACATCTGATTTGACCATTCCAACGATTTTGAGCCGCCCGGCTTTATTGACACTATTCTGGTTATTGGCAGACCCGGTAACTTCGATTTCCTGGCCTAGCTTGTAGTTGTTTTTGTCCCACAGATAACGGCTGACGATAATGCCATTTGGTTCGGCCAGCAGACGGTGGAAATCCCCTCCGCTCGGCTCGACCATCTCAATTTTGCCATACAGCGGGAAACGGGCCGGATCGACCGTGTAGAGGCTGGGGGGCAGGCTAAAATAACCCCGAATTTGAATGTTATTAAAGGAAATACTCGTCCAGTCCACAATGCGCCCGTTTGCCTTAAGGCCGTCGAGGTATTGTTGGGCTTGCGGCGTGACAGTGTTGCTGCCGGTATTGCTATCGGTAGAAGAGGTAAAACTTGAGCCTTTTGCCACAATATCGCCCCCGGCCCGCGCTTGAATATCGCTGGTAAGCGTATCCCGGATGCTGGCTGCCAGCGATTGCAGGGCTACCAGCGAAGCGACACCGACTGCCACGCACAGCACCGCAAAAAAAGTGCGTTGCCCTCCCCGCAAGACCGACCGCCAGGCATATTTCAGGTAAAAGTTGAACCGTTTCACGCTACCCGCTTTCTTTCTCGACTTCCAACCGTTCCCACACCAGGCTGATTATACCAGTAAGAGGCGTTAGCCGGGAGATTTGTTTCGTTTAGATTACGAAAACGCTAAAAAGGTTGCTCAGCCTTGCGTTGTGATGTTAAAATAGAGTTAAGCTTAAATTGTTTCTATAATATCTGCTCAGGTGGTTGGCTTGGTGAGAACATGCGCGTGTTAGTAGTTATTAAGCATACAACTTATTATATTTTAGACAAAAATTGATGGGATTGCTGTTATGATTCCCCCTGAAAGCGAACCGAACTCGACTCTACAAAATAGACCTCCTGGCAGCGGGGCCGGTAGTACAGCTCAGCCCCGCCCGGCTTACACTACCCCCTTGCGCCCTCTGGAAGAGTCCAACTTGACGTACCTGGCAAACCGGGCCGAGTTGATCAACGAAGTCGAGCGGCAGGCCCGCGAATTGCGCCTGCTCCACGAAATCCGTCGCAGCCTGATCGGGGTAAACAGCCTGCAAGCGATCTACAAAACGGCTGTTGAAAACATCTCCTCGATTTTTGATTTCCCTCTGGTCAGCATCTATCAGCTAATTGGAAATCAATTGCAAATGCAGGCACAGGTCGGCTACGCTGAGTTTTTTCAGGCTATTCCGGTGGGACGAGGCGTTAACGGGCAGGTCGCCGCGACTGGTCGTGGGGTGCTGCTGGCCGATGTACGGCGGTATTCCAACTATTTGCAAGCCTCCCCGGACGTAACCAGTTCGATTTGCGTACCTCTGCTAGGGCCGGGGCAAGAAGTGCTGGGTACGCTTAGCATCGAAACCGACGCTACTCGCCAGCTTGACGAGCGCGATTACCGCCTGAGCCAGGCTCTGGCCGAGCATGTTTCGCTGGCCCTGGCGCAAGCTCTCGGCCACGAACGGGAAAAACGTCGCTTTGCCCAGCTTGCCTTGCTTAACCACGTCGGGCGCGACCTGGCCGCCGCTCTGGAGGTGGACGACATCATCGAGCGGGTAACAGGCCCGGTGCGGCAAGGTCTGGGCCTCTACATCGTCAGTATTGGAATGGTCGAGGAGGCCGACCTGGTTTTCCGGCGCGTCCCGATCCGGCAAGGCCGAGATCTGGGCGAAAACCGCGATTATCGCTGGCCGCTCGATACCAACAGCCTGGCTTGCCATAGCGTCCGCACGGGTGAACTGGTGGTTTGCCACGATGTAACCAGCGAACCGCGCTATCTTTTCCTGCCGGAAACACCCGATACTAAATCGGAGGTGGTATTACCCTTGCGTTCCGGCGGGCAGATTATCGGGGTGCTGGATGTCGAAAGCGATGCATCGCGGACCTTCGATGACGATGATATTATCTTGCTCAAAACTCTGGCCGACCAGACTAGCGTCGCTCTGACTAACGCCCGCCGCTTTGCCGATTTGCAGCGTCAGAGCCAGGAGTTAAATGCGACTAACAAAGCTCTGGCCGAAGCTAACCGCCTTAAAAGCGAGTTTCTGGCAAACGTGAGCCACGAACTGCGTACTCCGCTTAATTCGATTATCGGTTATGTGGACATGATCCAGACCGGCTTTTACGGGGATGTGCCAGGTGAAATGAACGACCCACTAGAGCGAGTTCACCGCAACGGACGACGGCTGATGGTGTTGATCAACGATGTACTTGACCTGGCAAATATCGAGGCCGGACGGTTGCAGTTGTTGATCGAGGAAGTTCTCACGGCAGAACTTCTACCGGCCCTTAGTTTGTTTGGAAAAGCGGGAGCCGAGGAAAAAGGTCTGAATTTCCAGGCCATCCTGGCACCTGGTACCCCTCGGCTGATCTATACCGACATCAAACGCTTGCAGCAAGTCGTCGGTATCTTGCTTTCCAACGCGATCAAGTTTACCAAACAGGGTCAGGTCAGCCTGACTCTCGCGCCCGCGCCCGCTCCCTTGCAAACCTACCCCAACCAACCGGCATATTGTATCTCGATCAGCGATACCGGCATCGGCATCGCCGGAAGTGAGTTCGAGCATATCTTCGAGGAGTTCCGCCAGGTAGATGGCAGCAGCACCCGGCAATTTGGCGGTACGGGCCTGGGCCTGGCTCTGGCCCGCCGCCTCGTGCAGCAAATGAGTGGCCGCCTGAGTGTGAGCAGTGAATTGGGCCAGGGTACCACTTTCACGATCACGTTGCCGGTAAACCCGAAGGGTTAGGGGCCAGGTCAACCACTTCAGGCCTTATTTCAGGGCCGCGCTTATGTTTTTAGCATTGGCGAGCATCATCTTGAGGTAGGTTTCGCCATCGCTTCCGGCCTCTCCCAGACTATCGCCATAAAGATTAGAGAAGATTTTTACACCGGCTTCCTTGCTGATTTGCTCGGCCAGCTTGGGATTAATGCTGCTCTCGGTAAAAATCGCTTTAACCTTCTGCTCCTTAATCCGGTTGATCAAATCTTGAATTTCTTTCGCGCTCGGCTCGGCGGTACTATCGAGGCTGGGGACAACCGAGCCTACAAAAGTCAGGCCGAATTCTTCGATAAAATAACCAAAGGCATCGTGGTTCGTTACCAGTTTGCGATTAGCGGGCGGAATCGCTTCGATCTCAGCCCTGACTGTTTTTGCCATTGCCTCGATCTCGGCTTTATACCTGGTAGCATTGGACTGGTAGGTCGTGGCTCCGGCAGGGTCGGCTTTTGCCAGGCCCGCCGCGATGTTATCTACCATCTTCCTGGCGTTTTCGGTGCTGAACCAGATATGCGGGTCGCCCTCTTTGAAGTTATCGGCTTCCGCGCCTTCCGCCTTGCGAATTTTAACCCCGGCTGAGGTATCCACCACCGTAGCTTTCGTACCACTGTTCTGGATAGTTTTATCCAGCCACTCTTCCAGGTTTAAGCCGTTCTTGAATACAACCAGTGCCGCCGCAATAGCTTTGGAATCTTCTGCCGTCGGTTCGTATTCGTGCGCGTCTACATTCGGTTTGATAATCGAAGTGACTTCGACCCGATTGCCGCCCACATTTTTAACAAAATCGTTGAGCTGTGTCGTGGTCGCCACCACCTTAGTCAGGCCTGCCCCGGTGTTAGCGGTACTGGCAGAGCCAGTAGAGGTAGCTGTACTGTCACCGCAAGCCGCTAATAAGCTCATAACTACCGCCAACACGACACTCAGACCGGCCCCTCTTTTAACGCCCGATGTTTGCAAAGTTATCCCTCCTGTGTAACTGTTCGTTCTTCGTTTTAGGTTTGTACTTCGGGTCTGGCTCCTTTAGCCAGGCGCACAACCTGCTCTTATAGCTAAATGATATTTATTATCACTCAGCAACAACACTACAATATCATACCTTATTGAGAGTGTCAATCATTCCCAACAAGATTTTAGTCAGTTCCTTATTTTCCCTCTCGCCCAACCGAAAGTCCTATCTGGTAAAAAAAAGCCCCTTCAAAACGCTTGTAATTAGTACCTTTTGGCTATATAATCTATAAAGATTTTAATTAAACGTATAATCATATAACTACGCTTTAAATACAACGGGGCAATTTAGATGCTAAGTTTTACTCCACTCTCGAAGCTTTCGTCTTTTCGGGTAAACCTTTTGCCGCGCTGGAGTGAGCGCGTGTCCACCTGGCGGTACCAGAGTGGGCCGGGTCGAGATTTGCGTCTCGATCTTTTGCGGGGGTTTTGCCTCTTTGTAATGGTAATAGACCACCTCGGTCTGGTAGGGCCGGATACCCCGCTTTATATTTTCACTGCGCGAGGCAGTTTCTTTATCAGTGCCGCCGAAGGGTTTGTGTTTATAAGTGGTTTTACAATGGGCCTACTCTACGTCCGGCGAATTGCGCATTCCAGCCTGGATAAGGTTATCCCTAAAATCGCTCGACGGGTTTTACTGTTGTACGCTCTGGCGATTGGCATGACCGTTTTCTACGTGGCCCTTTCCCTTTTCACTCCGCTCAACTTAATAGACCCCTGCCGCTGTCAGGCTCAATTCGAGGCCGCGCCGTTCAAACTGGCCCTTGAAATTCTAACTCTTCTGGTGGCCCGCCACGGGGCGAACATCATGGTGCTATATTGCTTGCTGGTAGCACTTTCGCCATTTTGTTTCGCTTTGTTACTCAAAGGCCGGGCCGGGCGGCTAGGACTGCTTTCGGCTACTCTCTGGCTGGGTAGTTTCCTGTTTCCTTCGGTCGTAGCAACTCCCTTCGCTACTAATTTTCCGCTTCTAAGCTGGCAATTTATCTTTGTGCTGGGCCTGATGCTGGGCTGGCGGAAGGGCCAGGGCCGGGTCTGGCCGACCTGGTTTAATCCGGCCAGGCAAAAAATTTACCTGGGTGGGGTTGTGCTACTGGGAGTCGGGTTGCTGGGGTTATTTCTGGCGGTTAGCTTCGATGGGCCAGCCCGTCTGGCTGAGGTCAAATTCTGGCAGTCGGCTTTTGACAAAAACTGGCTACCACCGCTCCGAATGGGCCTGGTGTTGCTTTACGTGCAGTTCTTTTTCCTGATGACAGATCGGCTGTGGAAGCCGCTTGCACATAGTGTGGGCTGGCTGTTGTTACCCCTGGGCCAGGATGCCCTTTTCGCTTATGTTTTACACTGGCTGGTGGTTGTAGCGGTGCTAAACCTGCCCGGTTTTGGGCATTTACCCTATCTATTGTACGGTCTGGCGCAAATAGGTCTGGTCTACTCGTTGATCCTGGCAGGGCGGGCCTGGCGACGGCTTCGCTTTAGCTTCAAATCGCTTTTGCTCGTGGGGCGGCCCCGGCCCG
Source organism: Chloroflexia bacterium (assembly GCA_038206175.1). Classification (GTDB taxonomy): domain Bacteria; phylum Chloroflexota; class Chloroflexia; order Chloroheliales; family Chloroheliaceae; genus 54-19. The sequence goes on from JBBRBE010000143.1 coordinate 10,554, forward strand.
GCAACGTTCCATCCGGTTTGAGCGGACAGACCTTTTTAGCGAAACTACGCTCGGAAATAAATTTCTAAACTCGGCCCATAAGTTGCACAAGATGAAACACTTTATTCAGCAAGCCCGGCACTTCGTAGCCGCCTTCGGGCAGGATTAGATCGGCGTAGCGTTTGGTTGGTTCGACAAATTCGAGGTGCATCAACCGCACGGTTGTCAGGTATTGCTCGATTACTGACTCGACCGAGCGGCCTCGTTCGGCTACATCCCGGCGGAGGCGGCGAATAAAGCGCAAGTCGGCGTCGGTATCTACAAATATTTTGAGGCTCATCATCTGGCGCAACCGTTCGTCCAAAAAGATTAAAATACCTTCTACAATTATGACCGGGCGCGACTCGACAATGACGGTTTCCGGGCTGCGCGAGTGGGTTTTAAAATCATAGATCGGGGCGGCCACTGTACGACCACGCTGCAAACTTTGAAGTTGCTCGAACAGCAGGTCATTATCGAGCGAGTCGGGGTGGTCGTAATTGACACGGGTGCGGGCGGCCAGGTCGAGATGGCTCTGGTCTTTGTAATAGGCATCATGCTGGAGCATGGCAACCTGACCCGGCCCAACGTTTTGGACAATATGGCGGGTGACGGTCGTTTTACCGCTACCCGTGCCACCGGCAATCCCGATCACAAGCGGGCTATTGCGTCCATCGCCAAAAAATCGAAAATCTGCGTCTCCCTGCCGTGTCATCGCCTTTTCTCCTCACTCGCTCTGCTTTGCGTTTCATCCCCTGTATACGAACAGACCCGGCCACAGGCCGGGTTAATTAGTCTTAGTTTAGAGGCGGGCGAAAGCTTTGTCAATCGGAGTTTAGCTACATTGCGACAATTCGCTTCACGGTTTGCGTGCGGTGTAGGCTACCACTGGAACCCAGCTTGTTTTATCGTAGTTTATATCGCCGTTACAGTTAGTTTCAAACCGAAGTACGTCCCCGGCTTTTACCGCCAGGTCGTCAACCACATAATCAATTCCCCGGTATTCGTCGTCCCCGGCCAGGTTCTGGCTACCCGCCACCGGCCAGATCGGGCTACCGTTGCGGGTAATTCTCACTCCGACCCCGTTTCCGCCGCCAGTCCCGTCCGATTTCAAGATGCGTCCTCGCAGGCTAAGGGTGCCGCTGGCCGGAGCAGTCCAGGCGCGGGCGACCCACCCGCCCGGTGTGCTGTCGGGGTGCTGGTCGAACTGGCCGATCTGGGGCAGGTTGAGCGCGGCGGAGGGCTGCCAGACCCTTTCTACAGGCTCGAAGTAATCCAGGTTTCGGTAGGAGTTGCCATCGTAATATTGATACGACCAGCCGTTAGCCGGGGATGTTGGGCTAAATCCTTCGGCGGCCTGAAATATATCGGCGGCGGTTTCAATCGTTCGATTGTTAATTTTAGTAAAACCCTCGAAAGTGCCGATCTGTTCGCGGTAGTAAACCTCGTTGGTGCCAAGATTATCCCGCAACAGGCCGGAGATTGGGCTGTTCTGGTCGTTGTAAATATTAAAAGCGGCCAGGTTGTTCACGAAAACGTTGCCGGAAGCCTCGGCCCCGTTCAGGTGGTCGGGTGGGGCGGGCCGGAACTGGATAAAGCCAATGCCCGGCCCGGCGGTATTCGCCATCAGGGTATTCCGAATGCTCACCCCTTCGGTGAAATATTCGTAGTCGAAAGCGTCCTGATCGGTCGAGCCAGTAGCGGGAATGTTCTTGACGATGGAATTGACGATAGCCACATCTTTAAGCCGCCCAAGAATGACTGCCGTGGTGCCGGTGCGGGAATAGCAAGCGGCTTCGTGGTCGAGAATCGAGTTCATCACCACCGCGTGTTGGAGGGCGAACAGGCGCAACCCTTCGTCGCAACCGCCACTGCTGGACATCGGGTTATCGTCGTCGTGGAAGTAAAGGTGGTTAAGCACGACATCCTGGGCTACGCCGTGGTAATCGCCTCCTTCGGCGGTCAGGTCGTACTGGCCGTGGCCTAGAAAATCGAACGAAACGCTGGCGAAATTGTGGGTTCCTTCGATATTGTCCATCCGCACCCCTCGAATCGCCAGGTCGCCATCGTGGTAAGGCCAGGGTAGTTTACCCGTAATAATAATTCCGGCGGAGTTCCACATATGTTCCTGGCCGGAAAGGACGTTTACCTCGCCGCTTTTGTCGCGGCTCTGATGCACCCCGAAACAGTGATGCACGTAGATATTGCTGAACGCCAGGCCGTTATGTCCCAGGCTGGTAAAGAAAATCATAATGCAGGCTCCGGCGTGAGCTACTTCCAAATCCTGAATTTTCCAGTAATCCGGGTTGGTTAGCCTGATCCCACGCTCGTCGGCTCCCTCGTTGCGGCTGATGATCGGACGGTTGCCCGCGCCGTAAGCCCCAAGCAGGATCGGGTTGGTGGCGGTGCCGTTGCCGCTCAGGTTCATTTCCTGGTTCCAGGTTGCGCCACGAGCCAGCAGAATGTGGTCGCCCGCTTCAAACGGGCCGTGGCGATTGACCGGCCCAAAATCGCACCAGGGCCGGTCAGGACTTGTGCCGGAGCCAGTGTTATCGCACTGCGCTTCCGGCCCGTTATTGATGTAGTAGGTTGAGCTAAATTCGTAAATAGAAGCGGTCGGCCTCGCCAGAACAGGGGTAAAGGCTCCCAGCAGCCAGACCAGTCCCACAAAACCCAGGAGTTTTAAGCCGAACTTCTCCAAGAACACGGATTGCTCCTTCAAATAAAATCAGATCAGATCAAATCAAAATTAGTGCTGCAACGATTTGTCCAGCTATGCTGTCTCATAATATAGTGAAAAGCATCCGCTTGTCTAACTTTAACTGGTAGTATTGAGGGAAAGGGATGCTTTAAGGCCGTAGAAACTAAAAAGCTCAGAGTGAAGTCGAAAAACCAAAAGGGTGTGCGACCATTCCAACTTCTCAATCTGAAAGCATTATTTGTCGGGTCTTAGAGTATTGTGTGAAGAGATAATACAAGAACAGCCGGATTTAGAAATCCGGCTGTTAGGGGAGATTTTATCTCTCTAAACGGCAAATCTTTGCATACGAGCTGGCTTATTGCACTTTGAATTTGGACGTGCCAAGCAAAGTCATGATGGCGACGTCGTTGGTCTGGAACAGGTTGCCCAGACCTGCCGCCTGAATGTCTTCGGTGCCGAGCGGACGGCTGGCTCCTACCAGCAAGACCTGATCGCCTTTCGTGAAAAGCGACGGCGGCAGGTTGAAGAAAGTCACCAGGCCGAATTCTTTAATCTGGCTAAGATAAACCGTGCGGTCTACCCAGCCCTGCGGTTGCAGTTGCGCCCGGTAGAAATCAACCACCCGGTTGCTGTCACTCAGGTTTGGCAGACGGTAGAACTGCACCTGCGAACCGCCAATCAACCCTTTGAGATTGTTGTAACCCTGGATCACCTGGGCCTGTTGCGCCTCGTTCAGGGTGACGGCTTGCGCTCCTCCATAAACCGGCACGCCCCCGGCGGCGGTCGTCTGGGTGGGGGTCGAGCCGACCGTTACCCCGGCAGTGACAGCCGGAGCCTGGGCACCGCTGGGTTGGGAAGTTGCATTTGGCGTAGAAATTCCGGCTCCTTCCGCGACCGGCGAAAGTGCGCCTGCGCCTGCCGTACCGGGTATCGGTTTAATGCCGGTTCCAGCGGTGCCACTGATCCGCGAGCCATCGGCATCGGCGGTGGAGCGTGCGCCGGTACTGCCCCCCTGCCCAACCGTCCCCTCGGCTTTTACGCCCCCGGTGGGAGATACATTGGGCGTCGTATTATTGTTGACCGGGACTTGAGTGCCACTGGCGGCGGTACGATTGGTTGTGCCGTTGCTCACGCCGACCTGAGTCGCGTCGCCACAGGCTGCCAGACTTAATGCCGCTACCAAACATACCAGAGCTACCGGCCCTGCCTTTCGTCCCTGCTGCCTGCTCATAACTTGAACTTTCCTCCTTCGCCTGTGGCCCTGGCCCGGCTTTTCCTGGTTTGTACCTTACTTTTAGGCTTCACAGGCCCGATCACGCAACAAATGTGCCAGGGAAAGATTTTTGGAAGGAGAAGAGCGGCTAGAAGGTTTTAGAAGGAGCAGGAAGCGTTCAAGTTGTGGGTGTGGATCGTCTCACCGGGTTGAATCGGACGGCGGGCGGTGCCAATGACATGGCCGTAGTTGATAACTTGCTGACCCACTTCCAGAGGATGCACCGCAATTTTATAGCCTGCCGGGATGTCTTCGGCGGCGACTTGCTCTCGCCCTCCGCCCAGCGTAATCGTTTCTCCGGCCTTGACATTTCCCAGCATTAAAGCAACGTTATCGTCACGTCCAACCAGTAAAGCGCGGGCGGGAGGCTTGATCTGTCTTTCACCAATATCATTAACGTCCATATTATTGTAGCTCCTTCGCTCACGGAACGGAACACTAACTCACCGCTTTTCCCTGGTCGAGCTTGGAGAAATGGGGGGAAATACGGTAGTTTGGCCTGATTGCCCGCACCGGCAATCAGGTCAAAATTTGGATTAGGCTCAGTTATAGATATAAACTTAAATCTTAAAATAACAGCGGATTTTGGCCCGCTTAACCCAGTTATAGTAGTGACGGAAGAGTGTTTCGACTTATATATAAGAATATAGAATGGTGTGAAGGCTTTGTCAATAGCTTTAACACAACCTTATCTGAATAAGTACAATAGATGCTTTTAATCACTAGACTAAAATAATCCTATAATGGTCGCCTGGCAAATTAAGAGAACTTATATTTAAACGACGGCCAGTTAGCTCAGTTGAAGTTCAACCACGGCGTTTGCCCTGGATTAAAGGCGTCAGGGATTAGCCTGGTAACAAAAAAGCCGCCCGCAGGCAGCTAAATTTTGAAATGAGGCAGGCTATGTTAGTAGCTGGAGGTAATCTTTGGCGGCCCAACCGGACTTGCCGTTGTACTCGATGCGGTACCAGCCCCGGCCATCGCTATCTTTTGGGCCTTCCAGGATCGTAACTTTTTCACCTTCCTTGATGGTTGTCACCAGCTTACCTTTAAGGTTGGCTTCCTCCCGCACATTCAAAGGCGTCGAGCCGGTACCTTTGACCAGTGCAGCCTTGAGGGGCGGTTTGG
>JBBRBE010000144.1:0-15468 GCA_038206175.1 Chloroflexia bacterium
TAGCGAAGAATCTTCTTTAATGCTCACAATTTTGCTTTTTCAAGAAGATTCTTCGCTACGCTCAGAATGACAGTCTGAATACTTACCATAATTCAAAACTATTTCCAAAACCGTACCTTTCTAGTGACGAGCGGTACTAAGGGTACGCAGGTTGGTGGGAGCTTTCGGGACGAGCGAATTCCAGGTCAGGCCGCTATCTCTGGTAGCCAAAATCGGGCCGTGCCGACTTACCCCTAAACAAGAAGTTGGCGGGTAACAGGTAAGCCCGGTCAAATCTTCCCTGGCCTGTCGGGTTAGGCCAGTAGCCCGCTCCTCCCAGGTCAGACCACCGTTAGAGGTAGTCACGACCGTATCCCCGCCTACTCCTGAACTGATACAGGTTTTATTATCGGTACAGGCCACCCGAAGCAGATTACCAGAGGTATGACTGGTTTGATATTCCTGCCAGGTCTGGCCGCCATCTGCCGTAGTGATAACTATGCCGCTCCCCCCTACAGCATAGCAGGTCGAAGCATTCGGGCAACTGATCCCGCGCAACGACTTGTACGTAACGTCCTTGAACTCCTGCCAGGTTTTCCCACCGTCTGCCGTCTTTAGCATTGGGCTGGCGGACTTAGAATCATAATCATTTCCGCCAACGATAAAACAAGTAGATAGGCTGGGGCAACTAATTGCTAAAAACTCAGTAGATGCGCTGGAAGTGTAAGCAGGCTTTTGGGTTTGCCAGGTCTTACCGCCGTCTGTCGTAATTCTTACTTCCTTATCCGTTACCACATAACATGTACCGATGGCCGGACAGCTCAGGTCGCGGAAGTTATCTCTTATTGCTAGATTGAACTTCTGGCTGGCCCAGGTGCGGCCACCATCGGCAGTAGCGGCGAAATCTCCGTGGGGGGCGAGGGTGTAACAGGAAGTTGGGCTGGGACATCTGACTCTATCTCAATTGTCAGCTATCTTCGAGGTTTGCTTCGACCAGGAAGCACCCTGGTCAGCACTAAAAGCAACTATGCCATCAGCACTTACGCCATAACAGGCGTTGGCGGCAGGACAGGCTACATCGGTAAAAAGATAGGCCGGGTTGCGCGGATAGAGCCAGGCCCAACTTCCATCTCCGCTACTGCTCAACCCGGTGGCGTCGGGTAAAGGCCGGGCGGTAGACGCGGGTACAGGGCTGAGTATGGCCGTCCGAAAAGGGCTGAGCGAGACTGCCGGAGAAGGGCTAGAACTGACCGGGCTAACCGTAGACCCGGCGGTTTTAGGAGCCGCAACGGTGGCTGCCGGTATCGCACCCGGCGAAGGGGTCGGGGTGGGCGAATTCTCGGCACAACCAGCCAGTAACATCAGGATCAATAACCCTACTAAGACGATGCGTATATTCTTCATATTTCTTCTCGGCATAAGTGGATATGTTTGAACATCAAGCTAAAACAAGTGGCTATGTAGATTGTAACGCTCTCATTTTGGGATTAATTACCCAGAACCCGGTCAATATTGAAAAAGGAAGGGCAAATCAAAAGCGCATCCCATCGGGCGGGATGCGCTCTTAGCGTACAGAGGTTATCGTCAGGGGCGAAAGGGCTAGAGGCTGCGCCCGGCGGTGCGGGCTTGCTGCACCTGAGCGTTGGCGGCCTCGCCCATTCCCTCGATGTCGTCTTCCAGGCCCGCGTAGACCTCCTTGAGACGTTCGATAGTGGCAGCGTCGGCCTCCCAGAAGCCGCGTCCGTTGGCTTCCAGCAATCGCCCGACCACTCCCTTGAGGCTGTAAGGGTTTAGCTGGGCCAGCCGTTCGCGCATCTCGTCGTCTTTGACAAAGGCGTTGTCAATGCCGTTGTAAACCCAGTTGTCTACCGCGCCCGCCGTGGCACTCCAACCAAAGGTGTTAGTCACGCGGGTTTCGATTTCGCGCACCCCTTCGTAGCCGTAGCGCAGCATCCCCTCGTACCATTTCGGGTTGAGCAGTTTAGTGCGCGATTCTAGCCGCACCATCTCTTCCAGGGTGCGGATGCCGCCGCCCTGGGCCAGACCACCGCTCAGAGCCGACTGGCTATCGGCCATCAGTGCCTTCGGGCGGGTTCCGCCGTTGAGCTTCTCGACCGCCTTGGAGATACCGCCCAGGTACTCGAAATAATGGTCTACGTCGGTAATACCAACCTCGGCACTGTCCACGTTCTGAAAGGAAACCTGCACTCGTTTGAGCGCACCTTCCATCAGGCTGCGGGCCGCGTCACCTTCGGCTTTCACGCCGTAAGCAAAACCCTTGCGGGCCAGGAAAGCCTCGCTCAGGTCGGCGTCGGTTTCCCAGGCCGAACTATCCACCATAAAATTCACGTTCGCACCGTACTGGCCGGGCGCATTTGAAAAGACGCGGGCGGCGGCTTCATCGAAACTCTTGCCCGCCGCGATCTCCTCGTCTACGTGCTTCTTGATAAAATTGTCTTCGGGCCGCTCGTCGGCCTGGGCTGCCATCCGCACCGCCCGGTCGAGCAAATCCATTCCGTTCGGCATCAGATCGCGGAAGATACCGCTCACGGTCATCACCACGTCCAGGCGAGGCCGTCCCAGTTCGGCCAGAGGAATCAGCTTGACGCCGCTAACCTTGCCCAACCCATCCACGGTCGCCCGCGCCCCGATCAGATAGAGAGCCTGAGCAATACCTTCGCCGTCACTCTTGATATTGTCGGTTCCCCATAAAACCATCGCCATCGTTTCGGGATAGGCTCCGTCGAGTTCTTGCCGGGCGCGTTCGAGGACGGCTTTCGCGCTCTTTTCGCCAGCGCGGCGGGCCAGCGGACTCGGCACGAGGGCCGGGTCGAGGCCGTGGATATTGCGCCCGGTCGGAAGGACTGCCGGGTTTCGCACGATGTCGTTGCCGCCGCTTGGCTCGATGTACTCGCCGTTGAAGCCGCGTAAAATCTGGGCAATCTCGGTATTTTGCAATAGAGCCTGGGCTACCTCGGTCAGGTACTCCCACATCGGCTGCGTGCTGACCAGAGTGACGTGGGCTTCCTGGAAAAGGTACTCGCCCGCCTCGCGCTGGCCCCGTTCGGGCTGGCCCGATTGCAACCCGGCCACCAGCAGACCAACCGCCCGCTTCTGGGCGCGGGTGATGCGCTCCCAGCGGGCCAGCATATCGTTGTCCCGGCCCGCTCGTTCGCGCACTTCTTCCAGATTGAATTTCAACCCCTCGGCGATCAGTTCGGTCAGGCTGCGGGCTTCGTCCGGGCCACCGGCTTTGCCCCGCGAGTACGAGCCAATCGAGTTAAGAGCGTCGATTAGCATATCGAGGGTCGGGGCTTCGTCCACGATGTGCAGACCGTTTGGAATAAGCCGTTCCTCGATTTCCAGTAAATCCGTGAAAAGGTTCAGCACATAGCCGTCCGGGTTAACTTTAGGGTCAATCTTCGAGCGCAGTTCGATCACGGCGGCCTGAGCAATAATTGACTCTAGCAGCATATGGAGCGGCCCGCCCGCGTCCTCAAAATCACCCATCGAACCACCACTATCGGCGGCTTCCAGGGCCAGGCGCGGCACGTACTCGACCATCTGGCCTTCCTTCTGGAAAGAATGACCTTCGGCCAGAGAGCGGCGGTAGACGTTGATCGTATCCTTGAGTTGCAACAGGTTCTGGTACAACCCGGCACTTTCGAGCGGCGGCGAGAGGTAGCTTAGCAGGGTCGAAAAGCCGCGCCGCTTGGCAATCGTGCCTTCCGAAGGGTTGTTGACCGAATACAGATAGTAGCTGGGCAGGTCGCCGATCAAGCGGTCGGGCCAGCACTTCGCGCTGAGGCCAACCTGTTTGCCCGGCATAAATTCGAGCGAACCGTGCGTACCAAAGTGCAGAGCGGCGTCGGCTTTCCAGACCTGATCGAGGTAAGCGTAAAAAGCGGCGAAGCCGTGGTGCGGCGAAGCATTGACGGCCATGAGTAGCCGCATCGGGTCGTCCTCGTAGCCAAAAGTCGGCTGGATGCACACGAGCAAATTGCCAAACTGCCGACCCAGGATTTGCAGCCCTTCGTGGTCGCTCAGCAGGTTGCCCGGCGGTGGCCCCCAGAGCGGCTCGATTTCAGTCCAGGCCGGGAAGATTCGCTGGTAGTCCGGCACCGACAGATGCGCGTGCAGGTTCGCGCTGGTTCCGTAAGCCGTCGAATTACCTTCGACCACCATCTGCCGCAGGGTTTCAGTGTCGGCGGGAAGCTCGATCTGGTAGCCCTCGTCTTTCATCCGCTTCATCAGGCGGTAAAGGCTCTCGAAAACGGCCAGGTAAGCGGCGGTTCCGACGTTGCCTTTGTTGGGCGGGAAGTTGAACAGCACCACCGAAATCTTCTTTTCGCGGTTGGCGAGGCGGTGGAGGCGGGCAGCACGGGCGGCGCGGCGGGCCAGGCGGCGAGTTTCTTCCGGCAGGGCGTAGAGGGCTTTGTCCGGCCCGCGTTCCAGGCCCGCCGCGTAAACTCGCGGTTCGCCCGCGCCATCCAGTTCCGGCACGGCTACCTGCAAGGCGGCTTGCACCGGGTTCAGGCCGGTGCGACTGTTACGCCATTCCTCTTCGCTCTGGAAAAAGAGCGGAATGACCGCCCAGGACGGCACGTTGAGCCGTTCGAGTTGAGCGATGGCGGCGGGCGCGTCGTTCTCGGCTCCCCCACCGACCAGCGAGAAGCCGCTCAGGTTCATCACCAGATCAACCGTCGTGGTGGGTTTGGCTCCGTCCTTGCCCTGCTCGATAAAGAAAGTCTCGATGCAAGGCCGGAAATCCAGCCCTGCCGCGTAAGACGGCACCGCTTCCACGCCCGCCTCGGTCAACTGCTTCACCAGGCCATCAATGTGGCGGCGGTTGCCCGTCAGGTAGAAAGCCCGCATCGTGATCAGGCCGATCTTGGGCAGATTTTGATAACCCGGCTTGACCTTCGCCCGCCACTTGTCGAACTCCTCGCGGCTTTCAAAGGTGCGGCCCGGCGCGTCGGGGTGGAAAATCGCCAACCGGGGATACATCACCGGCTCTTTAACCTTCACTTTAGAGCGTTTTAGTTTCGCCTCGTAGCCCGGCACGTATTTTTCGATAGCAAACAGCAGCATATTCTGAATGTTTTCAGGCGTGCCGTTCAGCCAGTAAGTCATGAAAAGAATATAAGCCCGCAAGTCCTGGGCGTGGCCGGGGATCAGCTTGAGGACGGCTGGTAAGGCCCGCATCATCGCCACCATACCGTTGTGCATACCGGGCTTGACCGGCTTGGCGTTTTTAAGACGTTTGCGCTTGTTGCGTTCGCGGGCGAGTTCGGCTATTTCGTCGGCGTCGCGCTTTTCGATTACATCTTCGGCGTCCCGCTTGACCAGGCCCCGCACGAAGCCGGTAACTTTCGTAACCGGGTTGCTTTTGATAAATTGCATCATATTCTCGAACTCGAAGCTACCGAGGCGAGTCAGACGCATCAATTGAGGCATCGAATTGAGGACGACCAGGGCGCGTTCGGGTTTGAGCGGGCCATGTTTAAGGAGCAAAGCTTGCAGGGGCAGGGCTTGCTCGTTCTGAACGATCATATTGCAAAAGAAAAAATCGCTGGCGGCCAGGTCGCGCTCGAAATCGGCCCAGCGCGGCGACTCTTCCCGGAGGTCTTTGCACAGGTAGGTTTTGATCTCTAGCGGCAGGCCCGTCTCGCGGCGTACCTGGTCGGTGGCGGTGTCCAGAGCGTCCAGGTAGATATTGTCCAGCAAGAGAAAGAGAAATTTCATCGTATCGCTCCTATGCTCCAATGCTTACGGTAAGGCTTCCGCCAGCACGACGTGATAAAAACCTTTATTGAAATGACGCTGCCGGGCCAACCGCCAGCCATTGGCAGCCAGGGCGCGACGGACGGCTCCTTCGCCGATAATTTCTAGCCGAGTGGCGCGTTGGCGGCGGGGAAACTTGCGGCCTAGCCAGTGCATCGTCCGCAGGGGCGGGCTGGCCGGGGCGTAGGTGAAAATCAGCCGCAAAGGAGCCAGCTTTTTGAGGCCGCTCAAGATGCGGGCCAGTTCGTCTTCGGGATAATAAATCAGTACGTCCAGGCAAACCGCCAGGTCGAAAGAACCCTCGGTCTTCTGGCCCACTTCTTCCAGGTCGGCATTTACAAAACTGGCCCGCTCTCGGACCGCTTCCGGTTCGGCCTGGAGGCGTTGCCGGGCCGCTTCGACCATCTGGGCCGACAGGTCGCAGCCTGTAACTTGATGGCCGCGCCGGGCCAGAGCCAGCGAAACCAGACCAGGGCCGCACCCGGCATCCAGCACCTTCAAACTGCTGGTGTCGGTTCGGCTTCCGGCCTGCGTCGTTTCGTCCACCCAGCCCAGGGCCGTCTCCACTACCGCCGCGTGACCCTCGCGCACCGTCCGCCGGATGAAAGAAACCGGGCCATCGCCATAAATAACTTTCCAACGCTCGAAGCCTGCCGGGCCGAAATAATCGCGCAGGGCGGCTTTGCGTGGTTCGAGCAAACTCTCTTCACTCCCAGGCGAAACTTCCGTTTGGGCGGCTTCGTGTGCGTTTACCATTGACTGGCTCCTCCGGCTAAAGGGCAGCCCGAAATCTTCGGCTGGCCCGCAATACTTTGTGCTAACTTTTTCGATTTACCTGTACTGATTTTCTGGTCTTGCCTGTGCTGCGCCGGACTGTGCTACTGACTGGTTAAAGCTCCTGCACCTTCAGCTTTATCTCGAAGGAACATTTTATTTATTAAAGATGAGTAACGAACAGCCTTCGCCCGTTGTACCTTAATTTAACAGAGGGTAAGCCTGTCGTCTGTAGTTGATACTACTCGAAAAGCGCGAGGCTGGCTAAAACTTCGGTCCAGAACATCAGGCTAACCAGCCGGGCTAAATTACAGCGTCCTTTGTGCAACTCAGCCGGGTACGGGTAAAGACTTTATAGCCCTCAGATTGTAAAAGTGGAGACGGAAGTGGTAAACTTCCCGCAGAGCCAAACAGGGTAAGCCTGGCCGTGGTTGAACCACTAGCCAGAACTTACTCTATTCGCTCGAAGCTTCATTTATACCGAGACAAGTATCCCATATTCAGGACGAGCCGAATATCAGGCTCTCTCTAACCATTAAGACAAGTTAAGGCAAGACAGGAGACATTTATAATGGCAAACTTGACCTATTTCTTCGACCCGCTCTGCCCCTGGTCGTGGCGGACCTCGGTGTGGATTCGGGAGGTGCAGCGTCAGCAGGACCTGAACATCACCTGGAAGTTTTTTAGCCTGGCCGAAGTCAACAACAATAAGGACGCGGCGGCTTTCGGCCCTCTGCGGGTGATTGCCCTGGCCCGGCGGCAGGCCGGTGGGCAGGCCAACGACCTGGTGGGCCAGCTTTATGAAGCGTTCGGCACGGCCATTCACGAAAGCGGCCAGCAAGTCTGGGGCGTCGAAGGGGCCATCGAAAAAGCTACCCGGAGCGGCTTGAAAGAAGTTGGCCTGGACGAAGCTTTGTGGCAGCAAGCCCTGGATGACCCTTCCACCCTGAAAGAAGTGCTGGCCGACCACCGCGAAGGCGTGGAGCGTCACAAAGCTTTTGGCGTTCCCTGGTTAGTGCTGGAAGATACCGACTTTGGCTTTTACGGCCCGGTAATCAAGGAAGCCCCCACCGGGCAAGCCGCCCTTGACCTGTGGCAACACACCGCCTTTATGATCACCCAGCCTTACCTTTACGAATTGAAGCGCAACCGCTAGAGCTACCGAGACCCAAAAAAAGAGCTACACAATACACTCGAATTGTGTAGCTCTTTTTCTATTTTAGGGTCAATCCGCCAGAGTTCTGCCGGGATTCATTTTGTCGAGTTTAGCCAGTTCTTTCGCACCTCCAGCGTCAGGGCCAGATCGTAGATAAAAAGGAAAAGACCCTGTACCTGGAAACCCAGGCCAATTCCCTGGCGGTCGGGCCGATTTGCCCGCTTGCCCCGGCGTCGAATAGCTTCACCGCTTACGATATAGCCCAGGTCGAGGAAAACATTCAGCAACAGAATGTTGTGGTAGCCGGTAATGTCTTTTTTTACTTTGGCCGCATTATCCGGCCCGGCCTTAGCTCCTTCTTGAAGTTTGCGGTTTTGAGCGCGTAAACCCAGACCGGCCAGCACCGCATCAATGCCACCCCAGCTAAAAGCCTGGAGCCAAAACTGCCGCCAGAAGCCTCTGGCTCCAAATACGCTACCAGCCAACCCAACCAGTACGTTACCCACACCCCACCCCAGCAATATCGTTGTACGCTTTTGCTGGTAGCGGTAGAAATTATCGCCCAATTTAGCTTCTCGCTCCTTTCGATTAGATTAAATCTCAAGAACTGCCTGAATATTCAGGTAGTTCTTGAGAAGTAAATTATTATAATTGCTTTACTACTGTTCAAAATACCAATTTTACCTTCGATAATGCAAGAGCTAAAAGTCAGGTTTTTGGAGTAAAGGCTGGATCGAGGCTTGACAACTCTAGCAGGCCGTGTCATAATTTTTTATGCCGATTGTTAAAAATCAGCTTCAACCCGGTATTCTAAAGCCCTTAATTTAACAAATAATACATCCGCCTCCTTATAATTGCTGATCGGGTAGGGTGAGGTGCTGTCTTTCCTGGCAAATTATCGCTTGAGGTTATTCATGCCTGCTAAACATTCAACTCTCCTTCGACAACGGCTGGCAGTCCTGAGCCTGGCTTTGTTGTGCCTATCTTTGCTGATTATTGTAGCTCCGGCCAATTTGCAAGCCGCTCCAACCCAGCAGGGTATTGTTCAAATCTTACAAAACACGGCGCGAGTACGCTACCGCAGCGGAGTAGAATTTGTTATCCAGGCTAAAAGCAACACCGGCGGTGAAGTTAACCAGGCCCAGCTAAAAATACGCTACGGCACACGAGGCCGCGAAGAAACCTACGATGTCCGCATGAACGGCGGAATGGGCAGTTATACCCTTTACGATAACGACCAGACTCAGACCCTGGCGACCGGCATGACCCTGCTCTATTCCTGGACACTTTCGGATACCAAAGTCCGCCTGGAAACGGGCCAGCAAAAAGTCGTCTACGAAGATACCAGCCGTAGCTGGCGCGAACGCGAAGGGTCGCAGGTAACGGTGCGCTGGTACGCCGGGGACGACAGCTATGGCACCCTTATGGCGCAACTGGCGGCAGACACACTGGCAACTTACAAACGCCGTTTCAATATCGAGCCGACCGACCAGATCTATATTACAATTTATGGCAGCAACGGCGCGTATCAAACTACTTTTCCCGAAGTACCAAGTTGGAGTGGCGGTTTTAGCCGTTACGGAGGCATCGAGATCGTCGTAATCGCCCCGCAAGACCACAACGCCAGCATTTTTATCGGCGAAGGTATTCCTCACGAATTGTCGCACGCCGCCCTTTACCAGTTTTTGCGCGGCCCGGCCCCTCGCTGGCTGGACGAAGGGTTTGCAGTTTACAACCAGAACGTAATCAGCATCGCTCAGTACGATTCTCTGCTTCAAACGGCTTATCAAAGCGACTCGCTCATCCCTTTAAGTAAAATTAGCGGCTCTAATACCTGGCCGCAGGAAGCAACCTCCGCTAAGCTGGCTTACGCCGAATCGCGCAGCATGGTAACTTTCCTGATCAACAGTTACGGCAACGAAGTCTGGAGCAACTTGCTCGACCAGTTGCGGCGGCGTGACCTGGATGAAGCGATGCAAGCGGTGATCGGGCTTAATCTGGCCCAGGCCGAGGAGTTGTGGAAAAGTAAAGTTCTGGGCGGAGCGAAAATAGACCTGCCCAAAGCCCTCAAGACCGGGCCGGTGACCAGCCAGCCCAGCGAAAACGATCTCAAGGCCCGCCTCGATAACGCTCAGGCCAAACGCGCCGCCAGTCTACCGCGTAAAGTCGAAGAAGGCCCGAACTGGTTGTTATTAGGGTTAGGGCTGGCTTTAGTGGTAGTGCTGGCGGTTCTGTTGTTGTGGGTAATCGGTAGCTGGCGACGGCAGCGCGGCCTGGCAACCTGGAACTGGATACCGGGCGGACAGGGCCTGTATGTCGAAGAGAACGACCTTTACGTGCAACGGTACGCCTCCGCCGGGTCGCCGTTTGCTTCTCAATCTTCCTTCATCTCGCCAGCACCGGGTGGGCCTGCCCGGTTTCCCCTGACGCCGCCCGCGCCTTACTTTGACCCGCCTGCGGGGCTGGATTTTCCGCCGCCGCCGCCACCGCTCACCCGGTCCGGCCAGGTGCAAAGGGGCCAGGACGATCCATTCGACTTGATCATGACTAATTTCAAACCGGCCTCGCCGCCGCTGTCGCCTCGTCCGGGGTCGCCGGTCGGAGCCGACTTCGACCCTTACGGCCTGGGCCTGGACTGGGACCAGGAGAAGCAGGGCTAGAATCTACAAGATTTATGATTTATGGGTAGAATTGCTAATTCAAATCTGTTAAAATCGTGCGATAGGGGCAGTGGCTGGCTGAGACAACACATAACTCGGCAGGATAGGGAGTTAGGGATTGGTTGGGTACAACTCCGCAGATTTAGTAGGATTTCAACGCCAGGCTATAACTTTTGTGGAGACCGAAAAGTTGTTGACCTGGGCCGGGCCTTACTTGCAAACTTTTCTAGCCGGGCGTTACGAAGTGGCCGTCAACCTTAAGCTCGGCTTGTTCGAGCAGCTTCAAACCCAAACCCGCCTGATCAAACAACTGGTCTTCCCTTCTTACGCCCGCCAGGAAGCTTTCGCCTCAGGCTGGCCGGGCTGGGCCGATAGCATTACCCGGCGAGACCGCCCCAAACCGGGCGGAACCGCCTTCGAGATACGGCCAGCAGAGTGGGCCGACCCGTCAGAACTTCTGCAATCCCCGACTTTTACCCCTCCACATCTAACTAACTACCTGAGCTTTCCTCTTATGGGCGGCACCGACGGCACCGAGGTAGCCGGGGTGCTAGAAATCGAGTTTGAAAAGCCCGTCGCATTTGTAGCTGAGGCCCAATTCCAGGAGAGCCTTTTAACTCTGGGTTCGGTGCTGGTTAACACCCGCCTGTACGAAGAAGCACAGCAAACCATTCGCCAGCTACGAGCAGTCGGGGCAAATACGGCGGAACTGGCAACTCAACCGCAGCTTGTGCCGATGCTGGATATGATCGTCCAACGAGCCGTGCGATTGCTCGAAGCCGAAACCGGCACTTTTTATCTGGTTGACCAGGAACGGCAGGAAGCCGAATGTGTAATTGGCCGCCTCGGAAACCAGCAGTTAATCGGGGTAAAATTAGCTTTTGGCGCGGGGCTGGTCGGGCAAATTGCCCAGAGCGGCCAATATCTCATCGTGGACGAGTACAGCAACTGGTCGGGCCGTACCGCCTTTTTCGAGGCACTGGGCGAATTTCACGCTGTGCTGGGGGTGCCGGTCTTCTGGGGAAGCGAAGTAATCGGGGTGTTGTGCCTGGTGCAAACTTCGCCCGACCGCTTCTTCACCCACGCCGACGCCGACTTCCTGACCCTCTTTGCGGCTCAGGCGGCCTCGGCTATCACCAATAGTCGCCTGCTGGAAACCACTTTGCGCTCCAAACGCGAACTCGAACTGCTCTACCAGACCGCCGAGTTGGTCAACAGCAACCTTGAAATTGGGGCAATCTGCCAGGCGTTTGTCAGCGAGTTGGCCGAGAAATTCGGCTACCGGCTGACTTTCATCTACATAAAAGATGCCGAAGGCAAACTGCAATTACAGGCTTACCGGGGCTATCACGAAGTAATCCGTGAAGTGACCGAAGAGCGCGGCATAAGCGGACGGGTAATTCGGACCAAAAAAGCCCAGCTTGTTGGCGATGCTTCCCAGGAGCCGGATTTTCTCTACGCCGAACCGGGCATTACCAGTGGGGTTTTCGTGCCAATCCTGGATGGCGAAGACCTGCTGGGCATGATCGGCATGGAAGCAATTGGCTCCCGGCTTGGTCAGGCCGACCTGCGGCTCCTGGAAACGATGAGTTCGCACCTGAGCGTGGCAATCAAAAATGCGACCCTCTTCCGGCAGATCGCAATACAATCGAGCCTGTTGCAGCAACGCAATCAGGAACTGGAAGCCGTTTTCCAGGGAATGAACGAAGGGCTGGCGACTTCTTACCGCGAAAACGGCCAGTATTACCTGCAAGTGAACCCGGAAGGCTTGCGCTTGATGGGCTGGGGCGAAACCCCGCCTGGCCGGGAAGAAGTCAGCAATCCCGCCCACTATACCCTTTACCTGGCTCCCAAAGGAAGCTTGAGTGTCTACGATGCGGATGAAATACCGCCTCGCGCCCGGCTGTTAACGTTGGAAGAATGGCCGACCTACCGGGCCTGGCGCGGCGACCGCTTCAGCAATTACGAAGTGCTGCTGCTTGGCCCCGACAAACATCTGCGCTATCTCTCCTTTGCCGGAGCCTCCTTGACCGACGAGGCCGGAAAAGTGGTGCAGATAGTGGTAATCTTTCACGATGTAACCGCAACGCGGGCCGTCGAACAAATGAAAGAAAGTTTCCTATCGCTGGTTTCACACGACTTGCGCGGGCCGCTCACGGCCATTTCGGGCTACGCCGAACAAGCGACGCTCGAATTGGACTCCGGCGCGGCCCAGGCCAGCCCGATTATAGAACGAAGCTTGCAGGTCATTACCCGGCACAGCGAACGACTCCACCGATTGGTAAACGACCTGCTGGATATGGCCCGGCTGGAAAATGGCCGCTTGCCGATGGAGTTGTTTCCTTTCCAGGTCGGTGCGTTGATCCGCGAAACTTGTGAGCATCTGCTGGAAAGTTTGCCGCAACTGGCCGGGTACCAGGCCGACCCGCACGCCCCGCACAAACCTTACTTGACGCTCGACCTGACCCGCAAAATGCCCAAAGTGCTGCTCGACCAGCAACGTTTCGACCAGGTGCTGACCAATCTAGTCTCGAACGCGGTCAAATATTCTAAAGAAGGCGGCGAAATTCGCCTTACTTACGGCCTCGACCCCACCCGACCGGGCTTTGTCCGCCTGGAAGTGAGCGACCAGGGCATCGGCATCGTGCCGGAGAAATTGACCCGCCTGTTCAACCGCTTCTACCGCACCGAACAGGCCCGCCAGGGCGGTTACAGCGGCACCGGCCTGGGTTTGTACATTTGCCAGTTGATGGTGGAGGCTCTGGGTGGGCAAATCTGGGCCGAAAGCGACGGGCCAAACCAGGGTGCCACCTTTGTAGTAGTTTTGCCGCTCGCTCCTGCGGGTAGCTGAGCCGCCCGCTTTAAGACTTGCTCTAAAACTTGCCCTGATGAAGAATCTTTCACCTCTTTTCCGGCCTGACCTGCCTTGACAAGGGCGCAAGGGCATACTACACTCTGACCTGTGACAAGATGAGCAGACCCGCTCAAAGACCTTTCAGGTTCCACCAAATATATAAGCCAATAAGTCAGGAGGCTTCATGTCGGTTAACACTGAGGAATTAGTACGCGAAGAACAACACCGGGCACCCCTTATAGTGGCTCCCGATGCGCCCCCGACCAAGAGTGGGCTTATCGAAGGGGTCGTACTCAAAGGCCTCAAGACCAATGTGGACGAGCGGGGCTTTTTCCGCGAAATGATCCGCTTTAACGACGACTTTTTCGAGGAAGGCTTTTCCCAGCTAAGCCATTCCCAGATGTACACCGGGGTTGCCAAAGCCTGGCACATCCACCCGACTCAGGTGGATTGGTGGTACGTGCCGGTGGGGGTACTGAAAGTAGCTCTCTACGATAACCGGCCCTACTCGCCTACTTACGGCAATCTGATGGAGTTCTTCCTGGGCGAGAACCAGACCTCGGTCGTGACGAAAATTCCGCCCGGTGTGGCTCACGGCTGCAAAGCCCTGACCCTTAGCCACCTGATCTACGTGACAAGCTGCACCTACAATATCGAAGAAGAAGGCCGCATTCCGCACGACCACCCGACTATCGGCTACGATTGGAATGCCGGGCCGACGATCAAGTAGGCGGCCCCCGGCAGAAGCAGTAGCAAAGCAGAGAGGACACAGGCAAAATGGGAGGCCGTGATCTGTACGAGTGGTTCGAGGCCGAATTGAAACGGCAAATTCCCGACCCGGACGGTAAGCTGGCCCTCAGTTTCGAGCCGACCGTCACGCCGGGGGTTTTCCTGGCGAAAGTAGCGTTGGCCTCGGCTCCGAATCGGGCGTTGGTGAAGTCGGATGTGCGCTCGGAAGGAGTGCGAATGCACTTCCCGGTAGATTGGGGCGACGAACTGAGCGAATGGCTGGGTGTCCCGCCCGCCGAGGCTTACCGGCTCAAGTCGAACTGGGTGCATCTGCCCAGCATCGGCGTCGGCGTAGAAGATTTCGACCCCTATTTCAAAAACCTCAGCCAGAAGGTTATCGCCATGATCCAGGCCCGACTGTAAAGGCCCGGCCAGTTCGATCAGGCGTATGGCCGATGAAAAACCAGGTAAGAGCTGGAAAAGCTAAATGTCTTTTCCAGCTCTTACCTGGTTTGCTTTATTTCAGAACTTCGGGGTTTACGGGGTGGAGCGGAGGCTGCCCGGCCAGGGCCAGCACGAGATTAGTCGCCGCCAGACGAGCCATTTCGCCACGGGTAGCATCGCTGGCACTCCCCAGATGCGGAGCCAGCACGACATTTTCAAGCTGAGCCAGGCCAGGGGCCAGTTCCGGTTCTTTCTCGTACACATCCAGGCCCGCCCCGGCCAGTTGGCCGTTTTGCAGAGCCGCGACCAGGGCCGCTTCGTCCACCAACGGGCCACGAGCCGTATTGATCAAATAAGCGGTCGGTTTGAGGCGGGCGAGGCGGGCGGCATCCAGCAGGTGATGAGTTTGAGGGTTGTACGGAGCGTGCAAGCTGACAAAATCGCTGGCAGCCAGCAGTTCGTCCAACTCGACCCCACGGGCATTGAGGGTCGCTTCCAGGGCCGGGTCGAGCGGATGGCGGCTGTGGTACAACACGCGCATGCCAAAACCTCCGGCCCGCCGGGCGACCGCCTGCCCGATCCGGCCCATCCCGATCAGGCCGAGCGTTTTGCCGTAGATGTCCCCGCCCAGAAGTTGCAAAGGACTCCAACCTTGCCAGCCCCCGCTCCGCACGAGTCGGTCGCCTTCGGCCAGACGCCGGGCCGTCGCCAGCAGCAAGGCCCAGGTAAAGTCTGCCGTGGCCTCGGTCAGTACTCCCGGCGTGTTCGTAACCAGGATGCCACGCCGGGTTGCTTCGGCCAGGTCAATGTTGTTAAAGCCGACGGCCATATTGCTGACTACGCGCAGGCGCGGACAAGCGGCCAAAAACTCGGCGTCAATCGTATCGGTCAGCAGGCACAGCAAACCCTCGACCGGGGCAGCCTGGGCCAGGAGGTTCGCCCGGCTCAACCCTTCGTCGAGCGGATTCGAGCGCAAATCGAGGTCGGCTTCTTCCAGCACCCGCATACCCGCCCCCGGAATCGCCCGGCTTACCAGAACTTTAGGCCGGGGCGTCTGCCTCTTGTCTGCACTCATGGAGCTTTCTCCT
>JBBRBE010000145.1:0-15431 GCA_038206175.1 Chloroflexia bacterium
CACCGGGTACCACAACAAATCTCCCGCGATAAATACCTCCGGGTTGTCTTGAAACAGGCTTTCCAGCCCTTCCTTAATCAAAACAATCCAGTCGAATTGCTCGGTATTCTCGGCCATCGGTTTTCCGTCGCTTTCAGGGTAAATTATGCCGTCTTCCAGGTAATACCCACGGTTGGGAGCGATTGTCATAGCGCACCTCTTTGCCCTTTTCTTGACCTGCTACTGCTTTTTTATTATAGCATAATCTCTCAATTAACCCCTTTTAACTCCTTTTTAGACTTCGATTAAAAATTCTAGCTTATGGCCTAAGCCTAAAAGCCTAGAGCGGCGCGGCTGAGAATAGGCCATAGGTCTTAGCCTGATTATGACTAAACGCACAGGCACAAAGGCCCGACCAGGAGTATAATAAATCCAGAAGTTTGTAACTTTTTGCACAATATCCCGTATATACTTACGAGATATATAAAAATAAAGACAGCCAAAAGGTTGCCAGAGACGGTTAGTAATTAAAACAGTTAGATGAAAGTGAATTGGTAAGTAAGATGAGAAACGAAAATAAAATGCCGGATATGGAAACGATCAATCGCTACTGGGGTAGTATGGAGGCTTACCGGGAAGAGCAACGCCGCACCGCCCTGCTGGGCCTGGAAGAGCAAGATGCCACCGTGGTAAGCAACTGGAACTGGGATGTCAGCCGCCGCTTGCGCCGCCCTCGCACCCAGGACCAGGGTAACAAGCGGCCCGGTGTCCGCTCTTTCCACCTCTTCGGGCGCAACAACTAGGATAAAGAACCAGGTTTTAACTTCTTGTGACCAGGGCGGGCAATTCCTGCCCTTTTTATTTGCCCCTTCTTTTTCCTCTTTTACGCTGCAAGTCTCGCTCTTACTCGCGGACGGCGGTGGGGTCGGGTGGGAGTTGCTGGAAGCGCATCGCCTGGTCAATCGCGGACTGTTCTTCGGTTGAAATAGTCTGGGTAGACTGGCCCCGGCGGACGGTTTTGGCATAGATGCGGGTAGCAGTCCGACCGTGGAGGCTGCTCATCACGAAACCATCGCCGTAACTATCCACAATCGAAAGGGCAAAGCTCTGGTCGCCGCCCATATCAGTAAAGGGGTTGAACCGCACCAACCCGACCGACTGAAAAGAATGGTTCTGGCGCAGTTCAAGCTCGCGCAGAGCCGACTGCAAAACATCGAGGGCCGCCGCATCCCGTTCGAGGCGACTCAAGCGGTCGAGTAATTCTTCCAGGCCGTTCTCATTGCCCCGTGATCCGCGCAGAAGAGCGTCAAGCTGGCGGTAATTGCGGTTGTAGCGAACGTTGAGCCGGTACAGCCAGAAAATAGTCCCGCCCAGGCCAAGCAGCGTCAGAAGCCATAAATAGGGGCCAAAATCTTGAAAGAAAGCTTGAAATGGGGTCATGCCCTGGTTACTTCTCCCTGCACACTGTTTAAGTTGAGCTAATATCCCCTCGGAATCTGAAATGAAAATGTAAAATACCAGAAAGATTACCCTGGCATCCGAGCTAGTACCTGGCTCGATTGTACGTGAGTGCGCCTTGCCTGTCAAACCTTGCCTATCCTATCGCTTCGCAGACTGAACGCAAAATCCCTGTATCTTCATTTGGTTAAGTTACGTTACGCCAAATCCTGCGGGTGTGACAGAGAAAGAGCGGCGCGACACCAGGGTGTGAATCTTTTCCAATTCAGCCGGGGCAAGCAACATAGCTCTCTTTATGGTAAAATAACAGGTGGAAAACTAAATTGAACGCTAACAAAAATACCCAAAGGCGGCTAATCAGGCCGCTTTAGTGTGTAAATGAATGAAAAGCGGGCCGGAATTTAGCCCGCAGGAGTTTGAAAAGAAAGTGGCACACATTACCCGCGATGACATTCGTAACGTCGCCATCATCGCCCACGTAGACCACGGAAAGACAACCCTGGTGGACGGCCTGCTCAAGCAGAGCAATATTTTTCGCAAAAACGAGTCGGTTGGTACGCTGATCATGGACTCCAACGACCTGGAGCGCGAAAAAGGCATCACCATCTTGTCCAAAAATACCGCCGTGGACTACAAAGGCATCAAAATTAATATTATTGATACGCCCGGTCACGCCGACTTTGGCGGCGAAGTCGAGCGCGTACTGAACATGGCCGACGGTTGCCTTTTGCTGATCGACTCGGTGGATGGCCCCATGCCGCAGACCCGCTTTGTACTCTTGAAAGCTTTCGAGATGGGTCTCAAACCGATTGTGGTGATCAACAAAATTGACCGCCCGACCGCCCGGCCCGAAATAGTGCTGGGGATGACCCAGGATTTGTTCCTGGAACTGGCTACCGATGCCGAGCAACTGGATTTCCCCGTTGTTTACACCATCGCTAAAGAAGGCCGGGCTGCCCTCAAAGCCGAAGATACCATCGCCTCCCCAGACCTGGGACCGCTCTTCGAGACGATTTTGCAGTACGTCCCACCGCCAATGATCGAAGAACACGCTCCCCTGCAAATGCTTGTCACCAGCCTGGACTACAATTCGCATCTGGGGCGGATCGGGGTAGGCCGCATTTTGCGCGGCACGATCAGGGCCGGTGGCCCGGTCAGCCGGATTGACCGCGAAGGCAAAATCACCCGGCAGAAGATCAGCCAGCTTTTCACCTTTCAAGGTCTGGGCAAACGCGAAATTGACGAAGCCAGCGCGGGCGACATCGTTTCCTTCGCCGGTGTGCCGGATGTTTCGATTGGCGAAACAATAGCGGACGCCGACAAGCCGGAAGCCTTGCCGCTTATTGACATCGAAGAACCAACCCTGCAACTAACCTTCGGGGTTAACACCTCGCCTATGGGCGGGCGCGAAGGAACCTACAGCACTTCACGGCAGATGCGCGAACGGCTCTACCGCGAACTGGATGTCAATATCGCCCTGCGCGTGGCCGATACCAATCAGGCCGACGTCTTTCTGGTTTCCGGGCGCGGTGAGTTACACCTTTCGATCCTGATCGAGACGATGCGGCGGGAAGGCTACGAGTTCCAGGTTTCCCGGCCTGAAGTTATCACCAAGCAAATCGAAGGCAAGTTGATGGAACCGGTCGAGCATCTGATCATTGATACGGACGAGGAATACGAAGGCGGCGTAATCGAATTATTGGGCCGCCGCAAAGCCCAGATGATCAAGTACATGCCAGATGGCAAGGGCCGGGTACGGCTGGAATTCTCGATACCCACTCGCGGCTTGATCGGCTTCCGCAACCTTTTCCTGACTGCTACCCGCGGTAACGGCACAATGTCAACGCTCTTTATCGGTTACGAACCCTGGTACGGCGAAATGAACCAGACTCGCAACGGCGTAATGATAGCTTCGGACGACGGCGTAGCAACCGGTTACGGGTTGGCTAACGCCCAGGAACGCGGCCAGACTTTTGTAGAGCCGGGAACGCCTGTCTACGAAGGCATGATCGTGGGCCTCAATAGCCGGGATGCCGATATGCCGGTCAACGTGGCAAAGGAAAAGAAGTTGACCAATATTCGTAGCTCGACTTCGGATATTGCCGTGCGCCTGACTCCCCCGCTCCAGTTAAGCCTGGAGCAGTCGCTCGACTTCATCGAATCCGACGAGCTGGTGGAGGTAACGCCCAAAAATATTCGTCTCCGCAAGCGTACCCTCAACCACGGCGAACGGGTCAAGCAATCCAAAAACGCCAG
The DNA here is from genome assembly GCA_038206175.1 of Chloroflexia bacterium. Lineage (GTDB taxonomy): Bacteria > Chloroflexota > Chloroflexia > Chloroheliales > Chloroheliaceae > 54-19. Next base: position 3,694 of record JBBRBE010000145.1, read on the forward strand.
CTAACGCTTACAATTTGTGAGGCCAGGAAGAATTCTTCCTGGCCTTTTATGTTAAAGCTTTTGCTACAATCGAAAGCTCTGTTTTGTTTTTTTTATTCTAGCTAAAATAGCAAACTAGGTAATTGGATGATTGTGGTCGTCGTACATCAACTTTTGCTCGATTGTAACCGAAGTTGTAATCGCGCCGTGGGCATCAAAAGATAGCTGGATGAGCCACCCATAGGCTTCGTCGGGCCAATTGCTCGGCACTGTGGAGGGTGATGCACCCAGAGCGGCGGCAATCTGAAGCAACTTCTCGTGATGCCAGCAAATCAAGGTATTCGCCTCGTTAAACCTGGGATCGGTTTGAAGGTAGGTAGCGAGCGCAACAATGTCTTTGTCGCTATCGCTGTAACGGTTGTCAATCTCAAGCTGAAGTTGGTGAGACAGCGGCTGAAGCGTGAGGTAGGAACGGTTGCTATGGGAAGATTGAGCGGTGGCTAAGAGATGTTGGAGCTGAATAACCTTAGCGGTAATCTGAAAATTTTGGAAATAGATAACATAGGCCATCGCTCGTTCCTGACCTTGTACGGTCAAGCCAATATCTGAAAGATCGGTGGGCTTCTCAGCGTGACGAATCAAGAGGATATTAGCGTTCTTGGGCATATAAAGTTGGTCTCCCTTCCCTGTAACCGCCCACCTTAACCGCCGGATAAATCTTAGCGACCCTGGGCCGGCTATTTTTAACTCCTTTGCGCTCTAGTGCGTAACTGGGAGTAATTTAATTTGCGGGTAGTTTGAAGATTTGCTTGAGGAAAGGAGCGATATGGCCGAGCGGCAACACTTTATCGGTTACGCCTAGTTCGATAGCGGCTTTGGGCATCCCGAAAATGACGCTGCTGGCTTCGTCCTGCGCGATATTATAGCCGCCCGCCTCGTGCAAATATTTCATGCCGAGCGATCCATCCCGGCCCATCCCGGTCAGTATAATACACAGCGTTTTACCAGGCCAGACCTGGGCCATACTCTCGAAAGTAACATCGGCGTTGGGCCGTAGGCCGTAACGGGCCGGGCTAGAGTCTAGCCGAAAGCGACCGTCCGGCCCAAACGCCAGGTGCCGGTCGTCTGCCGGAAGATAAACTAAACCCACCTGAGGTTGTTCGCCTTCTTCAGCCAACTTCACTCTGAGCGAAGTTTCACCGTTGAGCCAGTCGGCCAGGCCCGGACTGAACCCGGCAGGGATATGTTGCACCACAAAAACCGGCAATGGCAGATTCTGAGGCAGATCGTGCAGAAGCCGGGCCAGGGCCGGTGGCCCGCCGGTAGACGCGGCAATCCCCATCACCTCGAAGTGACGAGCCAGCAAAGCTAGTTCCGGCGTAGGAACGGGCGTGGCGGGAGCCAGTAAGCGATCAGGTCGGCCCGTCTGGGCCGAATTAGCGGCTGTTTGGGACACAGCAGACTCTACCGGGCGATAAATGTTAGCCGGATTGAGCGGAGCCGTCAACCGATCCTGAAAACGCGGACGAGGCGGGCGCGAAGCCATCGGCGAAGGCGCAGGCAACGGCGGAGCCATCTCTTTGAACAGGCGTTGCTTACCCCGCACGTGCGTGATTACTTTAATTCGAGAGAGAAGTTTAAGCCGTTCCAGCAGATGCTTTTTTTGCAGTTTAAGTTCTTCGGCTTCAGGCTTTTCGATTATTTCCAGCGCACCGGCACTAAGCATATTAAAAGAAAGGTTTACATCCTGCTTGCCAAAGGCCGTCAGCACCAGGATCGGCGTCGGGTAATGCGCCATAATATATTCGGTAGCTTCCAACCCGCTCATGCGCGGCATATTGACATCCATCGTAATGATGTTGGGCCGGTGGCGGGCGGTCAGCCGAATAGCCTCGGCTCCATCGGTCGCCAGGCCCACCACCACGAAGGCCGGGTCGGACTCTACAAAAGAGGTCAGAATGCGACTGACGGTGGGAGAATCTTCTACTATCAAAACTCTTATCGGGTCTGGCATAAAGTGAGCAGAACTCTCTGCGGTCGTCGCGTGTGTAAGATTGGTTGAAGTTGAAGGAAGTTAAGCCGTTCAGGTTCAGCCTAACCTATCTTTATTTCAAACGTATAAGACAAGCTTTTTAGAATTATACTATCAAACGAGAAATAGTTTCAAGTAGCTTATTTTGCTCAAACTGGCCTTTAACGATATAGGCCTGCGCCCCGGCCCCGGTCGCTTTGCGGCGGTCTTCATCCGAGTCACGCGAACTGACAATAATAATCGGCAAATCGCGCAGATGTTCGTCTTGCCGGATAGCCGCACTCAGGCGGAAGCCATCCATATTGGGCATTTCCACGTCACTCAGCACCAGATCAGGACGACGGTCGTGGCAAAGCTTGAGGGCTTCCACTCCGTCACGGGCGGTATCTACCTTGAAACCAGCCGTTTCGAGAATACTTCGTTCGAGTTCACGGGTTGCCAGCGAATCGTCCACCACCAGAATACGGGACTGCCGACGCGCCACCAAGCGGGGCGATTCAGCCGTTTGGAGCGGATGTGGCAAGGATTCGCCCGCCCTGATCTGGCCCAAACGCACATTTTGAACCAGGCCGAAAACATCTAAAATTAAGGCCAGTCCATCTGCACCCAGCACCGTCACGCCCGCAATATTGGGAGTCTTGTCCAGAAAGGAGCCTAACCCCTTAACCACTACCTCGCGCTCGTCCACCAGAGCATCCACCTCGAAGCAAATAAACCGCTCGGCGGCTTCGTGGCCCGGCCCGCTACCGCTGCCGGTACTGAGCAAAATACCCTGAAAATGGCTCGTCTCCCTTTCTAACTCCGATAAAACCTCCGGGCGACCGCGCTCATCATCGTCGTCTTCGTCCACCAGTGGCGACAGGTTCAACACTTCGGCCAGTTTTAGCACCGGCACTAGCTGACCACGCGACCGAATGACCGGGCGGCCTTCGACCGTTTGTAACTCCGAGTAAGCCCGATTAGTCAGCCCGGCCACCATCACCGAAGGCAAAGCGAAAAGCTGACCGGCGGCCCGGATAATCAAAGCATCCACCGTCGCCAGGGTCAGTGGAATTTCCAGATTAAAAGTAGTGCCTTGCCCCAGCGTGCTTTGAACCAGCACTCGACCATTCAACCGCTTGATATTTTGCTGCACCACGTCCATACCAATGCCCCGGCCCGAAATTTCGTCCGGGCGGGCGCGGGTGCTAAAGCCGGGCCGGTAAATCAAATCCAGCACCGCTTCGTCGCTCAAAGCCGCCGCCGTCTGCTCGTCCATATAGCCCCGCTCGATTGCAGTCCGGCGGATAGCTTTAGGGTCAATTCCGCCTCCATCGTCCGAGACCTGGATCAGCACGTGGCTGCCTTTCTGAGAAGCCGTCAGGCGCAAAGTGCCTTCGAGAGATTTACCGACAATCAACCGGGTAGCCGCCGGTTCGATCCCGTGGTCAACCGCATTGCGCAGCATATGCACCAGCGGGTCTACGATCTGCTCTAAGATTCGTTTGTCTACTTCGATTGCGCCCCCGGCCACCACCAGGCGGACTTCCTTGCCGCGCTCGGCAGCCAGATCGCGCACAGGCCGGACAAACCGGCCAAAAATCGTATCGAGCGGCAACATGCGAATACCCAGCATATTGCGGCGTAATTCGTCGGCGGCACTGCCAAACCGTAAATTAAAAGCTTTGCGCTCGCGCACCACTCCGGCCAGGCGTGTTTCAAGCCCGCCATCCAGCTCGATCATTTCTTCTAGCTTGCCAAAGACTTTGCGCAAACCCCGCGCATCTAAGCCAAATACATCGTCGGCAGCAGTGCGCCCGCTCCCGCCAAGAAAGCCGTCCCAGTACGTCGAAGGTGAATTGGCCTGCGCCAGGGCCGGGGCGGAACTATGTTTAGCTCCATTCCCATTTCCGGTTCCATTGGAATTCGAGGCTCCCAGCGAGTTCGACTGGGCGGCCCCTTCCTGGCGCACCCAATCCGGCATCTGAGGCTGCTCGAAGGAAAATAACTCGGTGATCCCCAATAAACGATTGCGCTCCTCAACCGGGGTGCGCTCGATAATATAGTCGCGGAGTTGCTGGGCCATCCGCGAACGCTGGCGGCTCTGGCGCAACAGTTCTTGCAAAACCCCCAGGTGTTCCTCATTTTGCTGCTTGTTGATCACCAGTTCCCCGGCCAGATTGATCAGGTCGTCCAGCTTGTCCAGGCGTACCCGGATCGTCTCCTCGCCAGGTCGGTCGGGACGGCTATCCTGGGCCTGGACTGGCTCGATCACCGGCAGGGCCGGGAAAGCCGGAGTGTCGCTGGCGTGATAAATAAGCTCGGCGGTCGAAGCGGAAGTATTAGAGGCTAAATTATAACCGTTGGTTCCGTTATGGTTATCGGTGTAACAGTTGGAGGATTGGGGAGCATCGTCGGCAGGCCGCAGGGCAGAAGCTGTCTGTGAGATGCGGGCAGTCAAAGCACTCAGGTATTCTGGCCTGGTCAAGGGGTTTGGCTCGGCTTCCGGCCCGGCCTGGCGAGTAGCTTCACGGGTCAGTTCGGTGATCGCATCCAGGCCTTCAAACATCTGGTCAATCGTAGCGCGTGGAACTTCCTCTGGGGGCGTACACTCGCGGTAATAGCCGAAAACTTCCTCCATCGCGTGAGCTATTTTAGTCGTCGGCCCAAAACCCATCATGCGGGCCGCACCTTTGATCGTATGCAGCACGCGCATAATCTCGCGCAAATGCTCGGCCTGGCCTGGTGCCGCCCCGCTTTCTTCCAACTCCACCAGTTCACGAGTAAGCGTAACGGTATGGCCGTCAATCTCCTCGCGGAAAGTGCTAAGTAGGAAAGCATTTTGGTCTTGCTGATTCACGCTGATCTCCCGGCTCCTGTATGGCGGTGGCCCCTAACCCGGTTGGAAGGCTGGCTGGCCTAACTATAACAAATTAAAGCTTACTTTTCCATTACGGGATTAAAATAACGCGTAAAGAGGATTTTCTAGGGGCGGCTCAGGGCCAGCAAAGCCTGGCGGTGGGCCGGGTCAAAGGCAGCATCTGGCGCGACTAAAGGCACCAGTTCGTCCGGGCGGCGTTGCCACAACGCCCACACCGCCGGTCGAAGCAGCATCTGTTCGATCAAGGCTGGTAAAAGGTAGAGGTCTGCTACTTTGGCCCGCTCGATTTCCTGGGCCGCCTGGATTAAAAAGCCCAAAATCATTCGCTCATTTTCTACCAGCATAATCTGGCCGGTAAGCGGAGCAGGGGAAGCCGGTGTATCGTGTAGAAGCGCACCAAAATCCAAAACCGGCCTTTTTTCCAGGCCAAACCAGCCCAGCAAAGGCGGTACCGCCAGGGTTTCGTGGGCCTGCGCCGGGACAAGCTGAGTTGGCTCGAAGCGGCTCAAGTGCAGCACCTGCCTGACTCGCACCCCGACCCAATCTTCTCCGACCTGCACAAGCAACAATTCCAGACTGTCATCCTGGGTTGACTTTAGATTTGATTTAACAGACTCAAACTTTGAGAGCATTGAATAAAGCCGCCAGGTTTAGCACAATAATTAGCTGATCGTCTTTTTGCTGCAAAATCGAAGAAGCATAGCGGCCTCGGTCGCTTTCGACCGCCATCAACGGGGGTTGCAGACTGCTGCGGTTAGCCTCGATCATCTCGACCACGGCCTCGGCCATAATCCCGGCTTCCAGCCCCTCGTGGCGGGCTACGATAATCCGAGCCGTCTCACTCAGGCCGGTCTGGGGTAAACCCAACGCCTTACGCACATCTATCACTGCCATCACTTCACCCCGCAAATTGACCACGCCCAGCACATGCGAAGGGGTCAGTGGCACCCGCGTCAGGTTAGATAGACGGCTGATTTCGCGTACCTGCTGAGCTTCCAGCCCGTACCATTCCTGGCCCAGCCGGAAAATCAGCAGGCGTATTTTGGGTTCCTGGCGATGAACTCCCTGGCCGATTTGTTGCTGGCTGCGCTGGCGTACCAGGCTTAAAATATCTTCATTGTCATTCATTGATTGTGTCTGTGTCAATTTTTTTCAGGTCTTATCAGGATACTTGCAACATTCGGCGAGAAAGACGAGTGAAAACCGTTTCGATCAAAAGCATCAGGACGCGTTCGCCTTCTTCACCTTTGACCACATAATAGTCAGCCCCCATTTCGTATGCCGTTACCATGTTTTTAAGCTTATTTTCATTACTAAACATTACTACCGGAATACTTCGCGTCTGCATAGAGGCTTTGAGTTGCTTGCACACCTCGAAACCACTTATCTGGGGCAGGTAGACATCCAGCACGATCAAGTCTGGTTTTAGCTGAGCAGCCATCTCCAGGCCTTCTTGTCCGTCCACAGCAATCGCGACCTCGTAGTTTTTACCTTCCAAAATAAGCTTAGTTCGCATGGCCTGGGTAGGACTATCTTCTACTATTAAAACTTGCTTTGCCATACTTCCGCCTTTGTAACTACTATTGAGGAAATGTCATTATGACTATAATATTTATAGTTCAAAATCGACTAAATATAAATTGAGGATGAAAACCCGTATATCACCCTCAATTTAGCACGTTACAACAACCGGCGCAAGAACATCTTTTTTAATATAAAAATTATAACGATACTAATCAGAAGTTAGAAATCAGCCAGAACCTAGCAAAAATGAAGCTGGGGTTGGGCGTGTTCCTGGGCCGGGGCCGGGCTGGAAACCACGGTTGGCCCGGCATCCCTTAGCGCACCTGGTCGTCGAAAAACCAGCTTACCTTCTTTGAAAACCAGCACAGGCCGCCGCAAAACTTCCAGGTCGTGCAATGGGTCGCCCTCGACTACCATCAGGTCGGCCCACTTGCCCGGCACCAGCGTCCCCAGGTCGGCTTCCAGCTTGAGAGCCTGAGCCGAAACCAGCGTGGCGGCTTGCAGCACTTCCAGCGGACTCATTCCGCACTGGCGCATCAAATCCAGTTCGGTAACAAGGTCGTCGTGCGGATTAAAAGGCGTCCCGGCATCGCTACCACAACCAATCTTGACCCCGGCCCGGTACGCCAGTTCAAAACTTTTCAGGTGGCTTTCCATTGCCCGCTTGCTCTTGTCCACCATGTAAGTGGGAATACCTGCCGCCTCGCCAAAGGCCACAATCATCTTGGGCGCGGCCAGCGTCGCCGAAAGATATACTCCCCGCTCCAACATCATTTCTACCGCCTCGTCGTCCAGGTAAATGCCGTGTTCGATGGTGCGGACGCCCGCTCGGATTGCGTTCTTGATCCCGGCGGTTCCCTGGGCGTGACTGGCGGTCAGCTTACCGGCTTTGGCCGCTTCCTCGAAACCCGCCCGCAGTTCGGCTTCGCTTAACTGAGTGCTGTTCGGGTCAACTCCGGCAGTCATTACGCCGCCGGTTGCCATCATCTTGATGCAATCGGCTCCCATCTTGAGATTGAAACGAGCCGCTTTGCGAGCCTCATCTTCGCCGTCCACCTCGATCCCGATGTCGTGGCCGTGGCCGCCGGTCATCGTCAACACTTTGCCGGAGAGCAACATGCGCGGGCCAGGCAACCAGCCTTCGTTAATGCCTCGCCGCAGAGCCATCTCCGCATACTCGACCCCGCCCAGATCGCGGGTAGTCGTAATCCCGGCTTCCAGCATCGCCTGGGCGCGTTTGGCCGCCTGCAAAATCAGGTAAGGTAAGCCTGTCCCTAATGAAGCAGTTGGATTGTTACCCGCATCCATCATAATGTGAATGTGCAGGTCAATCAGGCCCGGCAGCACAGTCAGACCGGCCAGGTCGAGGCTGTCGGCCATCTCAGGGTTAGTGCCGTTGGCGGCGGCCTGGGAAACCGAAGGGGTTACGCTCGTTACCCGGCCTGTCGCCGGGTCAATTTCCAGGTCTACCCGCTCTTGCACCTGGCCCGCATCAATCAACCGCGCATTTAGAAGCTTCATGAGGAATAACAACCTTTCCGCTCTTGTGTTAAGAGCTAAAAGCCCGATTTTAGATATTTTAACTGCGTTTTAGATTTAATTTTAGTTTTAGGGTTTACTTTGAAGGCCGCAAATCCAGCACCCGTAGCCGCAGCGAACGCACTCCCTGCCATTCGTGGGCTTCGATGGTATAAACCACGTCCAGCCGTTGAGCGTGGGCAAGCTCGGCGGCGCGGGAGCCTTCCCGGAAAGCCATTCCTTCGACCGCCCGCCCGTGGGCCGGGTCGAACAGTTTCAGGCGCAGGTGCGCTCCCTCGGCTCCAACCGGTCTCAGTTCACGCACCTGCAACCCGTAGGAAACCCAGACCGGGGCCGGGTTCTCGTTGCCAAAAGGAGCCAGGGCCGCCGTCGCCTCGAAAGCCTGAGCCAGTTCGTGCAGCCCAAGCTCGGCGTCAATCTCAAGCTGGGGCGTCAGGCTCTCCTGCCCGATTTTAGCCTGAGCCAGAGTTTGCAAGCGGTGGGTAAATGCGGCCACGTTCGCGTTAGCGACGGTAAAACCTGCCGCCTGTTTGTGTCCACCGTAGCGCAGCAGAAGGTCGTGACATTCGCTGATCGCCTCGATAATATTAAAATCCGGGGTCGAACGGGCCGAGCCACGGCTCAACTCCGGCCCTTCTTCCAGCACCAGCACCGGGCGGTTAAATTCCTCGCACAGCCGACCGGCCACCAGGCCCACAATCCCTGCCGCCCAATCCGCCCCGCTCAACACCAGAAGTTTGTGCTGCTCGTGCAATCGTCCGGCGTACACGCGCTGCCGGGCGTCGGCCAGCACGACCGCCAATTTTTGCTGCCGTTCGCGGTTCTTGGCGTTCAGTTCGTTTGCCAGGCTCCGCGCCCGTTCCAGGTCGTCGGTCAGGAGCAGTTCGTAGGCGATAATCGCGTCGTCAATGCGTCCGGCGGCGTTGATGCGGGGAGCCAGACCGAAGCCAATCGAACTCGCGTCCAGCCCACCAGGAGTAAGGCCCGCCGCTTCGATCAGGGCTAGAATACCGGGACGCCGAGTTTTGTTGAGAGCTTTGAGGCCACTGGCGACCAGCACCCGGTTCTCGCCGGTCAGGGGCGCAATATCGGCCACCGTTCCCAGCGCGACCAGATCGAGCAAATCACTTGGTTTCAGACCTGACGCCGGTTTAACTCCCGCCGCGCTGAGAGCGCGTACCAGGTGGAAAGCCACCCCAACCCCGGCCAGCCCTTTGTACGGGTAAAGGTCGCCGGTTTGCCGCACGTTCAGAGTTGCCAGAGCGCGGGGCAGGTCGGGCGGCGGGCGGTGATGGTCGGTGATGATCACGTCCATGCCAAGTTCGCGGGCCAGTTCCACTTCGGCCAGGTTGCTGATGCCGCAATCTACCGTGATGACCACTCGCACGTTTTGCGCGGCCAATCGTCGCAGGGCTGCCGGGTTGAGGCCGTAACCTTCATCTACCCGGTGAGGAATTCGGGGAACCACATCTCCCCCGACCGCCCGCAAGAATTGCACCAGCAGGCTACAGGCCGTCACGCCGTCGGCATCGAAATCGCCATAAATAGCGATTCTTTCCCGCCGGGTCAGAGCCAGTTTGATCCGCTCGACCGCCCGATCCATATCTTTGATCAAGAAGGGATCGGCCAGCTTGCTATAACCAGCCTGGAAGTAATATTCAATTGCTTCGAGCGTCGTTAGCTGACGATTGTAGAGAAGCTGGGCGATCAGAGGCGAGAACCCGGCGGCTTCGAGCTTCTTCAATAGATCAGGCGGAGCCGCCGGGCGCATTACCCAGGTGGGCCGTAGACGCTCCGGACTGCCAGCAGGTGTAGTTGGGTTGGGGATAATTGTGTCCAAATATCTGCCTGTACTGATTAAAACGGTAACTGCAAGACAAAGCGGAACAGCAAAGTCGGGATTGCCACGATCAGGGTCGCCCGGTTCCAGGTCAAACCCGTGCTAAACTTAGTGCCGATCACCATCAAGGCGACTTGCCACAGCAAAATGACGTAAGAGAGGATCAAGCCGACAATATCTACGCTTGGTATCGGCAGCAAGAAGATAAAGGTGCCAAGACCGGCAATTCGGGCGAAACCTACCACCGACAGCAGCGAAGCTAGATTCGTGCGGGCGTCGTTGCGGTAGAGCAAGCGGGCGATATAAAACACCGACAGGGCGAAAAAGAACCAGGTGACGATCAGGAAGAGCGAATTAAAAGCGATATACTCCCAGCCAATCGAAGGCGGGGCTTTGGCTTCCAGAATAGCTTTGCGCTGGTCATCACTGAGCTTAGAAGGATTGTCGAAGTAATACTCTAAAGTCCTCAAGCCGCCAATGATCTGAACGAGCAAATTCAGGAAAGTAGTCGCCAGTACGATTAAAAAAGCCTGGATTACGGGCAAGGTGGCCGCAATCCGGGGCATTGCCCGCATGGGACGCACGACTGTCTCGAACACATTGACCAAAAACGAGGCCGGGCGTTCAAGGGTTTGTTCACAGTTTTCGCAGTTAGTTTGGCCCGCCGGGTTGATCGCCCCGCAATTCAGGCACATCACTTTATCCTGAGCGGTGCGCGAGCGAAAATCGTCATAAAGCTTGATCATCAAAAACCTTTTAGCTCTCCACAAAAAGAGATTTCTTTATTTCATTCCACATACCGAGCCTACAGCCATTAGGGACAATATGGCCGGACTGGTAAGGCTGGGAAAATGCAAAACTGAACAGCTTAAATTCAGCCTATTATAACACTTTGAACGACAAATTTCTTGGCAGCCTTATGGCCTATTGACAAGCCCGCCTCCGGCCTCGCCAGGGCCTTCTTCAGCCGCGCCACACTCCCGGTTACGCCGCTTTTAGCACGCCAACGCCGAGCCGATCAAAATCTGGCTGGTCTGGCGGTTGGGACTGGTTTTTCTGGGTCTGTTCGCTCCTTTTGCCGTGCCGCGCTTGCCCTCTTTCCAGGCCAGCTATTCCAATGCTTTCGCACCCTGGTGGGAGCGACTGACGACGGCCTGGACGGGTTGGGATGGCGGCTGGTACGGTTTTATCGCTGCCGACGGTTACAGCCACGAGGGTACGATTGCTTTCTTCCCGCTCTACCCCTACCTGATACGGTTCGTGGGATATGTTATTTCGCTCGGCAACCTCACCCCCGTAGCGGGCCGGGTGGCGGGGTTGCTTATTTCGCTTCCGGCCAGTCTTGTCCTGTTTGTGCTGTTGTACCGCCTCGTCTGTCACGAATATAACGGTGAAGTGGCCGGACGAACGGTGCTGTACCTGACGGCCTTCCCGACCTCGTTTTTCCTGGCGGCGGTCTACACCGAAAACCTGTTCCTGGCCCTGACAGTGGGAACCTTTTACTTCGCCCGCCGGGAGCAGTGGGCTTTAGCTCTAGGTCTAACCGCCCTGGCCGTCCTCACCCGCAACCAGGGCGTACTGGTCGCGCTGGCTCTGACCGTCGAATACGGCAGACAGATCGGCTGGAACCCCCGCAAGCTCGACCGTCGGCTGCTCTACTTCGGCCTACCCGCGCTGGCTCTGAGCGGTTGGTTGCTTTTCAATTATTTGAGCTTCGGCAACCCCTTCGCTTTCCAGAACGCGGTCGCGGCGATCTGGGGACGCGAATTTGCCTGGCCCTGGACGACGATTCTGACCGGCCTGGCCCTGGCGGTTTATCACGCGCCGGACGCTCCCGACTGGCAACCTTTCGCTCAGAACAATCTAACCTTCGCTCCTTTCGACCTTCTGGCGACTTTTTTCTTTCAGGGCCTGTTCTGGGTGGCAATTCGGCGGGTGCGGCGCAACCAGATGCCGCTTTGCTT
>JBBRBE010000146.1:0-15174 GCA_038206175.1 Chloroflexia bacterium
TCTATTTCTATTCCGGCAAAATTGAGGCTGGTAGGTCGAGGGCAATTCTCAATTCTGAGGGTGAGCGGTTGGCTCGGCCCGGCTTTGAAACCGAGGCTCAGGTGCGGGGCGTGCCATTCGGCCTCGCTCACTTCCACCGCCGGACTGACTGAGGCCAGGTAGGGTGTGGCGAAATCAGGTCGCCAGTTCAGCAGGGCGTGCAGCCCGCCGCCCGCTTCGGGCAAAGCCTGAGCCAGGGCAAACAGTGCCGTTACATAAGGAGCAGGTTTGGCGGCCTCGTAAAAGCGGCCCGTGGCCGGATAGTCACTTGGGGCGAGGGTGGCGTCGGCCCAGGCCAGCAAGCGGCGGAACGTTTCGACATCGCCCATCTCGCGGGCAAGCACGGCGGCAAAAGCGGTGTTGAGGCCCACCGTGCTGATTTCGGCTCGTTCGTTGGGGCCGACCGACCCCAGGTAAAGGCTTCCTTCCGGCCCGGCCTTGAGACGGCGGCGCAAGCGCGGGTAAACCTCTTTCACGGTATCCGGTTCCCAGGCGGCCATAAACGCCAGACCCCAGGCGTCGGTTAGATTAAAGCTAACCGGAATCGGCAGATGCAAATCGGGCATGTAAGCTACACTCAAAAGACCGTTCGGGGCGGGCAGCGGCAAACCCCCTCCGCCAACCCCGCCCGTAAGCATTCGCGTCCGCACCCACTCGGCCCAGCGTCCGTTGACCGAAGCGAAATTTGTACCATGGAGACGGTCGTGCAGAATATTGCTGATACAGGCGTGATTGTTACAGGCGGCGTAGGCCCGGCCCGGTTCGCAGCAAGCACCCCCGAAATGGCTATGTTCCATCTGGGCCTGGATACGCTCGACCAGCGAAGTGTGGGTATAATGGAACTCGAAGGGCTGACCGTTGGCCGAGGCCCGCAAATCCAGCCCGGCCCGGTCGTAGCGGTCATCGCCAGTCAGGAGTTCGTAGAAGCCCAGGAGCGAGGCCAGGTGTGCGCTGAACTGAATGTTACCTTCCTGGCAGGGGTCGGGCGGGATGCTGCCACCCAGCCCTAAACGGCTGTGCAGCCCTTCCACGGCCCGGCCTAATCCACCTGGCGGTTGGACCGGTTCGCCCGCCATCGGCAAGGCGCGGGTCGCGCCTCGAAACCAGTAAGCCCAGGTTGGCGGGCTGATCATGCGTTCGGTCAGGGCCAGCAGGGCCTCGACATAAGGCGCACGATAAGCCGGAGTGCGCCGGGCCAGGGCGTAAAGGGCATACCCAGCGAAAGCAACCTGGAAGCGCAACCCGAAATTCATGCCGTCCGAGGGCGTCAGATAAAAACCGGCCCATTCCTCTGCCGGTTGAAGGGCCAGACCCCGCAGATAGCGCAAATGGCCCAGATCGCTTTTGTTCAAAGCAAGGCTGGCTGTTTCGGTCGTCACAATTCACCCTCGCAGGAATAAGAAAGGCCGGAAGAGGCCGGGTTTAGTCCAGGCTCAACTTAAATTTAAGCTTGCAATTGCTTTGCTTTACTAAAGCCTTACCTTTTCATCCGATGCAAGAAGGCAATAAGCTGATCGAGATAGAAATAAGTTACACCTTCGGAAGGATTGAAAGGCGGCGTCAGAACCACTAACGTACCGTTCTCATCATCGCGGGCAAGCGCAGTGCGGACAGTGCGTTCTTTCTCGGAGTAAATCTTTAGCTCTAGTTCGGCCCAGTTCAAAATAGCCGGGAAAAGCTCTTTGAAATACTTCCAGGTGGAAAGTCGCCCGGAACAAATCACAAACTGCGGAGCGGTTTTTTGAAGTTTTAGACCTTCGTAAAGCTCGCGCAGCCGGTCAATTCGGCTCTGGCGGCCCATCAAGCGATCTTCCAGGTAGCGTTCGGGATCGTGCAAAGTATCGCGGTAGAGCGGGCTATCGGTGATAGTTGAATTGCGGTAGGGCCACTGCGCCGGGTTCAAACTCTTAGCGGGCAGGGATAGAATGTCAGTCAGCAGTACCTCGCCATCGAGTGCGCCAAAGCGTTCGGCAAAATATTGCTGGCGGCTTTCCTCGGTCTGGTTTTGATCCTGGGGTGCAAGCAGTTGCGTGACGAGGTAAGCCGCGTTTCGCCAGGTCGGGTTGCCGTAGGCCGAACTTGTTTCAGTCCGAAAGCGGGCTTTGAGTATTTCAGCGTCGGCGAATTCCTTCTGATAATCCTCGGTAACGATCCGCTCCGAAAGGGTTACGTTACCGTCATCGGCAGCAATAACTTCGTTAGTGCCGACGAACCAGAATTTACCCGTGGCATTCCCAAACCCAATGAACTGCAAAAGCTTGAGAACTTCAAGCTTGGTAAAAGTAGTCCGAATGGCAGTAGTCGGTTTCAGGTCAACCGGGCCATCGCTGGGCAAGGACTGGCGAGGCCGGGCCGGGCCAGTGTAAGGCGGGATAGTGGCAGCAGACACGGGCCGGGGTGGTGCGGCAACTTTGGGACTGGCTACGCGTGTGGCTTTTTTTACCGGCTTGACTTTAGCCGCTTCCAGGGCCAGGGCGGCTTGCTCTACCTGCATATTATCAATGATGCGGGCCTGTTGTTCACGGTCGAGGTCGGCTTCCGTGCCATCGGCAGTGTAGCGCACCCGGAGCCGACCATCGGCGGTGGTATTCAATACTTCGTACTCGCCACGCCGATTGCGATATTTCTCACCCACATTAAATTCGACTACCATTGACCTCCCCAGACTAAATTTCTCGATAGCCTCTTATTTTTAGAACTAAGAGCGCATATCCCGGAGGCGTTGAAATAACTGCTTTTCAGCCTCGGAAAGATTAACCGGCAGAATAACATCTACCTTCACATACATGTCCCCGCGCCCGGTCGAGTTTAGCACCGGCATACCCTGCCCGGTCAGGCGAAAAACCTTACCGTTCTGGGTTTCAGACGGAACATTCAGAGCAAATTTATTGCCACGGGGCGAAGCTATGACAATTTCACCGCCCAGCACCGAAGTATAGAGCGGGATCGTAGTCGTCGTGTGCAGGTCGGCTCCTTTACGGACAAACGCCGGGTGCGGTAAAATCTGCACTCGCAAAAGCAGGTCGCCACGCGGCCCACCGGCAAAACCAGGTGCGCCTTCCCCGGCAATTTTAACTTTCGTGCCGTCGTCTACTCCCGCCGGAATACGCACTTCCATACGCTTCTGGCGCGGAACCATCCCGCGTCCGCCGCAAATCGTGCAGCGTTGCCCCCCGCGTAAACCTGTGCCGTTGCAATAACTGCACTGCTCGCTGGACATCACTTGAAGCTGGCGCGTCGAACCCTGGAAAGCTTCTTCTAACGTCACCTCAATCGGCTGCTCCTGGTCTTCGCCGCGCTGAGGCCGCATCGAAGCTCCCCGGCCAAACCCAAATTCAGTGCTAGAGCCAGGGCTAGTGCCAGGGCCAGGTCGGGTACGGCTCTGAGCGCGGCCCGGCGTGCCAAAGATCGAATCGAAAATATCGCCAAAATTGCCGGTGTTGGGCGTGGTGCTGTAGTCATAACCGCTAAAAGGCGATGCCCCGTTAGCCCCATAACCAGCCTTGTCGTATTTCTCCCAATCTACCCCGAACTGGTCGTACTTGCCGCGTTTCTCGCCATCTCCCAGCACTTCGTAAGCTTCGTTGATCTCTTTGAAATGTTCAGCCGCTTGCGGATTGTCCTGGTTTACATCCGGGTGATACTTACGGGCCAGCCGACGATAAGCAGTTTTAATGTCTTGCTCGGTAGCCGAGCGAGTTACTTCGAGAATTTTATAATAATCTTTTTGTGCCATTGAGTTGCTCACCCGGTTCTTTTCTGATTGTTCTACTCGTTTTAGTTTATCACCCTGCCGGGTATGCGGCAAGTTTTGCGAGCAAACAGCTTTGTTAGATTTACGTTAGATTCACTACTTGCTCTCTCCATCGGGTTAGTGTTATACTATTGTTAAGTAAGTGTTCAGGTTTTGTGAATGAAAACAATGATGTTTATTTATTTTGCTCTTTATCTGGGCTAGAAAGCAAACAAGCAATGGCGACTGTCACTATTTTACCGGCAGGACTGCAAGTGGAAATAGAAACTGGCACAACTTTGTTGCGGGCGGTATCGAAAAAGCGGGTTTGCTGGCCCCAGACCTGCGGCGGCAAAGCGCAGTGTGCCAGTTGTGCTTACGTCGTGGTGCAGGGCAGCGAAAACCTCTCGCCGATGAACCGCTACGAACAAAAGTTGCTGATGGCCGGGCGTGGCCCGGTGACGGCCAACCGTAACGTGCGCCTGGCTTGCCAATCTACCGTCAACGGCGATGTGACAGTCCACAAAAAGTTAATTGGTTCTTAATCGCCTCAGACCATCAGTCAGACGACCGCCTAAAACAAAACAGCTTTCAGGAAAGCGGCACTGTTCTACTATTTAGTTGAAAATAGTAGAACAGTACCGCTTTTTCTTTTATTTTTTATTCTATCGTTCGGTACAGAAATTATGATCTTTAATTTTAACTCAGCCTATCAAGTATTAATTTCACCGCAACCAGAAACATAAGTTGGTGTGCCGGGCTGATTGTGGATATTCAGGTAATACTTACCGTTAGTCAGGGTCGCAAAGCCAACTCGGAGGATCACGCTGGAAATAGCTTTACCCGTTTCATCTGCTTCAAGGTCTGGCAGGGGAAAACGGATCGGCCCCTGAGCCTGACAACTTCCCTCATGTATGTGGCTAGAATGAAGGCCCGGTGCGAGTTCGCTGGCCGTCAGGGTTACGCTAACAGTATCATTACCGTTATCAACGATGACTAACTCTCCTTTTACTGCCGTACCGTTGAGCGGGTCTAGCGGTATTCTCAAACTAGGACGGTCGGCTCCTGAGTTGTTGGCAGGTAGCGTTACATCTTTAGTGGGGGTAGAGGCAGAGGCCGTTAGATTTGAATTTGAAGCGGACTTTGAATTATTGCCAGGGCTGGTTGTTAGCATCACCAGACCAGCCAAGCAGACCACAACGGTCAGGAGCGTTACAACTGCCGCCAACCATTTAAGCCGCTGCCGGGTCGAACCTTCCGGCGAAGCTTCTTGCGGCAAGCTTACCGTTCCGGCCTCGCGGGGCGGTTCGGGTGGAGGCGCAGGCACCGCAACTGGCTGCGACGGCGAGAGCGGCGGTAAAACACCCAGACCGAGGCTAACCGTGCCTTCTTCGGGCCAATCCTGCTGTACTCCATAAGCAGGAGCCAGATTATAGGTCTCACCACGCCCGGTCGCCGTCAGCGAAACGACTTGCTGAAAAGAATTAGAAGTTTGTAGCACGGCGGTATGGCTGGAAGGCTTAACTACTTCCCGGAAGGTTTCTTCCATCTGGGCAGCCGTTTGGAAACGTTCTTCGGGAAGTTTACTTAGAGCTTTACGCAGGAACCCTTCGAGTGAGGGCGGTACCAGTGGATGCGGCAACGGAACAGGCTCTTTCATGTGGCTCTGCCCGATTGCCCACAACGACGAACCGGTATAGGGAACGTGCCGGGTCAATAGCTGGTAAAGCATCACGCCCATCGAGTACAAATCACTGCGATAATCCGCTTCTCCCATGAATTGCTCTGGAGCCATGTATTCGGGTGAACCCATCGTAAAGCCGACTTTAGTCAGGGCCACGTTCTCATGCTCGTCTTTGGCGATGCCGAAATCGGCAATCACCGCCCGACCGTCGCCGTGAAGCAAGATGTTGGCTGGTTTGAGGTCGCGGTGAATAATGCCCTGTTTATGGGCATACTTCAAGCCGTTGAGCAGCCAGCCGAAAATCTCGATGATTTGACCTCGGCTCAGCGAAGCCTCTTCAAGCCGGTGCTGCAAACTTCCTCCGGCAACGAAAGGCATTACGAGGTAAAGATAGCCGTCGCCGGTTCCATAATCAATTACCGGCAAAATACCCGGATGGTCGAGGCGGGCCAGAGCCTGAGCTTCGCGGGCAAACCGTTCGGCCAGTTGATGTTCGTTGGCAGTATCCGCGATGAGTTTGAGGGCGACCTCCCGGTTTAAATTTAGCTGCCGACCCAACCAGACTTCGGCCATCCCGCCCCGGCCCAGCAGCCTGATTAGCTGGTAGGCCCCGAACTGCTTATTTTCCAGGTTCATTGTATTTCTCCTGCTATGTGTGGCCTGTTCTCATCCAGAACCGCATTAAACCTAGTTATCTGATGGTCATAGCTTAACGGCTATTTAGAGGAAGCCGCATCCTCTATTTATGGTATTTAGCGGCCCCGGAAAATAACTGAAAGTATATTTTAGGTAACTTAGCCGACAGCATGGGTAACTCTAGTTCGGCTAAGTTTTGTGTAAGGGAAAATAAAGAGGGTCAAACCCGACTTTACTACAAGCCCGTTTGACCCTCTGGATAACTAGGTTGGGTGAGGTGGATGTGTTACTAGGGGCTACACCGCGCCCCGGTTGGTGGGTTAAAGCTGGTTTAAGAACGTTTCCAGGCTTTGTCCTTGCGCTTTTGAAAGTAGCAAGTCAGGGACAGCAGCACAAGAGTCAGCCCCGCTAACGCGCCCCATCCTTTCAAAAGGTGGTTACGCCGACTTTCCAGAAAGGCTCCCGTGTAGTAATCCTTCTGCACGCTGGGGTCGTCGTCGTAGTTGGCCGGGTCGAAGGGAATTACCACCAGGCTCGACGGTTGGGCCTCCTTACCATCGCCCGCCGTCAACGTAGCGATGGCCGGATAATAAAGGCGGTTCAGATTGGCCGAAGTACCCAGGCTTTCGATTGACCACTTCGAGACGATGCCATAGCTCAGCCCTTTTCCGGCTCCTTCCAGAGGGAAGATCAAACCGGCCAGGATAATCTGCGGCACCAGCAAAATCGGCACGATACTGGCCGCTTTGTCGCTATTGCTGACCAGAGCCGAGATCAACAGACCCATACCCAGGCCACCCAGCGTAGTAAGCCAGGTACTGATGATAAGTTCGAGGGGAGCCGGAAGGAATGCTCCACTGTCTGGCACGCCGCACCGCAACATCACAATGCCGATCAGGGTCAGGCTTTGCACCAGGCAAAGCGTCGCCAGGACGACCACTTTAGACATTACGTAGGGTAGCACCCGCAAATTTACGAGTCGTTCGCGCAAATAGATCGGGTGTTCTTTGGTAATTTCGCGGGCAGCATTGCTGCAACCCAGCCAGACCGAAACAATCGCCAGGATGAAAAGCACTCGCTGGGTCGTGATAGGCGGCTTACCTTCGGCAAAGATGTTGTCACCGGCTACCAGGGCCAGCACCAGGCCGATGATTGGAGCTTGCATTACCAGCACTAGCAGCGTAATCCGGTCGCGCCAGAGTAGCTCGGTGTAGCGGCGGGTCAAGAGCAAGAACTGACGCCAGCCCGAAACTTTGGGTAATTTAGGACGTTTGGCCGACGCCGGAGCCGTCACCGAAGGATTAGTGCTTCTGGTTCCAGCCTGGGACTGCATCGGGTTGGCAGCCGCCGCCGCCGAAGGAAGCATCCCACCAATCCCGCTATCCGCCGCCCCCTGATAGTCTTCTAGCGGTTGAGACCGGGTAAGTTCGCCCTCGCCCTCGTCTTCGCCCGCGTCGGTTGCCGGTGTCCGCCCTGGAAGCGTCGCCACATTCGAGCCATAATAGGCCGACTGCCGAAACCGGGCGGCCCATTCCGTCCCGCTCGAAGGCGTTTGCTCTAGCTTGGAGTAAATATCGGCAAACTCTTTGACCTCGAAAAAGGCCAGCGCATTCTGGGGTGAACCAAAGAAAGCCAGCCGCCCACCCGGCGCGAGGAAGATAACCTTGTCACAGGTCATAATATGACTCGTAGCGTGCGTAACCAGGATAATCGTGCGCCCCTGGTCGGCCAGACGCCGCAACAAAAACATCATCCGCTTGTCCAGGCCAGGGTCGAGGCCCGATGTCGGCTCGTCCAGAAAAAATAGGCCCGGCTTGACCAGCAACTCGACCGCAATCGAGACGCGCTTGCGCTGCCCGCCCGATAGACGCGACACCACGACTTTGCGCCGCTCGGTCATCTCGACCTCTTCCAGAACGGTAGTTACCCGTTGCTCGATTTCCTGCTCGGTCGTATCGGCAGGCAGGCGCAACCGGGCGGCATAGTACAAAGCCCGCTCGACGCTCAGGTTGCGGTGAATAATATCTTCCTGCGGCACATAGCCAAGATTAGCCCGGTAGAAGTTAAAATTATGATAGAAATCTTCGCCGTTGAGCAAAACCTGCCCGGCCCTGGCCGGTCGAAAGCCGTTGAGAGCGTCCATCAGGGTTGATTTGCCCGCGCCACTGCCGCCCACAATTGCTACAAACTCTTTGGGGTTAATCGAAAGCGAGATGTTGTCCAGCAGTACCACCGATTTCTTGCCGCCGGTAGTCTGGGTCAACTCGACTACTTCCAATCGGACGCTTTCGCTGGCAATCCGGCTGATCGCGTTACCCTGATAGACCAGGCGATACCCGGCAATCTGGATAATCTGGCCGGATTTTAGCGGAGCCGAAGTACCAGACCGCACCCGCGACCCATCCACAAAAGTACCGTTCGTGCTGCCCAGGTCGTGCAGCACGGCCTGAGTGCCGTTGTCGCCGCGTTCGATAACGGCGTGATGCAACGAAACTTGCGGATAATCTAGCCACAAAGCGTTATCCACCGCCCGCCCAATCGTCACACTCTGCAAGTCATCCGAAAGCTGGAGTAGCTGTAAGTGGTCGGGAGCCAGGTTTGCCGGGTCTTGGTAAGTCAGGGTAGCCACGTTACCGAGGTCGTCTCCGACCCGCAGCACGTCCCCGTCTAAAAGCTGCCGCTCCTTGATTTTGACGCCCTCGAAGAGCAAGCCGTTAGTAGAGTTCTGGTCTCTGATGGTATAACCGCCATTGTCCCGCGTCAAGACCGCGTGGAGGCGCGAAACGGTACTGACCGGCACTACAATATCATTCTCGGAATGCCGCCCGATACTGAGGCGGTTTGTAGTCAGGGGAAAATCTTTAGTTTCAAACCCATAACTAATCGTCAAGACCGGAGCAAAGCCCGGTGTAAACAGAGTTGATTTAGGTTGAGCGATGGGCGGAAGAGCCGCCGACCCGCCAGGACTGGCCGTATTTCGATTTTCAATCATTTTAACCTCTTTTATTTGTTTTAATTAAATTTAGTTATTAAATATTGCCCGTCTTCAAACTTACTAAATTTGCCCATCCAGGAGCGTTTGAGGCGCAACCCAGTTAACTTTATTCAAAAATTCCACTACGCGCAGCCGGTACTCGTGCGGCCTGACCCGGTACATCTGAGCGTGTTCTACGCCCGGTTCCAACCAGATTTGTTTGGGTTCTGCGGCCAGGCGGTAGAGTAGCTGGCTATTTTCAGCTTCAGTCAGCGTGTCGGCCTGACCGTGGATTAGCAAAAGCGGACGCGGAGCCAGGCGGGACACATAATCTATCGGGTGGGATTGGGCGGCCTGATAGCCGTGATAATCCGCCACTGCGCCCAGGGCGAACTTGGCAATCGGTTTAGCTAACCAGCGCGGAGCCTTGTAGAACTTACTAACCTGGGTGGCTATAGAACGGTAAAGATAGGCGTAAGGGCTATCGGCCACTACCGCCTTGACGTAGGGACTTTCAACTGCCGCCAGGATCGAAGATGAGGCTCCCATCGAAATCCCAAACAAAGCAATGCTCTGTTCGCCCCGGCCAACCAGATAATCTACTGCGCCCAGAATATCAAGGCGTTCCATGTAGCCGATGGAAGTACCGTGGGAACTCTCGCTCTGGCCGTGGCCGCGAAAATCGAACATAAACAGGCTGTAACCGGCTTGCCAGAGCCACCAGCCGTAAAGCAAACCATCGGTTTTATTACGGGTGTAGCCGTGAGCGATTATTACCGTCGCTTTGCTATCCGGGGCCGGAACGAGCCAACCCTTCAATTGAAGACCATCTCGACTACGGAAAGTAACCGCCTGGTAGGACAAATTATAATCGGCGGGACTTTCGGGCTGGACTTTAGCTTCTACTTCGGTCAGCCGATGCACTGCGAAGCGGCGAAGCCTACCGTGGACTGCATTTGTCTGGACGTTTTTACTTTGATTTTGGGCCGGTAAAGCCGAAGGCCCTCCTCTTTCACCGGCTAATTCTAATTTAGGCTGTGCAAAATTATTCATCGTTTTAACTGTCCTTCTTTAGATTTCTTTCGTAAATCTTTTTCGTAAATTTCTTCGGTCATACCTAGCATAGACCCTGACTAGAGGAGCCTGCCTCCCCTATCTGGAGGATTATTTTGTAAACAAGTTCAGTCACAAATTTTACTTCGGATTTTTATTTCGAGTTCTTATTTCAAGCTTTTCAAGAAGGCATAAATGTCCTTTACTTCGGCCATAGATAGTTCGCCGGGAGTGTAAGCGGTCATGCTCCGAGTAGAACTCGGATTGGCCGGATTTCTAACCTGATTGAGAAACTGCCCAAATAGTAGCCCGGTACGGGCGATTTCCGGGCCGTAGCCGCCTTCGCCCTGGTCGCCGTGACAACCGGCACAGCCCTGGTGAAAGTAAAAATGTTCACCGGCAGTCGCGTTTCCTTCTGGCAAAATCCCGACCGGGCTACCCGCCGCGTGCGTGTGGTCGGCGTGATTATGGGTGGGTAACGACCCGGCAGCCTTCGCCAACGTTTCGCTCGATGCCCCGCTCCAACCCGACAAGCTAACGAAAAGCAGGATTACTATGGCTAAACTTACGGCTAAAGAAATTGTAAAAGCGGCCCAATTTGGTTTTGGCCTGGCTTTTTTAGAAATGCTCATTATGTAAAGCTCCTTCTTTAGATTACAGTAAACAAGGGTTTCCTCTGTAAGGCCGACCAGCGCAATAAAACTACGGGCGGTCGGCCCAACAGATCAAAAACCAGGCTTGAAAGGATAGTGCTACGCCCCAAAATCAGTCTGAGGGCGAGTTATCCATGCGGCTTTCCATCCCTTTTTTGATGGCGGCTTGAAGGAGCTTCCATAACCGGGGGTTATCTTGCCAGTAATCGCTCAGGAGGGTTTTTACCGACGCAACCGACTGTCCGGCCACCAGCAAGCGGGTACGATCCGGCAACGAGTAATAGTGGCGTTGAAACACCAGCATAGGGCTGGTTTGCTCGCGGTTCAGCAGGTCGCGGGTAGCCAGACCTTCCATTACCAGTTCGGGTGCCAGGTTGAAATAGCGGTAGTAGTCGCGTCCCAGTACTTCGTAAACCAGCCTGTGAACTTTGATAAGGCCGTGATTTTGGACGAGGGCAACGAGCCGACTTTCCAGGGTGCCTTTGGGCCAGGTACTTTCGGCCCCGGTTGGTTTTGCGATCAGGCCCGGTAGCGAGGCAAGCCCGGCCAGACCGCCTGGTTTTCCAATTGCGAGATTTAAATTATTGTTTTGCTGGGCAGCCAGCAGGGCCGCCGAGATCAATTCGTAGCTCAGTCTTCGAGCCTGGACTTTACCCTGGCGATGCAAAAGCTCGACTGATCCGATCATATTGATCGAGTGCAGGGCACTGGCGGCAGGTACAAATTCGTCGGCCCGCAGCAAAAGTTGTTCGCTTGGGGTGAGAAAGACGCCGACTATATTTTCAATCATTTTATTTTCTCCTGATAAACCTTTTATAGAACTTGAATGTTTCTTTTACTTTTTATTTTCGAGTTTTAGCTGCAACCCCTCAAAAGGTTGCAGCTTGGGGACTGTTTGTTTTTTATCTAGCAAGTGATTAGCGGCGTTTTGGTTGTAGTTGGATATTAGCGAACCGCAACCGTTCAGCCATCGTTTGCATTACCTGGATGGCGAAATAAGGGGTTTGTTCGACCAGATAGGCAAACCGCCTCAAATTGATCGGAACAAGTTTGCAATAGGTGCGGGCAATGCAGGTGGCACTGCGCGAGGAGGCGTCTACCAGGGCCATTTCACCCATTAGCTCGCCGGGACCAAGCTGGGTCAAGATTTTATCACCGATAATTACGTCTACTTCGCCTTCGATTACTACATACATTGCCTCGCCAGGTTGTCCTTCGCGGAAGATAGTCTGGCCCGGTACGAAAGTCTGGTAATCTCTACTATTTTGGAAAAGCTGTAATTTGTTCATTTATTAGCTCCTTTTAAATTAACTGTTTTGATTATTTTGAGTACGAACTACTGATTTACCTGGCTATAGGACGGGCCATTCGGAACCGAGGTTCGCTGCCGGTTTGGTTGAACTTGCAAGACCGGAAGAGCCGCAACCAGCAGAGGCAACCCACCCACCAGACCTACCAGGAGCGAAGAATTTGCGTCTACAAACGCGATAGAAACGATCTGCCGGGCGGACAGTTCCACCAATCCGCCCACCAGGAGATGCAGGGCCGCGATAACAAAGAACCGTTTGTCTACCTGCAAAGCCGTAGCGATATAGCCCAGACCCAGTAATACTAACCAGACTCCGGCCAGATCGCCGTAAAGGTCGACATGTACACCGTTCTCGAACTTGGTTACGTAGAGCGTAAAGAGCCACCCGACTAGAATTAAACCGATCCAGATTGCCAGATTCACATTCATGCCGCGTACCAGTCCTACAATTTGCCCGGCCAGGCCCAGCACGGTTGCGCCGCCCCACAACACCAGCAAGAAATCGGCACTCAGGTTGAACCACTGGCTCATCGCCCCACCCACCAGCATTACCAGACCCCACGCTCCTAACTGTAAACTGGCTTTGCTCAGCACGATTTCACTTTTTTGAGTATTCATCTTTGTTTTATCTTTTCCTTTCTTTTTCTTTTTGTTTTATAACGCTGCGTCCTGAGACGCTTCGCCGGTCAAAGTTCTGCCTAGCGCATTCCCATAGAGGTAGGCGCAGCTTGAACTTGAATTTGAGCTTGAACCTGGAAGTTCACCAGTTCCGCCGGTAACAAAACACGGGCGGTTTGGCGGGTTAGCCGGGCCAGGTTTGCGGGAACGCCGGGGACAGGCAACATCTCGAAACGCACCGGGTGGTTGGGCTGCGGCGGAACGTAGAGCATATCGGCTATTTTGTAAAAACCGGCCCGGAGGATCGCCCGCGCCGAAGTATGGTTGCCCGGTTTAGTGCCGATCCAGGCTCGACCAACTCCTTCGGCAGCAAGTTGCGCCAGAATAAAGCGGAGAAGAGCCGGATAATAACCGCGCCTGCGGTAAGAAGGAACGGTAGCGAAATCATAAAGCCAGACATCTCCGGCGGGTGGGTCGAAAGCACTGCCAGAGTCTCCCAGCGGCTCGATACTTCGGGCGACCCAGCCATAGGTTGCCATTACCTGACCAACGTTCGGCTGGCGTACCTGGGCCACGAAAGCTTCGCGTCCAGTTTGCAAGCGATCTACGGCTTCGTTAGAAGGGTAGATGGCCGCTTTTTCCATCGTCGCCTGGAGCGTCGCCCCTTCAGGTAGAGCCACCCCGTGACAGCTCAGGTAAGTATCGGCTCCTTCTCGCCAATCGGTGAGAGGACGGCCAAGCTCGAAAACGAAGAGATTTCCGTAACTTGAAGAAATGTTGCTAGAAGAAATATTGCTAGATGAAATGTTGCTAGATGTAGATGGCCCTGAGAATGAAGCGAGGCCAGTTCTTTCAAAATTCGCCATTTGGAGTTACTCCTTTCTATTCGGGGCGAATTGAGAAGGGGAGAGAAGGAGGAAAGCTTGCGCCTTGCTCCCTCTACCCCTCCTGCTTTGTTAGAATTACTCGACTACGAAGAAGGTCTGGGTCATGTTCGGGTGAATTTCGCAGTGGTACTTGACCGTGGCAACCTTGTTGAAGGTGAAGCTAAAGCTCTGGCCCTTCTGCAAAGTGCCGCTATCCCACGAACTGTTGTCGGCAGTAGCCGTGTGAGGAGCGTTGTCCAGGTTCGTCCAGGTAACTTTCGTCCCGACCTTGATGGTCATCGGCGCACCATCGCCAAACTTGAACTGGCTGATGTTGAGCTTGATTACCTGTCCGGCTCCACCCACAGCAGTCACTTTGGTCGTCGGTGCGGCTGCCGGAGCCGCCGTAGTCGGGGCTGCGCCATAACCTGCGGCGGTAGTCGGGGTGCCGCCGTGACCGGCGTGGTCGGTAGTGGTCGGGGCGGCTGCACCTGCACCTGCTCCTGCCGCACCGGGCGTGGTGGACTTGAGCGGGATAATGCCCATCAGTTGAGCGTGCTGGTAGCTGGTCAGGACGCCGCCGCTACCCGGAACTGGCTGTATCTGGCCGTCGCCTTTGAGGTCTACTCCGTTAAGAGCCTGGTTAGCCAGCACCAGGATTTCACGGGCCAGCGGTTCGGTGGCTTTGACTTCGCTCAGCTTGAGGATCGAGAGCGAACGGTCTCGGATAGAGCTAATCCAGCCACTGGCGTTGTCCACGGTGATGCCGACGTGTCCGGCGTGGAGTTTGATGTCTTCGGTCGCGCCTTCAGCTTTGGCGGCGAGGGCCGCGTGATCCTTCGAGCCGTCCAGGTAGCCTAACTGGTCGCCGTTCTTGATCAGGCCATAGCCGTCGCCAGCGTTTTGTACCTGGCCGTCTTTGTTCAGGTCGCCGTAATCCTGGCCTTTCGCGCCTTCAATCAGGTTGACGATGCGTTCGGCGTTGAGCTTGACCGCGTTGAGGTCGTTCGCAGCTACGGCGTCTCGCATAGACTCGGCCTGGCGGCGCAATTCCTGGGTCTGGTTCCGCAAGCCGACTTCCAGCCCAATCTTGCCCGGCGTAGCGGGGAAGCTGACCAGCAAGTGCCGAATGTGGATTAAGGACGGGCCGGGCAACTGGCCGCTGTAGAGAATGTTGGAGGAAGGTGCGCTGGGCGTCGGGTCAATCGTCTCGGCAGTGACAATGAACATATCGTAACCTGCCAGCAGGTTCGCGGCTTTCGGGTCGGCAAACTTGCGGCTGACCGCGCCGTTCGCTCCGGCTACGAGTTGACCGGCGTTGATGTTTGTGCCGTTGGTGCTGTTGACCAGCCAGCCGAAGAGTACCCGGCCACTCGGCGCGGTCGGTAGGGCGTCGAAATTGATGATAACCTGGTCACTTTGCTGCAAATCGTCCCGGAAGTTAGCCGTACCGATAACCTGACCACTCACAGCGACCGGGGCGACTGTCGCGGCCAGGGTGCTGGGGGCGGCGGCAACCACCGAAGTGGTGGCAGGAGCGGCAGTAGTCGCAGCAGGAGCGGCAGTGGTGACAGCAGCGGCGGTCGTCACCTGAGCCTGAGCCGCCGTG